>NZ_JACJRY010000099.1:0-8006 GCF_014697485.1 Anabaena sp. FACHB-83 | reverse complement strand
TTGGGAGCATTAGCACATTTGCCACACCGCAAAGCATGGCATTTAAAGTTAGTCGTCAGCTTGCATGATGTCGCTCTAGCAAAAGACTTAACCCAAGTACTCAATGGAGAATACCACGCTGTCCTGGCTGGCAAACCCTCAGAAGTCAAGGTAGAAGTGCTAAAAGTTGTTCCCGAAGGAATGGGGGCATTGTTTGGCCAAGCATTACCGAAGAAATTAACAGTTATCGACTTTGGTAATGGCACAACACTGTATTCCCGATACACCCAAGGCAAACGGGAAGTACATACCCCTTACCCAGTCGGTGTAGAAGTTCTCATTGATGAAATTGCCCAAAAAATGAAACATCTTAATGGCGGGAAGTTGGGAGATCCATCGAAAGTGCGATTTTGTCTGGAGAACGGTCATACCAAATATAACCGTGACATAGATATTAAAGATGTTTACATGGCTTGCTTCAAGGATTGGTATGAGAAGTATTTGAAAAAAGTAGTAGGTATGGCGCTCGATGCCAAACACCAAGGTGATGAAATTTGGGCAATTGGTGGTGGCTGTCTATTGCCGGGGTTTAAAAAGCTTTTAGAGAAAAATGGGTTTAAAGTCCTGGACAATCCAGTAGAGGCTAATGCAGTCGGGCTATTGGAGATGGCCAAAGCAATAGTCAACAAAAATTCTTAAAAACCCGGTAGGACAAAGCAATGGCGAATAATCAAGATGATGTCTTAGACAAAGTACGCATTAGAAATAGTTATCGTCAACGCATACTAGCAGAGGCTAAACAATTAGACAAAAGCTATGTGGAAACTATTCATTTCATTATCGATTGCTATTTTGCATTTAAAAAAGGAGTGTTAACTACACAGCAACCAATAGAACATACGTCAGATTACAACGAAATAGACCTTAATTCGGAAGCATCTCGACAGTCTGTTAGCAATGTATCGACTGGATCTAAACCAGAGGATTCAGGCAATGAAACATTTTCTCTCGATTTTGATTTGTAAAGTTGGGAAGTAGCAAAACATATCTACTTTTGTGGTTATCAATGGAACAAACCTAAGTCTGTGACTGCACCAAGGCTACTGGAAGATACCAACTTGGCATATTTCGCCAATACGCCTTTAGTGTAACGTGGGGCTGGGGGTTGCCAATTAGCACGGCGGCGGGCTAATTCTTCATCCGAAATATTCAACTGTAATAGCCGCGCTGGGGCATCAATGGTGATAGTATCACCTTCTTCGACTAAGGCGATCGCTCCCCCTACAGATGCTTCTGGGGCAACGTGACCAACTACCATCCCGTAAGTACCGCCAGAGAAGCGTCCATCGGTAATTAACCCTACGGAATCACCCAAACCAGCACCGATAATTGCCGAGGTAGGCGCTAACATTTCCCGCATTCCAGGGCCACCTTTGGGGCCTTCGTAACGAATCACCAGGACATCACCTGCTTTAATCTTGCCTGCCAAAATCGCATCTAAACAAGCTTCTTCTGATTCAAATACTCTGGCGGGGCCGGTAATGACTGGTTTTTTCACCCCGGTAATTTTAGCCACTGCACCTTCAGTAGCGAGATTACCTTTGAGAACTGCCAAGTGACCTTGAGCATACATCGGTTTATCCCAAGGACGAATCACATCTTGGTCAGCCCTGGGTTCATGCGGCACATCGGCAAGAACTTCGGCAATGGTTTGACCACTGATGGTAATACAGTCACCATGTAGTAAATCATGTACCAGCAGCATTTTCATGACTTGCGGAATACCGCCAGCTTTGTGCAAATCTGTAGCGACGTATCTACCACTGGGTTTTAAATCGCACAAAACAGGCACACGACCACGGATAGTTTCAAAGTCATCGATGGTCAATTCCACACCAGCCGCACTGGCGATCGCCAGAAAATGCAATACTGCATTAGTAGAACCACCAACTGCCATAATTACCGAAATAGCATTTTCTATAGATTTGCGGGTGATAATCTGGCGCGGTAATAATTGCTTACGAATAGCTTCTACTAAAATAAACGCAGATTTTTCTGTACTGTCGGCTTTTTCGGCATCTTCGGCAGCCATTGTGGAAGAATAAGGTAGACTAATCCCCATTGCTTCAAATGCCGAAGACATGGTGTTAGCTGTGTACATCCCACCACAGGAACCCGCACCCGGACAAGCGTTTTGTTCAACGGCTGTTAATTCAGTTTCGTCGATTTTGCCAGCACTGTATTGTCCCACTGCTTCAAAGGAACTGACTACAGTTAAATCACGACCGTTATAATGTCCGGGTTTGATTGTACCACCGTAGACAAAAATCGCGGGAATATTCATTCGGGCGATCGCCAGCATTGCTCCTGGCATATTTTTATCACAACCACCAATTGCCAATACACCATCCATGCTTTGTCCAGTACAAGCAGTTTCAATGGAATCGGCAATCACTTCTCTTGATACCAGGGAATATTTCATCCCTTCAGTTCCCATCGAAATACCGTCACTGATGGTAATTGTACCGAAAATTTGCGGCATAGCTCCAGCACTTTTAATACCAGCTTCTGCCCTTTGTGCCAATTTGTTTATCCCCATATTGCAAGGGGTAATAGTGCTGTAACCATTGGCAATACCGACAATTGCCTTGTTAAAATCGGCATCTTCAAACCCAACAGCCCGGAGCATCGCTCGATTTGGCGATCGCTGTACACCCTGTGTTACAACCCGGCTTCTTAAATTATCCGACATTGTTGTTTTATTCATTACTCAAAGCTGGAACAAATCTTTGTATGAGTATGATATGTAGAAATTTTTGAGATGTCCAATATATATTTATTAGTAATTAAGACTTATAGAATATCAAAAAATGGAATTAAGGCACTTGCGTTACTTTATTGCTGTAGCTGAGGAACTACATTTCACTAACGCTGCTCAGAGATTGCATATAGCTCAACCGCCTCTTAGCCAACAACTCCAGCAACTAGAAGCAGAAATAGGAGTAAAGCTGTTTCATCGCAAGACTAAGCGACAAGTACAGCTAACAGAAGCCGGCAAAGTTTTTCTACAAGAGGCTTATGGATTACTTCAGCAACTAGAAACAGCAGTAGCACTGACTCAAAGAATTGGAAAAGGGCAAACAGGTCAACTGAGAATAGGATTTACTAGTTTGGCAATTTACGATCTGTTACCCTTGATTTTGCGAGAATTTCGCCAGCAATTTTTAGAAGTAGAATTAGTTTTACTAGAGCTAACCACCAGTCAACAGGAGCAAGCACTCAAAGATTCCCGAATTCATCTGGGTTTTGCTCATCCACCATTAGTGGATAACACTTTATCTTATAGTTGCATTCAAAGTGAAAGCCTAGTCGTAGCTTTGCCTTCAACTCATTCATTGGCTCAAAAAGAACATATTTCAGTGGAATCGCTATTAAGTGAACCCTTAATCATGTTTCCTCGCTATCTAGCACCAGGACTTTACGATCTAGTTATGGGTCTTTTTCAGAAAGGAGACTTCAAACCTCACATTGTTCAGGAGGCGATTCAAATGCAAACAATTATTGGATTAGTATCGGCGCAAATTGGTGTGGCAATAGTACCATCTTCTTTACAAAACCTTCAAAGGTCTGGTGTAGTTTATCGTTCTATAGTAGAACAAGTACCAGTAATCGAAACTGCTTTGATTTGGCAGCAAGATAGTTTAACAGCCATTGCAGAGAATTTTTTACAGTTTACTCAAAAGTTCATAGATAAATAACTCAACTTGGCATAATATCGTCAAGTTTCATCCGTAAATTAGGTAACAAACAAGATGAGATAAGTTCTCCTAAGCGATATTTATGTTGTTCATATACGCCATTAACTAGTTGACAAACAGTGAAGGTCGGTTGTTTTGGATTACCAATAAATTGCAAACCACCCAATCCTCGAAAATCGACAATCCAATATTCAGGTATATTAAGAAACGCATATTCTTCAACTTTTCTAGCATAGTCATCCTGCCAATTAGTACTGACAACTTCAGCAACTAGCTTAATTGTCTTACCATTACAAATAATGGGTTCTTTTTGCCATAGAGGTTCCCCCGCCAATTGTTCTTTATCTAAAACAATCACATCAGGACGCAAAGCTGTAGCTTCAGCAGCAGGCGGCTTAATCAAACAGGTTTTTGGCACTATCCAATTAAAATTAGAATGAAAGATTTCGACATAGATTCTACCTGCAATATTCCCTGCCACAGCTTCGTGAGGGCCTGTAGGTTCCATGTCTCTTAATTCTCCATCAATTAGTTCGTAACGCGTATTGTCCCCGTGTTCAGTTATAAATTCTTCAAAACTAAGTATCTTAGGTGGAGTGTAGGTCATGAAAAATCTCCAAGGGTTTAGTATCTCTGAAAAAATCTAGGAATCTTATCCAAATTTTATTGTAGAAAATTTAATTAGTTATTTTCTACTTATCTTATTTTCATACCAAACAACAAAACTAATACCTAACACTACACTCAACCCTAAGATAAATCCTGAAGGATGACCACCCACAATCAACAGCATAACTAAAAACCCCAGCCCAACATAAGCGGTTTGCTTGAGTAGAGAAACTAGTCTTGTTTGAGTATTGTGAATCATAACCAATCACCTGCTAAATATATAAATTATTAATTTTTACTGCTAACCCAAACCAGGAAAAAACTTATTCCACACATTCGATTTTTTAGCACTAGCATCTCCTTCAAAAACACCGCCGAAACCTCGATGAAGAGCTTGAGTTTCTAGGGTGTTGATTTCGTGGATCATCTGAGCTAATTCGGGGTTTTCGTTAATTAACTCATCCTCTAATTCCAACTCCTGCTGCAACAGTTCAGCATTCCGCCGCAAGAACCACCGTTGATTATGGCGACGGCGGATTTGTTCTTCTGACAGTTGCAGTTCTTCCTCAAAGTTCAGGTCGTCGTAGTACATTGGGTTTCTTCCTCAATCAGTCCAAAGTATTCGGCAGAGATTTCCATCAAGTAGGTTAGAGCGAGGCAGTTGCCGTAGTTCGTGTAAATTTGGGCGATCGCGCTAAGAACATCCGGCATATTTTCTAGGGTCACTTCCTGGAAACGAGAGGCCAGATGGTATGCCGAATGTTCGACATCTGGTTCGATAACCGGGACATCTTCTGACCAGATGATCAGCTTGCGCCGGTTTAATTCTGCACCTAAATAAACAAAACTTGTACTAGTGGATTACGTTCAATCATGGAAGCGATCGCCCTAGTTTTTCGTTGCTCAAATGGGTGCATAAATCCGGCGATCACCATCTTATAATCATTGCCCATACAATATAAATTAAGCTGCCCGTAGGCTTCATAAATTCTTTTTCTATCAAGATATTTTTTGATTTCAATTACTGTGCCATCCTGCCAATCAGTAACGATATCCGCATAACCACCTTGGAATCCACCTTCACACCGAGCTTGAAAACCATGTTCTCGGAGTCGGGAAGTGATGGCTTGTTGCAAATCTTTTTCTTGCCAGTTTTTTGGTAGCTTTAAATCTTTGGTGATGATTGCCCACTGGTCTTTGACTGGTAATGCCGACAACGGTTGATCATGATTGTCGCTGTCGGTTTGCAGTCAAAGCTTAAATTTGTAGACAAGTCCGTAATGTTCACGTTGTCTGATAATTCTGATGATTTTTCCTTTGATTTCATTGAGGCGATCGCCAGCTTTCAACTCATGAACAATAAATTCATCCAAATCCAAACACCGAGTACGCTCCAGCTGATCAATCATCTGCTGTGTAGCTGAAGCTTCGCGCTCTCTTAATAATTGTCTTTCCTCGGTTGAAAGCGCATCTCCGTTTGGCTTGTTGTTATCCCGGTCAATTGCTGAATAGTTGGCCAACTGTGGCATCGCGTACCACTTAGAATACCCACCCCAGTATACTGCACGGTTTACCGGAGATTCGCTGATTAAACTTCCTAGCCGATCTAGACTAATATTCTCCATTGTCGCGGCTTTACCCCATTGCTTGATCACACCCAAGTCGTTACCACCAACAAGTGTTACCCACTTCATCTGACTGGAAGATGTCAGGTTTAATCCCATCGCGCCCACGAAGGGAGTTTGGGTAATTAGCCAAGAATTTTCTCGCTTGGCTCCTCCCAAGGATGAAATGTGCAGAATCAGAGTACCGATGCGCGTATTCTTCGTTTTCTTACACGCATCACCGATGACCATACCCTCGTCAACCACCAGCAGAGACTCTTCTTGCTGGCTTGCCCACTGAATATATTCATCCAAAACTTCATCAAGCCAATCGCAAATTTCTTCGGGACACCTATTCTTACAAGTTTTGCGTTTGACTACATCGACTACGCCATTAGTATAGCCATACTCGCCCTCTTCATTCTTGGGATCGACGTAGAAAATTTTCCGATTTGGGTTGTCAGCTTTAATTCTCCGCAGTGCATTAGAAACTAAAATACCCTTTCCACTACCACCAACACCAAGAATTACGCAATTCTGCACAGGAGAAGCGATCGCACTCACAATATCAAAAATGTTACTACTTTCGTGTACCGAGGATTGAGTAGCAACTGCAACTAGCGGATTGTTGACTAATGGCTGTGGACTAATAACTGTTGGTGACGCGCTCAAGGCTTGACCACTGCCGACATTTTCTCGTTCCTCCAGATAATCCAAGGCCGTCTCTGAGAGCGCGTAGCCTTGTTGGTTGGCAAAGGTTAACTCCGCCTCAACCGCCTGTTCGCCCACTTGCCGATAATAGCAGCGAAAATCATCTCCTTCCAGCACATGGGCAACACATCCATAGTCTCGAATCGCAGTCTGATTCCTCTGTACCTCTTTAGCTTGCTGCCATGCGCTGAATATCGACCAGCAAGCGATCGCAACTCCTGTGACTGGAGAGGTCGCGCTGGCGGCAACGGCGGCGACGATAACTCCTAATGCAATTTTCCACTGGATGTTATTTTCAGTGGTTTGTTTGAATGCAATTGCGCTCCACTCAGAGGGGGATCTCTGGATTTTTTGTATATCAAATCTCGACATTTCCATTTTTCATTAAACGGTAAAGAATTGTTTTTCTCCGTCTCCAGCAGTATCAATTTCTTCAAGGGGCGTTTTTGCTGGGAGATAAACAACCTTGACTCCTTCTATTGATTCATAAACAGACCTAATTATGTATTGCGGGTCAGAATGAATTTTAGTCACTCCAGCCAATTCACAATACACCTCTCCTACTAACCTCATAGCCAAACTGTAATCGTATAATTCTCTTTTTACTTTTTCAAAATCAATATCTCCGTGTTCATTACAAACAAACTCTTTCCAGAATGATTCAAACTCTTTATCAACTTCTTGTTGTAGTCCTTGACTAATCATTTTCATCTTGAAGACTCCTGTATTGCATAGCTCAACTTACCAACCCAAATAATTAGAGCGACAATCACCTCAATCGCAAATAAGGTAATAAAAGCCAACGCCAAATTAACGTAATCCAACTTTGACCACTGCCCTGTAGATAAAACAAAAAAGAAATCTGAAAATTTACCACTCGCTACAGGTGAATAAACCGTGATGCAGATGAGAAAGTCGATGGTGTAGGTAAAAACTTTTAGAGTCTCTAAGTTGCTGATTACTGAAGTGGGGAGAGCGTTATAGGTTCTTTTTAGCATTTTCAAACTAGGATCGTCGTCTTCCCTTAATTGATATTTGCTCCGACCATCCGCTGACGAAATAACTGTCTGTACAAATCTTTCATTATTGTACAAAATTAAGGGCAGAACCTCGATTATTTGAATAACTCCCCATAAGATTGTCCCCAGTATCCATGTAATTCCTTTTCCAATAATTGAGGCTATACCGTTGATAACTGGGATTACAGAAATGAGATAAACGAACGCACTGTTTACAGCACTTGCGTCTGTTATGAGGTACAATAAATTAAAATATAAATACCTCTAAATGAAGTCATACTCTGTCGATCTTCGAGAAAAAATAGTTGCAGCACATCTTCAAAAAA
>NZ_JACJRY010000098.1:0-8034 GCF_014697485.1 Anabaena sp. FACHB-83 | reverse complement strand
TTTTTTGAAGATGTGCTGCAACTATTTTTTCTCGAAGATCGACAGAGTATGACTTCATTTAGAGGTATTTATATTTTAATTTATTGTACCTCATAACAGACGCAAGTGCTGTATCCACCAAATGATTGCCCAACTACACCAATTTGTTCTAAATTTAAACGTCCTCTAAATGTTGAATTAGACTTTGATAAACGAGTGAGTTCATCTAGCAAAAACTTAATATCTAAAGGTCTGTCGATTAGCTCTCTAGGATTGGTAACTCTATCTGCTATACCTGCTAATAATGCTTGTATTTGTTGTGAATTACTGCCAGGATGTTCTGGAACAGCAACTACAAAACCATAGGAAGCGAGATGTTCAGCTAAATAAGCAAAACTTGTTCTGTCGGAACCAAGTCCGTGCGAAATGATAATTATTGGACGAGGAGTTTGAGCAGTTGGGAGATAAATATCAGCAGGAAATCTCCTCTTACGCGAAAGGTCATTAAGTGTGATAGTTTGCTTTACAAAACCAAAACTTCCCTTTTGTCCTAAGTTTATTAATGAAATAGTATTAAGTGTAGAAACTGTAGTTACCTCTTGTTGGGATTGTTTGTTAATTAGTGCTACTGCATTTTGAGTTTGATTGACTAAATTCTGTAATGACTCTACAATTGCCAAACTCTGGTTCAAGTTAATTGAAATTTCACTTGCCGGAAACTTGCTTAATACATTTAAAAGTGTAAAATCTTTTTGATCTGCGGCTGATAAAATCAGTGCTGCACGAATTGCATAAAACCCTGACAAGTTAGATTCTGTTTGAATAACTTTCCCTAACTTTTCTAATAATCGTTCGCCAATGGGTGTATAAAGAAACTGCGAAACTTCTACTTGATTTAGGGGAATGCGAGTTAGTAAGACTTTACGCAGTTGAGCTAGTTGCTTTTTGTCTACATAGTTTCTATATGCAGCTAAATTCTCGTCCACTTTGCCTGTTCTAGCATAGGTTTCGAGTGAACTAATTGGGATAGACCTTTCTAAAATACCGTAATTGAATCTTATCCTCTCTGCACCTAAAGCGGGATAAACAGTTAATGTAGGCAGCAACCCTATACTAAAAATTCTCAAAGCCAATTTCAGCCAAACAGTTTGTTTATTTATAGTTTTAGTCATCAACTAATCTAAATACGATTAAACTAACTTTGAATCAATTCTACTTATTTTTACAATTTCTTGTGTATTAATATCATTAGCTGCTTGCAAACACTCTTGTTCAGTTTGACTGGTTAAACGTAAATTGAGTAAACTAGCAACCCACCCAGCCGTCAATCCCTGGAGCAAAACTGTCATCATTATTGTTAAAAATACCAAGGCTTTAATTGAATCACCGCCATTAATACCCTGTTTTGTAAGTGAAACTGCAAATAATGAAGCTAAAGAAGCAGCTACAATTCCACGGGGAGCAACCCAAGATAAAAATAACTGTTGTTGCCAGTTTAAATCTTGATTCCAGGTAGATATTAAAATGTTAATAGGACGTATTATCAGCATCAGCACTAGAACTGCTAGAACACTACCCCAACCCAAAGCGAAAATACTTGCAATTGATAAGTCTGCTGCTAATAGAATGAACAAAATCGAATTTGCTAAAATGCTCAACTGTTCATTAAACTCACGCAGTAAAAACTCCGAAGGCAGGTTAGTAGCTCTTAAAACTATCCCCATAACTACAGCAACCACTAGACCAGACTCACCACGTAACGCCTGTGCCAAACTAAATAAACCCCAGACACTAGCTAAAACAACTAGATTTTTTAACTCTTGGGACAAGAATTGATCCTGTTTGAGAAGTTGGGATAGCAACCAGCCTCCGCCTACACCAATAATTATGCCTAGACCCAAACGTAAAACTAAACCCTTAATTAAAATGAGAGGTTCCACATTTCCACTTAACACAAAATGAAGCACGATTACAGCCAAAATTGCACCAATTGGATCGATAAAAACCCCCTCTCCTTCTAAAAGTGTTGAGACTTCTTTTTCTACACCAATTTGCTTGAGGAGCGGATTAATAACTGTTGGGCCTGTCACAACTACTAAAGAAGCATAAAGAAAAGCAATTGACCAAGGAAATTCACTTAGCCAGTGTGCAGCTATTGCAGCACCCGTTAAGGTAATTATTACTCCTAAAGTAACAAGATTGCGAAGGCTAGTAGAAACTTCTTTTAACTCTCCTAACTGTAGGTTTAAACCACCCTCGAATAAAATCACTGCTACTAACAGCGAAACCAGAACTTCTAAACCAACACCCAATAATGATGGATCTAAAAAATCAAAACCATCTCGCCCCATAAGAATCCCAAACAGAAGTAACAAGACGATACTGGGAATGTGAAAATAACCAGCTAAAACTTGAGCAGCAATACCAGCCACAACCGTTACACTTATCAAAATAGTAATAGGCAAGGATTCTTCCATAAAAAATTTAAGTCGTGCTGTACAACCTCCTATAATTAAAATCAAAAACTATCAGCAAGTAGGGTAACTTGCTGATGTCAAACAAGTTTTTAGTTCACAATACAACCTTGACAAAAACTCTAACCATTAGCTAAAGCTGCTTCAGGGACTAATTCTACCTTCACCCAACCTGGTTGTCGTCGGTCAAATGCCTTATATGCATCAATAACTGACATTAGTGGTTCGACTTGGGTTAAAACTTTTGTTGGGTCTACAGTGCCATTACGAACCAAATCCACCAACATAGGAATATATTTGCGGTGATTACAATTGCCCATGTTGATTGTGAGATTTTTGTTCATTGCCATGCCGATGGGAAAGAAATTGTGAGTTGGTGGATAAACTCCAATAATGGACAGTGTACCGGCTTTGGCTAATGCTTGAACTGCCCACTCTAATACAAGAGACGGAGCATTACCCGGATGCCAATTTCCGTTTTGCGGATTGGTTTTAGGGGCAATTTGTTGTAACTGCTGTTGGAATTGTTGTGCTTCTTGTCGTGCTTTTTCAGCTGCTGGGCCACTGTCAGGAGCATTTGCATCTACGCCAACTGCATCAATGGCTCTATCCACACCAACTCCTCCAGTTAGTTCACGGATTGCTTCAATTGGATCTTCGGCATTGTAATCAATGATTTCTGCACCCAAATCACGCGCCATTTCTAAACGTGAGGAAATTGTATCTACTGCAATGATGCGTCCTGCACCGAACAATCTGGCGCTAACGATCGCAAACTGTCCAACGGGGCCACAACCAAAAATGGCAACTGTATCTCCTGGTGTGATCTCTGCAATATCGGCTCCAAAGTATGCCGTAGGGAAGATGTCAGACAACAGAATTGCTTGGTCGTCTGTAACCTCTTTTGGTAATTTTACTAACCCTGCATTGGCATAAGGAATTCGAGCATATTCAGCCTGCAATCCATCGAAGGGGCCAGATGCCTCTGGGCCTCCAAAAAAAGCTGTCCCGGCAGTATGCCCGTGAGGATTGGCGTTATCACATTGAGCATGATAACCTGTGCGGCAGTAAGAACAGTAGCCGCAGGCAATTGTTGAGGGGACGACAACGCGATCGCCTACTTTCAAATTCCGCACATTGGAGCCAATCTCTTCAACAATACCAACGCCTTCATGTCCTAGAATTGTACCAGGTTTCATTCCCGTGAATGTTCCCCGAATCATGTGTAAATCTGTGCCACAAATTGCACTAGAAGTCAATTTAATAATAGCATCGGTTGGTTCTTTAATTTTTGGTTCTGGTACGTTATCTAATCGAATATCTCCAATTCCGTGAAAAATAACCGCTTTCATGGTGAGTACTCCTAATTCATGAGGTTTATATTTCAGACAAAAATGAGTAGCTTGTGTTTTGTGGTAGCTCAAAACACAAGAAAATATTTATGCAGTGGAGCAAGAAATCTCGTATCCAAATTACTTTTTTGATGGATAGATTCAGCAGACAATTGAGCTTATATTAGGCTACATGACATACGCACTTAGAAATTATGGTATCGATATTGCTATAGTTTCTTATCGTCCTCTAGAAAGAGATAAATTCTGAATAGCAATGTCAAGCAAAGCTTACGGGGGGACAAAATGGTCTAAAATGCTTATCTGACAAAGAGTGTAGCAGTTTGTGATAAAAGAAAAAGAGCATTCATTCGCAATAAGTTTTATTTAATGATAAAATTACCAAAATTCTACGAAACAAACCTCAAGCGAGAATAGGTACTGCTGAATATTTATTACTAAAAATTCTGATTAATTTATTACAATCAATCAAAACGGTAAGCCTTGAAGCATTGGCTACTGGCTTACCCATACCAATATTATTTGAAAGTAGAAGAAAAAAAATCAACGTTTTTTATCTTTAAACTATATAAATGTTGAAGAAAGTTGGTTCCCAATTATTAAAAGCTGGCTAGAAATATATTTTCCTTTAAATCAAGTTGTTTATTTAGTAATAGACAGGGCTAATTGGGGATGTGTCAATTTATTAATGATCAGCGTAGTTTGGGATAAAAGGTCTATCCCAATATATTTTGAATTATTAAATAAATTAGGCTCAAGCAATTTTGATGAACAAAAAACTGTTTTTAATCAAGCACTGCCGCTTTTTAAAAATTATAAAATCGTTGTGTTAGGAGACCGCAAATTTTGTTCACTTAAATTGGCTAACTGGCTGACAGAGCAGAAAGTATATTTCTGTTTACGTATAAAGAAAGACGCTTTTATCAAAATAGAATCAGAAATTTGCCTCCAATTAAAAGATTCAGGTTTATCCCCTGGAGTTTCGTTCTTTTACCAAGGTGTTAAATATACTCTCATCTCCAGGCTTTATTAGCTTTAATCTTGCTGGTAAATGGAAACGAAAACGCTTTGGAGTTGCGCCGGAGGGGGCTGGTTTATTCTCACTAATTTTGATACTTTAGAGTCTACTATTAAAGCTTATAAAAAACGGTTTGATATTGAGGAGATGTTTAGAGATTTTAAGAGTGGTGGTTATAACTTAGAAAATACTAATGTATCAGGTCAACGCTTAATTTCTCTAATATTATTAATCTCACTTGCTTATACATCTGCAACTATATCTGGTCAAAAAATTAAATATAAAGGTGTCCAAAAATATGTCGGTCGAATTAAAGAATATGGGCGAACTATTCGTCGTCATAGTAGTTTTTACATCGGGTTATATGGAGCTAACTGGGTCAATTTTATCAATGAAACAAGCGAGTTAGTATCGGAATTATTAATATTAAGTCCTAATAAGCGTACTTTCCCCTAACAAGATCAAAGAGCTATGAGGCTTAATCTGACTGCATTTCAGCCCTTTTTATAGCCCCTTAAGTGAGAAGAGATATCATTCTTGATACTGTTCCTGCAAGTAGGGGAAAATTGGACAAATACAAAATTAGAGGTCTAATTATGGGAATCTTGCTGATGAGATTGAAAATGCAGCTTTTGAATTAGGTATTGTAATCTCAAAATTACAAATCGAGGAAGTAATTGAAATACGCAGAAAACTGGCTCAAAAGTTTTCTAAAGAACCAGAATCTTTTTGGAGATTAAGTTATCAAAACCTTAAGGAAACTCAATCAATAAATGACTCTAAAGCCTGGAGTTATGTACAGGACTACGTTGGAGAAAAGGAGGTTATTTTATTTGTTAACCCCGATGAAGAACAAGAGATGTGGAGCATTCCATCTGGAAAAGCTTTAACTTCTATCCTAAGTGAAACAATAGGGTTTCCATTTTACGTTACATCACAAGACACAGATTATATGCTCTGTTTTGACGATCATGATTGTTTAATAGCTACTGAGAAGCCGTGGAATGGGTATGTCAACTGCGCGATGATGTCATTTCATCATAATCTAATTTAAACAGAATAATCTTTAAGAGCGATCGCTTTCGTCTTGCCGCACTGCATTACTCTCGTTCCCACTCCATCAACTGCCCATCCACAACCACATTACCCCACTGCGGACACTTCCTGACCAGCCCCGTAATTACAATTTGCACTTGCGGGGTAATCGTTCCAGCATTCCATGTACCGGAAACCGCCGCATCATGTCCGCCAACGCCACCGCCTCACCCTCCGGCGTATACACAACCTCACCCGACATCGCAATCACAATCCGCTGTTTCCTCGCCCACTCGAACCAAGCAACTACACCAGACTTGACCTGTTGTGCTTCCGGCTTTCTCCCCTCCTTACACGCGGCAACAAACACAGCCTCCGGTGACTTGATCCCCTTCCAAGTTCGTATCGCTTCTTTGAGGTAAGCGATCGCTCCGGGTACGTTTTCCCAGCACCGCCGAACTGTGCGCTGAATCTCTGCGTTTAGCCGAAACTGCGGTGTACAAGGTATTTCTCGTAGCTGTTGCAGCACTTCCTGAACCTCTTGGTTACTGGGCTGTATTGATTTTTCTTGTCGCTTAAGAGCGTCATCATCACCACCCAAGTCTTCGTCATCAAAATTTGACACGGCAGGGGCGGCGGAAGAACGATCCTCATGAGTATCTGTCTCGGTAGTCGAGTCAACCTGTTCTATCTCTTCAACAAAGTAAGTAATTTCGGGTAACTCTGGTTCTGGGCTTTGACAAACCCCTTCTTGGTTCTCCAAAATCTCGTTTTCCACTTCCTCACTTTTTTCAAGCTCAACAGCAGAGTGTTGTTGTGGCTGTTCAAGTAGCTTATTCAGTACATCGAAGTTTAATTTATACTGCCACGTCCTATCTTGTCCATTGCCGGGGTTCTTCTGCTTGGAGATAATGCCCATCTCGTCAAGCAGAGCGATCGCACTCCTGATGACATGAAGACTATGCTCACCCATTAGATCAGCGTAAATTTTCTTGAGTGGCTGATAAATCCAAGATGTGCGGTGATTCTTCAGCTTCCACTTTGTCCAGTGCCGAAAATACTCAATCAGCTTGGCCGCGCAGAAGTTACCTGTGATATCAAGATACTCCCGGCGCAGAATCACCAGGATAGAAAACCTTTCAGTAAAGGCAATGCTGCTCATATTCCACCTTCCATATATTTGTAAAAACTGGCAGGGCTAAAACGGCATATTTTTTTGGTCTTCTTCTGGAGCTTGCGACCAAAACTCTCGAAGTTGTTGGCGTTTCGCTGCCTGGAATTGCTGTTTCTCTTCGGGCAATACTTCACCAACCAATCGCGCTACCTCATCCCTCTGCTTCTGCTTCATTTGTTCAGTGTCCACAGCAGGTAAGTCCAGTGGTTCATTTTTGGTAGATGGTCGAAAATTGCGGCGACGGAATAAAAACCTGAAGTGGCGTTTATCTTGGGGGGCTAGACTTTGCCATACTTCGGCATCCCAACCAGGGGGTACAAAGTCAGATGATGGGGGCAGCAGCGTTTGAACTTGGGCTTGCAGTTGTGCGATCGCCTTGCCTTGCTCCTCAATCACTTTGTTCTGCTGTTCAATTTTCTCTAACAGTTGCGACAACAACTCTTGAGATTGCAGGGCTAACTCAGCCTCACGAGTTTTAAAAGCAAAATAATTCTGTGCAGCAGCTATCTCCGGTTTTCGCGGATCACCGTTCATTGCCACCAAATAACAACCGTGTCGAGAAAGCTTATAATTGTCCAGCACTTCTCGAAATGCCTGAGATGCTCCAATTTGCGCCATTTGGACGACATCGACCAGATGGTGAGATGGGTCTATCCCTGAATTTTTGGCACTGATTTTTGCTCTTTCAACGGTGTCCTTAATTCGTTTCCAAGTTTGATAACCCAGCAAGGTTAACAATTCGGTTGCTAACCAATATTCGTAACCCTGCTCATCAATTTTTTTGATTTGGTCAAAAGGACTATCAGGGGTAGTAGATGTTGATGTAATTGCATCCATATTGATATCGACTCCAATTTTTGACGCATGAGAATATCAGCAGCACTTGAGTCATGCTGCTTTTTGAATTCAAAATGCAAAATTCAGAATGCAAAATTAATTTTGAATTTTGAATTTTAAATTTTTAATTGATTGGTTGTTTCTTGCCAGAACCGCAACTCATCT
>NZ_JACJRY010000097.1:0-8066 GCF_014697485.1 Anabaena sp. FACHB-83 | reverse complement strand
TTACTTGTATAACTCTTTTACAGCTTGGACTTTTGCCACCAATTACTGCTAATTCTATATAAATTATACTGGATTTATTTCTGCTATTCTAGCATAGCTACTCTGGGAGAGCCAAAACCAAAAATAAAACTTAGTAACAATATAGTTATAGAGAATAGAAATTTAGCACTCTCCAAAGTTGGAATGGTTGGTAAAAATAGAATTCCGATACCCAGAAATGGGGTAGTCAGAAAAACCAGAAGTTTGAAATTTCGATGATACATTTTCTTGCATTTACTAAAATTATTGGCATAACAGCCACCGCCCTCGTGTCCACTGTAAACTATGGTTAGGTTGCTAACTGCCATGTTTTTTCGACTGACTCACCATGAAAACTAAGCCAGAAGCAACAATTTGATAAGGAATGAGCAAAACTGCCCCAGTAATAGCTTTCAAAGTCCACCCAATACCCATTATCGATCGATAAAGTTTTATTGCTTCGTCTCTGAATTCTGGAGCAATATTTCTGAGTCGGTCTTCGTCTGACCAGCCATTAAAATCAAAACCCAGATAATCAAGCCGCATCTCGGCATATAAATCTGGTAAATATGCCAACAAAGTAACTAGAAGTACGCACGTCATCAAAGATAGAAAACTGCTTAATAGCAAACTAGTCACATAACCCTTCCGCCTTAACAGAAAGGGCATTGCAAATGGCGTTATTACCATTATTGCCAGAATCAAAAAATAAACTGCCGAAACTATGTACTGCATTTTTACCTAACTATTTATTACACAGGCGACAATCACATCATTAATTTTATTCACCAATACAAAATAACCACACTTAAACAAGGCTTAGGATTGATGGTAATTTTTAACTCAGTATTTATCCTCAGTTCCACTGAAGTAATAAAACGGCAAGTTTGTCCGAATCACTAACTCTACTAGCATTACACCCAGTGGTTCATATTCGTAGTAATATCTAACTTGACTATTGGTTCCAGGCAATGGTGGTTGAGCACAGTCTGCATCAGGAGAACCGCAAGTTACCTTCACAGGTATAAGTAAAATTCCTATTCCTAATATAAGTATCAATTGTTTCATTGTGACCGTTTACTAGTATTGCTTTTAATGTGTTCAAAATTACTATACATATTCTGCTCGCATAGTTTTATATGGATAATGTTTAAGTCGCTCGCCTGTAAAAATTGGTTATTTTCAGATGGTAGTAGACAGAGCAGTAGTTTCAGTGGTGCAGGGGGGAGAACGGTAGTGTAGAGATACATTTTCTTAGCTCTTAAACATCTCCTGTCTACTGGTTCATCAATCCTTAGTATCTACAATTATGTGCGACTTTGACAAAGGCTTCATTTTATGCACTTGCGAGGACAAAGAAAAACTCATTGTGCATAACAAAAATTCGAGGCGATACAAACAGGAGCAAGCAACGACTCCCAAGGTGTATCGATGGTATTTATCTACATTTAAAAGATATAGAAGCGACGACGAGCCGCTGATGGAAGGGCTATACGAACTTCCTGCGGCGGATATAGGCAAAGGACTAACGGACGATTGGGTTTTGCTCAATCTCAATTACAGAAATTGCTTTGATGTTGACTATACACCCCAAGAGGGCGATAACCTTGTCATCCAAGATGCTCATAAGGAATGGGTTTATCTATCTTTTATTTTCCAAAATGGAAACTGGGAAAGAGGACATTACAATCCATTTGATACTATCCAAACTTTGAGCATGAACGGAGAAGTAAAACAAGTAGGTTCCCATTGACGGAGAACGGTAATGTGGAGATATATTTTCTTTCTCCTCATAAGGTTTCTGCAATTCTAGCCAGAACCTTATACCAGTATTGGTTCTAAAGTATCACCTATACTTAATGTATAATTTATTTCTGGATAATTAAAATTGACAACTTCATTCTCTTGCTTTTTTAACTTATAAAAAGCCTCTCTTTCTTCATCATTTGCCACTCTTAGTAAGTTACCATTAGTTAAAAATGGCAATCCATTTTTGAATTTTATAAATGTCTTTGATTTTTGATAGGTAAGCCCTAACCATCGATTTGTTCCAAACTTTGTAATCTCATTTTTGGAAATATCTAAAATAATTTTATGTACAAATTCGCGATTGGTTTTTAATGAGAATAATATTAAAGAGTTGTTTGGTAAGCTTATTTCAAATTCCTCTGAAGTAGCCTTACTCTTTATTTTTAATTTTCTTAAAGCATTGGTTGATAAGTTCGATGCATTTTCATAACAAGAAAAAAGAGCAATGAATGAATCATCCTCTAAGTCCATATCCAAATCAGAGTGATAACCCATCTTATAATATTCTCTATCATAGACTTCAATTAATGCATTATTAAACTCAAAGGGCTTTATTTTTGTCTCTTGTTGAATTTGTTTATTTAATTTTTCTATGATGGTATTATGTATTTGAGTAAAATGAGATGCTGGGTTTTTGTAATTAGTGGTTTTTCTAACAATTGGAATTCCCCGCTCTTCACTTTTAACTAATACACCACCTTTTCTTCCTTTGTTAATATCTTCAAGTTCAATTAAATTAGTTAGTAGCTCAAATATATTGTCATCAATGTCCAGTCTAAAAACATAAAAATCTTTTGTCTTCATAGATTTTATTTATTTTATTAGTATATAGGTCTTTGATAATCTCCTAGATTCATACTGAAATCAACTTTTCCATAATCTACCATTTTTTCAGTACAGTTTTCTTCATAGTAAGTTTCTTTCAAATCTTGTTGTTTAGATTCTGTTATTGCTTCTAATTTAATTAAATCTTTATTTTCTATAATATAAGTTTGATGATTAAAATACACCGCTTCTACATTTGAACAACGAGCCACATAACCTAGTCTAGTAGGTATTTTGTCACTATTCAAAATAGAAGGTTTTACTTCATGAGTATAATATCTATTAGTAGACAATGGAATGATAAATACAGAATTTGGATATAAGACAACTGTAAATTCTTTTTCTAGATTTGTATCTATAATTGTTGATTTTAATTTAAAATGCAGTGCTGCTAATCCGCTTATATTTTTGTTGCACCAATCGTATCTATCTTTAATTGAAGGTTTTAGATGTTGAAAACCCTCTCGATCGTAAAATGTACAAAACGCAATCAATGCTTCTTTTGGCATATCTTTAGTTTTGTCAGAGTGTGCTTTTATTTTTGCTTTACTTTTTTTAAGAGTTAATTCATCTCTGCTTTTATTTTCGTAAACCTGAGCTAGTACGTGATTTAGTTTTATTTTTCGCTCAAAGACATCTTCTGCTGCATGGTTTATTGCATTCATTATTTTGTAATCTGTAGCGCGAAAGTTATCAGTAGGTCCAGTAAAATTACTAGAACATCTTAAAAGTCTGAAGTAAAGTCTTTCTTTTTCTACATATTCACTATTTATTTCTTTAGTTACTTCCGTAAGATATATACCTTTTCTCAAGGCGATTCCAGGCTTATTAGATTCTGTTAATTCTTGAAAAGTATGTTCAGTTTTTATCATATTGAAGTAATCTGTGTCATCATTAAATAATTGTCTATAATAAACGCCAGCTTGACTTATAATGATAGGTACCTGACCAATCTTAATCATTTTTAAACTTGGGTTATTTAGCATTTCATAGTTAAAAGACAATTCTTTTATAATGTATATATTTAAGCAAGTATTACTTAAACTACTAATATCACCGCAAGCAAATAATTTGTTTATCTGTAAATTCATGTTGATATCAGATAAACTTTTGATAACTGTACCACAAAAGTTTTTAAGTAAATAATTTAATTCATGATTAGCCTCTGTATTATTTGATAAATCTAATAGAAATAATTTTGTTTTAGAAATTTTATTTTCAGTATTATTCATTTTCATCATAATTTCTGCAATATTCTGTTAAACATTACAAACGGTCTATCTTGCAATCTTGCATTCCACGACAATCTTAACGCGAGTAATTTGCGAGCAAATCCCCGTCTGCGAAATTGCGAGAATGTAAATAGAGCAATTACAAGTTGCTCTGCGATGCTCCTGCGGAACCCGCAACGAATCATCTGCTGGCTTTTCATACCTCCGCAACTTTTCACCAAGTATTACAATAAGTAGTATGTTAATGCTACACTAAATTTATTCGATTGAACTTGAGTTATGCGAACAATTGTAGTTGGCGATATTCATGGTTGCTATACAGAACTGCTTCAACTATTAGCCAAAGCAGAAATTACAAAGGAAGATTGTTTAGTCTCCTTGGGGGATATTGTCGATCGCGGTGCTGATTCAGTCAAGGTGTATGATTTTCTCAAAAATCGCCCCAACACTATTGTATTAATGGGTAATCACGAACGCAAACATCTCAGGCAAACTCTTTCCTACTCCCAGCCCGAATTTCTCACGTATGGTTAGCGGGTGTGGAGAGTGTGGGGAGTGTGGGGGGAAAGATTTTTTCACCATTCTCCCACCCCTCCCAACCTGGATTTCTCTCTTGTGAGAAATCCAGGCCAGGAAATTGTCAAATTACAATTTGGCGACAGCTATGACGAATTTTTAGAATGGATTAGCCATCTACCCTATTATCACGAAATCGAATCGGCAATTTTAGTTCATGCTGCGGTGGAAGATGGTATACCCATCGAGAAACAAAGGGAAGAGGTTTTATGTGGTTGCACTGCGGGTGAAAAGCATCTGGCAAAGCACTATGGAGATACCTTTTGGAGTCAGTTATATACAGGTGTTAAGCCAGTAATTTTTGGTCATCGCGTTGTTGGAGATAATCCCCTCATAATTCCCCAAAAAACCTACGGTATTGATACTGGAGCCTGTCATGGTGGGACATTGACAGCCATAATTTTACCTAGTTTTGAAATTGTTCAAGTACAAGCAGGTGAACTACCTACACTGATGCTTCGCATACAGTGTAGGCTTCCTGTCCAACAGAAAGCGCAGTAGTGGATTTCTTGCGTCCTCCCTTACTACGACTTACATCTGGGCGACAGGCTTTATCCCCCGTTCCAGAGGTCAAAATTCGTGAGCCACTGCGTTGGACGGGTTCCCCGGCTTGAAGCAAGTGGCGTAGACCCTCATCTCTGAGGTTAATGCTTGCGTTCACATCCCTGTCGTGCCTAGTTTGGCAATTGTCACAAGTCCAAAATCTTACATCAAGTGGCAAACTACCAACTTGATTAAGACAAACATGACAGGTTTTTGAACTGGGAAAAAATCTATCAACTTCAAGATAAATCTTCCCTTCCATTTCTGCCTTGTATTTCAACATGGTACAGAACATTCCCCATCCAACTTGATGTATAGACTTGGCTAGTTTATGATTCTGCATCATGCCCTTAACATTAAGATTTTCAAGCACTATAACTTGGTTTTCGTTGACTATCCTACGAGATAGCTTGTGCAGAAAATCCTCACGGCAGTTAGTTATTTTTCTATGAACTCTAGCAACTTTATTTCTGGCTTTAATACGGTTATTAGAACCCTTCTGCTTTCTAGATAACTGCTGCTGTTTAAGTTTTAAATTCTTCTCATGTTTGCTGAGTATTCTAGGATTATCAAACTTAGAACCATCACTAGTAACTGCAAAGTGAGTTAATCCCAAGTCAATACCTATCGCTTTGCCTTCTGTATTTGCAGAAGGTTTGTCTTTACCATCATCAAAAAGAATAGCCGCAAAGTATTGATTAGAACAGTTTTTAGATATGGCTACAGTCTTAACTTTTCCCTCAATAGGTCTATGAATCATCGCTGTGACATCTCCTATTTTTGGGAGACTCACAGAATTATCAGTAATTTTGACATTTTGAGGATATTGTATTGACTGTTTACCATGTTTTGATTTGAATCTAGGATATTTAGCCCGTTTCTCAAAAAAATTATTAAAAGCTACTCCAAGATTCAAGCAAACTTGTTGCAAGCATTGTGAGTAAGTTAGCGATAACCACTCATATTCTTTTTTTAACTGGGGAATTATCTTTTTAACTTCGTATCCAGATAACCCCTTACCAGTCTCCTTGTATGTCTGGTTCATCAAGTTCAGGCAATAATTCCATAACCAACGACAACTACCAAAAGCTTGTGCTAGTGACTGCTGCTGTTGGGTGTCTGGATATAACCTGACTTTGACGACTCTTAACATATTAGAGTAAACAACGTTTGCTATAAAAAAGCATAACATAGAAATTGCTAGTTTCCTCCATATCTTCCTCCCTTGCCTATCGGCATCGGTCGGAAGATTGTCATCAATTAGCCTGCCATTCATCTCATCATCTCCCTTCGGGTAGGTGAGAGGCTTCTGTCAGTTCAAGCTAAAGACTTTAATAGGAGGGATGAAAACGCCAGTCGCAATATTTGTGCAGTCGGGGCATCGACTGTTGGGTTAGGTGATGTAAGTCGGTATGAAACTGCGATTGCTGTTTGAGCCTAGAATCCCCCGAATTGAATTCGGGGGAGTATGTCAAAGAGTAGTAGGAACGTCACTGTTAAGTAGTGATTTAGAACTGTTCACTAATAACTAATAACTGTTGAGAACTAAGTATAAACTTGTCGTTTCAAGAATATAACTGCCATATTTTCTAAATCTCCTGCTAATTTTGGCTTCTAGATTATTCACTTTTTAGAGTTAACACCAACTAATGGCAAGCAAAGAAATTCAAGTCAAAGAGTACACAGTCAGAGCGCACAAACGTCAGATACACACGCGCACATTCAACTTCGTCTGTAAGCAATGCGATCAATCAACTTCTCGTGAGACGTATGGCCCACGCCCTTTATACTGCGAAACCTGTCGTCCTCCAGGGCCTCCTAAAAAGTCTGCTGTAGCTGCACCTGCTAAGAAGGGTAAGCCCAGGGCTAAGATTTATCGGAGTGATGTTGATTTTCAGAAGTCTTCTTGAGCGATCGCTGCCGCAGCAAATAAAATGCTTCTGGATGAGATCACCAGAAGCATTCAGTATATTTTACTTGCCAATTGAATTATATATAGAACAATCGTACTATCAAACAGGTGTTTTGTTAACCCGTAGTGATCGCCTACTCAATTTTCCAGCCATCGAACAAGTTGGGCTGATCTACACCGTACTGTCTTTGCACTAAACGCCGCAGTTCTGCTACAGAATTAGCCGACTTCATCAGAATCAAAATTGATGTGATATGTGGCGACAATCTCTGTTTCGTTGTCTCCTCAAGCAACTGATGAATTTTGTGCTTTCTGCGTCCATTGGGTAATACAGGGTTGACTTGATCAAGTTTGGCTTTTTCCTCTGGTGTCATCCAATGGATAGGGATGAAAACGCAGCCAGGATCATCCTTAGTCGAGGATTGGGTACGGTAGGGCATACCGGAACCTTTGCGCTAGACGCAAGCAACGCTTGGGGAGATGTAACCTCTACTCTTGTTGGTGAAAGCCTGTATGAGCAAGTTATGTCTTAGATCCAAGAATCCCCGTGCGTTCACGCCGAGGAGTGTCAAATTAGAAGAATTAGAAAGGCTCAAAGTAACTTTCACCCAGTATTTGCTGAACCAGACATTTGACTGGCAAAGTGTGATCGTTTTTCTCAAGGCTTATAAAGCTTAATTTCTTATAAACATGTCGGATTTTAAAATTCGACATTTTATTTGATGTAGAGATTGATATTTGCTAAAACTTAAAATCAATCAAACAAAGAATGAATGTATGATATTTGCCTAAAGACGTGAACGTTAAGGCAATTATTTTGACATACTCCCCAGCCTAAAGGCGTGGGGATTCTAGGCTCAAACAGCAATTGCAGTTTCAAACCGGCTTATATCGCCTAACCCGATGGTTGATGCCCCAACCATAAGAATATTAACTGCGGCGTTTTCATCCCTGCCATTAACTGACTGACAACCCGAACAACGCCATTCTCTAACTGATAATTCAATACTTTCTAAAACATATCCACAGCAAGAGCAAGTCTTAGTGCTGGGATACCATTGGTCGATGAAAACAACCCTCTTTTTCTTCTTTTTGGCAACCCATTCTAGTATTTGTAGAAACTCTCCAAACGCCAAATCAGAGATTTTTCT
>NZ_JACJRY010000096.1:0-8191 GCF_014697485.1 Anabaena sp. FACHB-83 | reverse complement strand
TGGATATTTCTCGATATAATCAAAAACCATAACTAATTATGAAAAATAGTAGACGCTCAATTTAATGTTTTACCATTTTTCTTTTTCTAAGTTAATATTTCGGACAAGTCTAAAGAATACGCTTTTCTCTAACACCTAACAGCCATTCCTGATAATCCCTTTACTCAAGACGAAATCCTGCATCAACTTCTATTTCTGCCTTAGCAATCGGGTCATCCTCATCATCATTAAAGAACCCATCATCTTCAGAATCTTCTTCCAAAACATTTGACCCTACTGATTCTGCCGTAACAGGTAGCGAGTCAGGACTTGGCTCAGTGGAATCAAAAAAAGAAACCGAAGGGGGAACCAAATTAGCTGAAACAGGAGCTACTCCCACACCATTAGTTCCAATTGTTGGTTGTAAGCCAATCACACCCTGCGAGAAAATTCCACCATGAGGATTAACAAGAACTACCTGGGGCAACCCCTCCATCCCAAATGTCCGTTTCATCTTAATTATCTGGGCTTCAAGTTGCGCGATCGCATCATGGATGGCCGACTGCAATTCCATACCAGATACTCCGGCAACCGATAGTGCAAACGGTAGGTAATAAGCCCGCAGCGCCTCACATACTAACTCAGTTTGCCCTCGCTTCTTCGACTGGAGATAGCTAATTACTATCCCATCCTCTGTATCCTTATTCCGCATGATTCGCGCCAATTCAACAGAATCAGCAGGCTTACTCGCTCTTGCCATACCTTTACTTCTATATAATCTGCAAACCAAGCTTTTCAGTAAGCTATTTGTCAATACTCTTACTTTAACCACACTGTAGAAGAACTTACCCCCGTATTTACTCCTAACTACCCCAATTCACACACTAATTACCCCAATCAATTGAAAATTAGGTCTACTTTTTTAAATAAAAATATGTTGTTAACTGATAAATAAACTCTCACAATTCCCATGATTGAGGTATTCTGAGGGCAAATTGACCCAACTATTTCAGCATTACTTCAAACATCAATCGTCTTGGGACAAAACTCTACAACCCTCTCTGCATATGAATTTACATCAGTCTCGTTCCACAATAAACCATTGCTGTTGTCTCACAATCCAGAACTAAAACAAGGTATGTTTAATGGGGTCATTTTCTCATTATATTCTTTGCAATCAACTAGATTAATTGACAATATATCCAATACAATCGTTTATCATGTAGTTCTAATAAATACTACTTCTGTTTTATATTGACTTTTTGATGACTAAGGTATGGTAAATGACCCCGTAAAGCGAACTAAATCTATCAAGGTATACCTCTTTGAGGAAGAGAAAACTACCATTGAGGAAAAAGCGATCGCCACAGGGGTAACTGCATCTGAGTATTTACGTTCCTGTGGATTAAGGCGGGTACTAATGGCAAAACCGCCCGCCGACTTGATAACTATCCGCGCCACTGCTGGAAACCTTAAAAGCGAACTGATGATGTTATCTCACTTAGCGAAAGAAACAAACAACCAGCAAATTTTGGATACTGTTAATAAGGCGATCGCACTTGTAGATCAGACCATCGCAGCTGCATTTAACCTAGACGTTCCCGATAAATCACCCTCAAGCCAAGATAAATAAGGCATTACAAGTTCTATAGCCACCACTTTCAACTGTCTCAATTTGATTCCCGTCATCTACAAAAAACCCAATTTTCTCGACACGCTCAAGTATGTCTTGGGGAAAGATGATGCTGCGATTGTCGATACTAATATGATGGGAACAAAGCCAGATGAATTTAACCAGCAGTTTCTCACCATCAAGTACACCAACAAAGCAGTTAAACGGCAGTGCGCTCACCTCATCATCTCAATCGCACACCGCCCGAACTACCACGAGCATTTATCCAACAGTCAGTACAGTTATGTAGCAAGAGAATATCTCAAGGATATGGGATACTTGCCCAAAGAAGAATCATCTGTAGGAGCTACCAGTCAGTTTGTTGCAGTACGCCACCACGATCGCAACCACGAACACCTGCATATAATCGCCTCCCGGATTCGGTTAGATGGCAGCTTAGTTAATGATTCCTATGATTATTTCAACTCCCAAGTCTCAACTAGACGCATCGCGGCGAAATTAGGATTAGAAGTGACTCCAACAACAAATGAAGCTGTCGCCTCTAGGTTAGAGAAAGAGTACGGCATTATTACACTTACCAGCCCCAACCGATCAAAAAGCATTAGAGCAGTTAACAGTAAGCACAAAACCCCAACAAGTAAGGAAATTATTCGCCAAGCAATAGGAGAAGCCATTAAGGACAGTCCCACCGTCTCTACGTTCATTCAACGCCTGGAGGAAAATAACATTGGAGTATTGCCTAAGATGCAGGGGGAAGAACTACTAGGCTTTACCTACACTCATAATGATGTAAAAATTGCTGGTTATCAAGTATACAAACCTTATAGCTGGAACAAACTGCGGTCTGAATATGGAATCATGTACGACCCAGATAAAGATATAGAAGTAATTCAACAAGCTAAAGCCAGAGCAGTTAACCACATAAATAGCAAAATATTAAGTAATAATAATTACCTACATAGTGATAAATTTGCTAGCAGCAGTGCAAGTGATAGCAATGGTGATACCGATAGTAACTCCAAAACACTTGTTAGTACATATACACTAAACAGTAATTATCCAAGTGAGATTTCGATAATACAACCAAAATTAGAATATAACCCCACTTCGGAAGCAAATAAGACCAAGAAAAAAGTTCAGCCGCATCCAAAGAAACAGCACCCACAACAGGATATTTCAGAAGAAAACGGTCTCACTGCTAAACAATTCCTGGAAGAGCAATCTTCCCCTATTCCTCCTTCTCTTAACCTTCTGCCTTCTAATCTCAAACATTTGCCTTCTATAATCACTGACTATATGCTTGTTACCAATAACTTCCGTCTCAAAGGACGGGAGTTGAGTGCCAGCTTAGATAACAATACTCTGAGTGTTTGCCGTTATGGGGATAATACCCCTATGATGCAAACCTGCTACAGTCAGGGAAACTGGTACGAAGAGATACCAACTCGATTAACAAGAAACGAAATTGAGCAGATTGAAAGTCTGCGTTTCTTTACCCAACAACCATTAATCAATCAACAGCGATCGCAAAAAGGTATTGAGCAATAGTAAATCTGTAGCTAAATTGATTAGTTGTTGTAAAACTTTTCACCTGCGATCGCAAAAAGGTATTGAGCAATAGTAAATCTGTAGATAAAGAGAATTTAATCTACTCAGAATTAGGGGTAGGGCTGGCTAAGACACTGTTGGCAAAGTTGTCACCAAGTGCAAACTAAACAGTTTAGGTTTTAAAAATTTCGTCTAGCAATCCAGGTTCTTTGTCAAGCTAGATATGAATTTGGGGCAGCTATTTGTGAATTTGTGGGGGATAAAAAATTGTTTTGTCTATTGGTGTCTAACAATCAAAAGTACAATTTTTTGCGTTTATATTTATTAGAGGTAAATTAAGCCGTAAAATGTAGAAATTCGCTAACTTCAAGGCGGGTACATTCAACAGATAAGCTATCTGGGTTGATTCCGTGAAAGTCTAGATTCTTTTTCTCATAAGTTTTTAGCCTACCTACTGTGCTTTCGGCTAATTCCTTGGTTTTAAATAAGCAAGCTTCTTCTATTTCAAAAGTCCATTCAGTATTTGATACGTAATAGTAATTCAAATCTAGAAAATGGCCAAATACTACCCAGACATCTTTTTTAGGCATAACTTTTATTTTTTTTGTCTATTTTCGATTTTATTTTTTTCATACTCGTAAGTAAATTCAGGTATTTTACTAGAGGATTCAATAAAATAAGTCAAGTAACTTTTAATAATTTTAATATCTTCTTCTAGTCTATTTTTAGTAGATGTTATTCGGGATAATGCAATGTACAAATAAGTATCGATTGAATCTTTATCAGTTCCTTCTGCAAACTCTTCTTTTAAATCTTCTAAATTTTCAATTGAAAAATTTAAGTGGCTAATATGACTACCAAAATCATCTAAGTAGCAAGAGACTCTAGCTACAGCTTCCTTAATATCAGATGCTATCGTTTCATCTATGCACATAATCAAAAATTATATTTTGTTCCAAAATTAGTTAGCTAATTCTATAATTTTACTTTTTTGTGACATAACTCTTGTTTTTGTCATAAATGTTGAAAGTAATATAACAATTTTACATTGTTTTGCATTTTTGCAGTTCTGCAATGTCTGTTAAAATATAATTCTGACAACATAACTCTCACAATAAAGACAGTTGCCTAAGCGATAGATTACCCTTACGTCGCGCACGAAGACTGAGGTGACAAACTGTACACAATACACATAAGTTTGTCCGATGATTATCTTATGAGACAAAATTTTAGAAATTATATGGATATACTCGATGAGCTTTATATACTAGATGAAAATAAACAACCTATTAAGCCCGAAAGTCTTGAGCAATGGTCTGATTGGCGGAAAAATGAGAACAATATACAAGTAGCTTTAGATACTTTTTCGTGGGGAAGAGTATCTACCATCTTTTTAGGGAAGGATTATTCTAATTTTCCGAATCAAGAACCACAGCTTTTTGAAACTATGGTTTTTGGAGGTGAATATAGTGGTAAATTCTGGAGATATTCAACTTGGGAACAAGCAGTTGCCGGACATCAAGAAGTTTGTATGATAGCTATTTGAGCCTATTGGTGAGAAAAATTTAAACTTATAATAATAATCCTAAACTAAAAAAAATACAATTGTAAAATTGGTGGCAAGTCAGCAATATTTTTCTCTTAATATAGTAAGAATTCAGCACTCATAAGCCAAGAGCCACAATACAGAATTACCTCAATATAATTAATAGTTTGATTTGCAACTTACACTTATTTTTTCTAACTATTTTGACGAATGTATTCTGACATAATTTCTAATCTTATTTTTAGAGAAGAGTAATTTTATTCATTTTATTCGCTCGATTGCCAACTTCAACCAATTCGTTCAGCTTTTGATACAGGAGGTTCTAAAAAATCGAATCCGCTTTCAACAAGCCACTGTTTAGAAATAGCATCAGGACGATTAACAATAAAGCTGCAAGCGTCATCTAATTCTTCAAACACTCTGTTACAAATAGTTGGGTGCTGATAATCTCCTACTCCCACCACCCAAACCTCTTGCCCATAATTAGACAAGTAAATCCTGACTACGTTTTCTGGATAACAATGCCAATTTTTGGGATCGGAAACTACAGATATTGTATCTGTGGGGAAGGGAAGCTCACGATTAATTCTTCCGTCAGGAAACTCAGCACTGTACTTGGCTATATATTCTTGGGTTTTTAGTTTAACCATATTTATTAGCTAAAACACTTAAATGTTTTTATAAATCACAGCGCAACAGCTTAATCTTGAAATACCCTCGTTTAAGTTTCTCACTTCCCCTGACTTCATAAAATTTATCTGGTTTTTGGACAATTTCAACCAGTCCCTGTGCTTCCATCTTCTCAAACAACCACTGCCACGACGCAATATCTTGCTCAGGCGCAAAAATTCTAACATCGTTTATCTCGCCCATAAGCCTAAGCCTCTTTGTTCTAGCTATATAAAATTATAAAAGTAACTAGAACAAAAAAGGATAACCTATGCCCAAGAAAAAATGTGGACTTGGATTTGACTGTGCCAGTATGATGCTGCACCCAGGCATAGATCCTGGCGACTGCTTAAATTACAAAACTTGTGGGAGTACGGTTGAACTAACCCCTGATGAAGAACTCGAACTTGTTCGTATCCGGGAAGAACAAATGCGCCAGTATCAAGAACAAATTCGCCTGACTCGTCGTTCTGCCGCCATTATGATGCTGATGAGGCGCGGTTGCCCGCAGTCACCAGAATCGTTAGGTATTGTCTCCGCGGTCGAGGCGATCGCCACCACATTAGATAATATTCGTACTGGACTTACTAACTTGGACGGACAGTACATCGCACCACCTAGTTGCGAACTTCACATCTACAATGTTAAACGCCCCAGTGGTACGTACTCATACTATAAACTAACTGCCGAAAACGCAATATTTGCACCTTCAGAGAAAGAACAACAAGTACGGGTAATTCACCTCAGCCATCATAATGATGCGCGGTATATAGAAGCACAACTTGGTATCGAACGGCGAAACAAGTTAACCCAGGTGCGAACACTGCTTCAGAACGCAAGCGCATTGCTTGAGGAAGCAACACGTCTACTCGAACAAACAACAGATATGAATAGTCCAAATGCTACAGTTGAAGTTTTCAACATCGATGAAATTCTACCTATCGACTAATAAAACTTACTTCATTACTGCCACAAAATATAAATTCTGAAATACAGCATTATGTGTAAAGTTGCTTTATCTACCAGTGCAACGTGACGATTACAATCAAATCGCTCTGATAGGTATGCCAACAGGCTAAAAACCAACTAGGGAGAAGTGACAAATGACTATAAGTTTTAGAGAATGGCTCAAACAATTTAAAAATCAAGATATACCTTTTGGTGATTTATGGAGTGATGCCACATCGACTAAAAAAGGAAGATTTCAAGATAATATTTCAGACTCTTGGCAGGGTGAAACTATAGAAAGTTTGATAGAGTTTATGGTTAAAAATGAAGCATCATATCAATCTTATAGTGTTCTTAATGAAGCTAATGAGGCGTATCATAATTATTTGGGTTTAGAACCTATAGCAACATCTAAATTAGAAGAATTAGAGAACCAATTTAAAGCTAAATATTACGCAGAACGTCTACAGCACTATACAAGATTATGTATTTTATATAAAAAGCATACTTGAATCTAATTTTACTCAGTATATTAAGAAGTCAAGCTTTTAGGCAGTTTTATTTTTGTTCTAGTTACTTTAAATAAAAATAATAGCTAGAACAAAGTACACACTCAATATTGAAAAACTACAGGAGAGTAAAAAATTAGGAAGGCATAAAATTATCAAGGTGCTGCCATACTAATTTAGCTTTCTGTCTCAAACTGCAAATATAACTACAATGGCAAACATGAAGAATATTACTACTGATTCAGCGTTAAGCAAGAAGTAATCAAAAAGTTTGTATATTTTTTTCTACTTAAATTTTAAGACTACGCAGAATTATGTCTTTAGGAACTATTTTCTCAGTAATAATTGTATTTTAATGTATAAAAAATAATAGTTATTTGTTAATGAAAATTAGAAAATTGTTTAATAAATTACCAGTATAGAGAAAGTAAAATTAAACTCTACGGGTATTTTAGTGCCAAAAAGTGAAAATTTATCTTTAATTTTATAAGTTTAATTGTTCATATATGACAATTCAAGCTAAACATTTTGACACTAGATTAAATCAATGGATTCATACAGATGGTAATACAAATAATCTAGATTCGCTGTTAAAGGAAGAACTTAATAATACTCTACTAGAACATTTCTTTCCTGGAGTAAACTTTTCGTTCGGGCATATGGACGAAAAGTCTACTGTGGAACAATTAACTAATCATCCTGAAGGTCATAAATTATTATTATCATCAAAAACTCGGTTATTATATGGCCCCGAAGAATGTCTAGATACAATTAGACAATTATGCCCTGATAACAAAGATAGAGGTGCTTACGGGTCTATCTTTCTTGGTTCATGTAAAAATGCTGTCAATAAAGAGTTAAACATCCTAATAGTTGATGATAATAATGGTGAAAATGGCGGCATTATCAGTAATGACCAAGCATATCGGTTAACAGGAGACTGTTACGGACAAATATCAAAAGACTTGTATCACGAATTAACTAAGCATCAAAAAGGTGATAAATATCGAGTAATTCAACACCGCTTCGGTTGGACTGATCGAGCCGGAGATGACAATAAATACCGCTTTGGTAAAGGTACACTACGCCCTGCTAACCTTGAGCAAATCCTCAATTATCAAGACCCCAATAACTTAAATAAAATTGATCTAATTCTTCCCTTATCTGCGTTCAAGGGAACTGATAAAGATAATCCTAATGGCCCGACTAAGCCTCAAATTCAACCTGGATTGTACCGACAAAATATGGGGCGTGAGTAGCAACGGAACAGAAAACCGGGATAAGAAAATTGAGTTGAAAAACTAGAAAAAACCGCAGCCATGTATATACATAGGTGAAAGGTTGAAAATGCGTCACTAT
>NZ_JACJRY010000095.1:0-8732 GCF_014697485.1 Anabaena sp. FACHB-83 | reverse complement strand
TTGAGGTACTCATTTTTTAGCATTTGAGCCTCTTTTTCACTTGCTTTTCTTCTTTTATTTTCCGACTCTGAGAATGAATACTCACACCCTTGTAAAAAACCTACACCTGTCAGCTCCCCTGCTCCCCTGCACAGGCTTTGAAAGGTGTGGTGAGAAATCCGGGGTACACTATCTCTTTTGAGATGATTCTGAATTTGGCTGTGCTGTATGTGCAAAAATCAAGATTAACAAATCAGTGAGCGAGTATTCTCAAAGAGAGGGGAAACTTCATGCTGGGTCAAACGGTCGGGGGACGCTACCAAATTCTTACTCAGTTAGGACGGGGAGGATTTGGCACGACTTTTATAGCTCAAGATATACAAAGACCTGGAAATCCCCAGTGTGTTGTCAAACAATTCAAGCCACTGGCGAATGATCCCTACACCTTAAATGCAGCTAAACGCTTTTTTGACTTAGAAGCAGCAATTTTGGAAATGTTAGGAAAACATGACCAAATTCCCCAATTACTCGCGCACTTTGCAGAAAATGAAGAATTCTTTTTAGTCCAAGAATTTATTCCCGGTCATGATCTCAAACAAGAATTACCGCCACTGAGTGAGCCATTAAGTGAAACTGCTGTAATTAAACTGTTAAAGGAGATACTGACTGTTTTAGCATTTGTCCATCAAAATCATGTGATTCATCGGGATTTAAAACCTGAAAATATTCGCCGCAGAGAATCAGATGGCAAAATAGTTTTAATTGACTTTGGTGCAGTCAAACAAATTAGTACCCAAGTAGCTAATACTGATGGACAAACAAGTTTTACTGTTGCTATTGGGACACCTGGTTATATGCCCAGTGAACAAGCTAATAGTAATCCCCATTTAAGTAGCGATATTTATGCAGTGGGGATGATTGCTATCTTAGCTTTAACAGGGATAAATCCGGCTGCTGGTAGCCATTCAATTCCCAGAAACCCCAATACAGGCGAAATTGATTGGCGTAATAAAGTGAAAGTTAGCCCCCAGTTTGCCAGTATTTTAGATAAGATGGTGCGCTATGACTTTCGCCAGCGTTACCCTACAGCCGAGTCAGTGTTACAAGCCTTAGAGATGCTTGAGAAAGCACCATTAACTAAACTCAAACAATCTTTGCCGAAAAAATGGGTGATGGGTTTAGGAATTACCGCCGCAGTTGCAGTTGGATTCATACTTCTATCTCAAATCAAAGTTAATCAAACCAACTTTTTAAATTATGCTGATCATGGAGTAAAAATTAACTATCCTGATAATTGGGCAGTGCAGGAAACACCAAATGCTGTAACCCAAGATATAGTGACTTTTTTATCACCAAAACAAAGTGATTCTGACCAATTTCAAGAACTTATAACTATTCGGGTTGAACCGCTTTCGAGTACTTTAGATGAGTCGAAAGATTTATTTATTCGGGAAGTGAAAAATACAGTAGATGATGCTCAAATAGAAAGTTCTAGTGAAACAACACTGGCTAATCAGAGGGCAAATCAACTAGTCTTTACAGGTAAAATTGATAATGGGCGGTTAAAAAGTCTGCAAGTTTGGACTTTACAAAATGATAATGCCTATATTATTACTTACACTGCAACTGTTGATGAATATGATAAATTTTTACCCATCGTGGAAAAAATGATTCAATCTTTTGTTTTTGGATAAAATGAACTAATTTAAAAAGTTCTCTGTTCGTTTCCTTATACTCCTTCAGCCATTTGAATTTGAAGCTCCGTTTTTAAACACAAGCATTTTGGGCGGGGTCGAAATCCCCGTCCAAAACCAGCGTGTTCCCTTTTAATAAGATTCTTTTAAAACTGAGTTACTGTCAAACTGACACCACCAGAATCTAGTCGCGGAACCTTTAAATAATCTACTGGTTCACCGTTACGTTGATTCGGTTGGCTATTATTTGGCTTTTCACATTCTTTAATTGCTGCTTCGGGATCGTTGAGAATTTCTAGGGGTTTGATATTTTTGCAACCCTTCTCTTCACGGACGCTACCAATAGTGTTAGCAATTTGTCTTAAGGCTTGAGCGCGATCGCTGTTGCTAACTGCGCTACTGTTGATTGTAATTGGTTCAGTGATCAGGGTGGCGGCTTCGCGGCTTTCGATAGTCAGTGGCGCAAGTTCCTCTTGTTGTTGCGCTTGGACAGGATGAGCAAGAGCGATCGCACTGACAATCACAGCTAAAGTTATAAATGGGCGTTTCATACTCTAACCCCTGAATTTAAGTTATATGTGATACCTACAAGTGCAATTCCATCTTATCCGCAAGCAATTAAAATGTAATCACCTATTAGGTTAATTATGTTCCATTTGCAAAACTGGCACAGTTGTCTATACATAGTAGATTAGATGTTGATGAGGTACAGCAACTGATGGAAAAAGTAATGAGTAATGAGTCAAAAATTTACTTATTACTCATCGAGAGGTTCATATCCCCGACTTCTTGAAGAAGTCGGGGATATTTTAGTTCACGAATTATTTAGGGCTACTATATCTAATCAAGCATTAAAATATTTTTTCTTCACTTTTTTGTAGAGATTTTTAATTCTTAACTGATTTAAGCGTAATTGCGTCAAAGTGGGGATGTTAGATTGATACTGCTGTTTGTGGTCAAAAAACTCATTTAATTCCTGTAAAATTACTCGCAGCCTTTGAATAATATTTTCATAACGATACTCTTTGAGTACCTCTTCTGACAAACTTAAACCTGGAGCAGATTGCAGCACTTTGAGAATCTGTGCCACATCATATTCTTTGGAATAATTAGCGATTTTATAGCTATTAAACCCAGGATCTAAATAATCAGAAAGCCCACCATTAACGCTAGAAAATACTTGACACCCACAGGCTAAAGCTTCCATTGGTTGCAGTCCAAAGCCTTCACTGACACTCTGTTGCGCCCAATATTCTGCCGAATCATAAAGATAAATTTTCGCGCGATTAAATAATCCTGGTAAATCTTCTACATAATAATCAACTAAATGCACATTGCATTTTTTTTGTACCGTGGGAATTAGCTCTGTTAATAAATACTCCGAAGATTTTCGCGCCTGCACCAATACATCAATATCTCGTTCTAAATGTAAATTTTTAAATTCTGGGCTAATTTCATTTGGTAAATAATAAATGAGGTTATTTGGCGATTTCTGCCCCCAATAACCTAATGTGTTGCGACTAACAGTAATAATGGGAATCCCTATAGGTAAATTAAACTTGTAACCAGAACTATGGGCATGATATACCACATTATATTGCTGGAGTTTGGCAACTAATTTAGCGATATCAAATCCCCAATTAATAACAAAAATGGCATTATCTAAATTTGGTTCTCTCAGCAAGTCATCTAAAAACAACTTATCGGCTTCTCGTTGGCGGTAAGTTACCACTTCCGCACTACAAACCTGTTGAGCAAGTTTCAATGTTTTTAATTCTGCCCAGAGACCACCACAGACAAATCTGCCCTGAGTTCCAGGCAATAGAAAATAAAGCTTTCGCATTATAAAATTATGAATTACGAATTAATTTCACTCTCGCCATTTTACCTTGACAAAATGTCCTTGCCGTCCCCAAACATCACGAGCCACGGTAATATTTTCTACTGTTAAGTTAAACGGAATAGCTGTGGTGAGATAACGCTGGGCTATTGAACCTAAATCTGGGGCGATTTCTGCGGCTGTGGTGGCAGCTAGTCCTAAACCAATTAATTGTTCAACTGGGCGGAAGGGAAGCAACAAATTGACACCAACAGCGAGTCCGGCTGTTAACAACATTGTGACTGAAAGATTTGTACCACAACGGGGATGTACTGCTAAATCCCATTCACCATGTGTCAGCCGATAAAGGGCTTGGCTGACCGCCCGTCGCAAGTTGCTAATATTAACTTCACCATAAAGATAAAATCCTTGATCTGTAGATAAACCACCCAATAATTCGTTATCAAGTTGAACTGTATTGGGTCTCCCTGGGGGAGTATGAACATTTTTGGTTTCACTCAAAACCCAAACTGTAGCATGTTCTAAGGCGTGGACTTGCCGCAGCATCAGAATTTCTTTCAAGCCAGGAACAAATGATAGCTGCCTTACTAAATCAGCATCTAGGGTAGATTGCGGTGTAGTAAAGTCAAAGTTAAAAAAGTTAAAGGAAGACGAGCCACCTTGAACAGAAGCAGAAGTTTCCATAGCAACACTGCTCCCCAAACTGATGGAGCAAGATAGATTTCTTACAAATGTAACGCTTGCAGCCAAAGATTATTGCTAATTTTTATTGATGACTGAATGAATATCTTTTTAAATATGGTGAAATGTACCGTTGAGCCAGTTTGAAAAAACTGACTCAACGGTAACAAATTCTGCACGATAACCAATAACTCAGTAATCTGTTCTGCCTGATGTTGATACTAGCGAGAACTAGAGGTTCACGCTGAAATAGATGCGTGAGGAGTAAAACAAGCAGTGAACCATGAAAATGTCGTAGCTGCACGCCAAATGAAATTTATCGCCAGATTAGACGCGATTTATGGCATCTGCCAAACGCCATTGACCGCATCTGTGTTAGCAATTCATTCGTTTTGCTTAGGCAGAGGACAGCAATTCACATCATCCAAACAGACCTTGCCCCACTGTAAAGCCCAGCGCACAAGTGCCACCCGGTTTTCTGTTTGGGTTTTGGTGAGAATATTGCTGATGTGGTTATCAACTGTTCGCTTGCTAATTTCCAATTTTGCTGCAATCTCTTGGTTAGTTAAGCCAGCGGCCACTAAGTCGATAATTTGCAGTTCTCTGTCTGACAGAGTAACAGGGGTCTGGGACTCGCCACCAGCCATGACTGATTCTATCCTCCCTTGGTATATGTACTTAATCACTCTCTTTAATTCTAGAAGATTCTTTTGTTGGTAGGGATTTGAAGTGTTAGCTGTAATACGATTGACAATAATTTTTTTCAAGTTTAATCGAAGAGAAAATTTATATATCACAAAATAAATGTTATTTTTAGCACTTATTCTGAAGATTTTATTAAGTATTGTCACTGGTAAATAAAAGCTGATATTAAAGCCTACAGATTCAGTAGGAGTAACAAAAATTGCTATTTAATTCTATGAAGGACTGGCGACAGAACGACAAGATTATTGTAGATTTTATACTGACCTCACAAGAACTGAAAAGTTAGGGGTCAATAGGAAAAACTCAGAATATAAAGTTCTGGGTTTAAGCAGAAAAATTCTGATGTCAGGATTATTCTTTGCTTCCTCAACCTAAATCGCAAATCTAAAGTGAGATGAGCAATCCCCGTGTTTTGTGTCTTGGTGAAATTCTGTTTGATTGTTTAGCCGATCAATTGGGGCTAAAGCTGGAGGAGGTACAGTCTTGGACTCCTTACCCTGGAGGAGCGCCAGCTAATGTGGCCTGTGCGTTGGTGAAACTCGGAACTTCCGCCGGATTTGTTGGCTCTGTAGGTGAAGATGAACCGGGGAATGAGCTGGTTCAGTTACTCCAGGAAGTTGGGGTAGATATAACGGGTGTGCAACGTCATCCGACTGCGCCAACGCGACAGGTGTATGTAGTGCGAGATTTGGCAGGCGATCGCAGTTTCGCTGGCTTCGGTCAGTATGATACATCTGAATTTGCCGACACCCGTCTACAAGCCAAGCAATTACCCACTGCGTTGTTTCAAGAGGCAGAGTTTCTGGTTTTGGGTACTTTAGAATTAGCCTATCCTGACAGTGAACAGGCAGTTTATCGGGCTTTAGATTTAGCAGAACAATTTGACTTGAAGATTGTGCTAGATGTCAACTGGCGACCAGTATTTTGGCACGACCAAAATATTGCGCGGCAAAAAATTCAAGATACATTTAAGCGGATTGACTTTCTCAAACTCTCCAAAGAGGAAGCAGAATGGCTGTTTGATACCGCAGATGCAGGAGCCATTACTTACCGTTTAGATTCTGTGGAAGGGGTGCTGATAACTGATGGTGATAAAGGTTGCGCCTATTGCTTAAGTGGTAACGAAGGAATATTACCTTCTTTCCCGGTGAAAGTAGCTGACACAACCGGCGCGGGAGATAGCTTTTTGGCGGGATTTATCCACCAATTAAGTCAGCATGGGATCAAAAAACTAGAAGATGCAGAAACCGCCAAACGCATTGTTACTTATGCTAGTGCGGTGGGAGCATTAACTACGATTAAACCAGGTGCGATCGCTTCTCAACCAACAGCCGCAGAAGTCGAAGCTTTTCTGGCTACACACCAACTTTAATAAGGCTGTGGTCTGTTGAGAATGAGTGTCAGGGTGTAGGGGGTAAAGATTTGAAACATCTACACTCTTACAGAGAAGTCAAAATTCAAAAGTTAAGAGAATTTTTGACTTTTAACTTTTGACTTTTGACTTGATTTCACCCATACACCCATTTTTCACAGATAATCTTGGTACGTAAGTTCTCAATTTAAACGATGAGTTTTGCCAAACCTAAATAACGGATACCTTCGGGAGAAATATCAAAGCGACAAGGTAATACTTCTAAACCAAGGGCGATCGCTTGTCGCAATAACTGACCATATACTGGATCTGTGGTATCACCAGGGGCAAATTCTGTACAATCACCCCGGTTGATAAAGTACAACATCACAGCCCGATTTGTTGGTAGCAGCGCCATTAATTCGCGCAGGTGTTTTTGTCCTCTCGTGGTTTCTGTATCAGGAAATAATGCTAAGGTTCCTTGCGCCCAAGTTGTATTTTTAACTTCTAAATATATCGGGCGTTCTGTCTCATTACCTGTTAACAAAAAATCCACACGACTTTTTTTATCTACGCCATAAACCACTTCACCTTTGATTTGGCTGTAGTCACCTAATTCGGGAAATAAGTATTTTGCTAAAGCTAGTTTGACAATGCGATTAGGTAAAGCTGTGTTAACACCTACCCAAGTCGGTTCCTGATCATAGACTTGAATCAGTTCCAGGGTGTAAGCCAGTTTACGGTTAGGGTTATCACTGCGAGATAATTGCACCAAACTACCAAGGGTAGAAACTCCAGTCATCGGCCCTGTGTTGGGACAATGGGCTGTGACGATTTGACCATCAGCAAGCTGCACATCAGCAAAAAACCGTTTGTAGCGTTTGAGTAAAACACCAGGGTAGAGCGTCGGGTAACGATAAAGCCAATCCAGCATTATTTTGCAAAGCTAACCATAAATGCACAGAGCATCATACCGTGTCTGGTCTGATGCTGGAAAAATAAAAATCTACATATTACATTTTTTTACAAAATTATACTGAATAATCCTCAGAGGGAAGTATCCATTTAATGGCTTATTGAGGGATATATGACTAAAAATGTTGAATCACCGCTACATTGCTCACTGGTCTTAGATATTAAAGATACTTCGACACAGGTATATTTACGAGCAATGGAAAACTTATTGGTAGTAGTTCAAGATTTATCCCTCGCCCATACTCTAGAGCGCGTTATCGAAATTGTGAGGGTAGCAGCGCGGCAAATCACTGGGTCTGATGGAGCTAGTTTTATTTTACGAGACAATGGTTATTGCTATTACGTTGATGAAAATGCGATCGCTCCTTTGTGGAAAGGTCAGCGATTCCCGATGAATATCTGTCTTGGTGGTTGGGCAATGTTAAACCGTCAACCAGCAGTTATTAGTGATGTGTATGATGATCTCCGGGTTCCCCATGTAGCTTATAAACCTACTTTTGTGAAAAGTATGGTGATGGTGCCAATTCGCACATTTGATCCAATTGGTGCTATCGGTATTTATTGGGCAAAATTTCATCAGCCAACCCCCGAAGAAGTCAAGTTATTACAGGCTTTAGCAGATACTACAGCCGTAGCAATGGAAAATGTGCAAGTGTATGCAGAATTAGAACAGCGAGTCAGCGATCGCACGGCGGCTTTAGCAGCAATTAATACCCATCTCCAACAAGAAATTAGCGATCGCAAAGCCGCAGAAGCCGAAATCCGTCGTCTTTCCATTACAGATGAGTTAACAGGATTGTACAATCGGCGTGGCTTTGTGATTTTGGCACAACAGCAATTAAAACAAATTCAGCGATCGCAAATTCCGGCTGGCTTACTGTTTATTGATTTGGATGGACTCAAAACCATTAATGATACTTTAGGACATGAAATGGGTGATAATGCAATCACCTCGGCGGCGGATTTACTCAAAAATACTTTTCGTGAGTCTGACATTTTAGCCAGATTGGGAGGTGATGAATTTGTTGTGCTGCTACAAGGACGAGACCCCAGTTCGGAAGTGATTCAACAGCGATTGCAAACAGCCATTAAGGAATACAATCATCGCCAAAACCGACCATTTCAACTGTCGATGAGTATGGGTTTTCAAGCTTATGATCCTCATCAACCCCTCCCCTTAGACCAACTCATCACCCTTGCAGATATGAAAATGTATGAGTGTAAACGGTTCAAAAAACTAGGGAAGAATACAGTAACTCTGGAATAAACCCAAGAGACTGGAAGTCTAGGACTATACAAACAAAGCCTGCCTAACCTATCGGCAACTGCAAAGCCGAACGCAGGCTAATTATATGCTTCTTCATATCGATTTGATATCACAACCCTTACACCTTTATAGAACCCATTTGGGATCTATGAAGTAGCTAACCGTTTGAGCATAAGTCTGACAAAACAGAGATGAATTTTAGTCGTCGCATTCTCCAAAGTTCTTTCAAAATTTTTGACC
>NZ_JACJRY010000094.1:0-9041 GCF_014697485.1 Anabaena sp. FACHB-83 | reverse complement strand
AAAAGGTAAGTGATTTTAAGCGGAATTAGTCAAAATCTAGTCAATTAAAAGTATCATTCTTGTGAAACCCAAGCCGATGACGGGATTTGAACCCGTGGCCTGCTGATTACGAATCAGCTGCTCTACCACTGAGCCACATCGGCATACACGATTAGAGATTATAGCATTATTTACCAATGGTAGACCCAAATCCCAAAACCCGCCTAAATCCAGAACAATATGCCCGTCTCAAAGCAGAAATCGCCGCACCTTATCGCGGCTTACGGCAATTTATCTATATTGGTGTGGGCGCTTCTAGCTTTATTGGCGCATTTGTCTTCTTTTTTCGCGTACTTGCAGGCAAAGAACTTGATACTGCTTTACCAAATTTAGCATTGCAACTCGGAATTGTTGCCCTAATGGTCTTTTTGTGGCGCTGGGAAAAACGTCGGCAACTACCTAAATAGTGGAATAGTATAAATATTCAGTTAACATGATACGCCGTGATCACTATTTTCCTGTCTGAACTATACACAGACTCGACTCTTGGATATTCGCTATGAATCCACCATACTTTGATTCTATTGGATTGTGCAGGTGCGCTACCTGAAATGGAATACCCTGCTTGAGTCATTAAATTTTCAAAAGTATTGGAGTCGAGAACTGTACAATTAAAAGCTGTTAGCCCCTGTATCTGATGTTTGTTTAGGGTCATAGCTACCCTGATAAGTCGTAAAAATTCTATACCCTGGTAATACTAAAGCAATTCCAGTTTGACTATGAATTTCACCAGGATATTTATAAGGACTATCATCTGGTAAACTTCCACCAATGCGAAAACTAAAACCCAATACCCATACATAGAAACCAGGTAGTAGTAAATCCATGCTATATGCAATAGCTCTCATCGCTTCATTTTCTTTACCAGAAGAAGATTTTCTGCCTATAGCAATTGTTTTGGAGATATTTTTTGGGTTTTTGGTTTCTAACATAGATATTTCAATCACCAATAGTGATTAAGTGGGTGTCAAGCGTTTCACTTGCCATTATGTATTAAGTGTTTTGCAACGCTGTAAACAGATCAGCAAAGATTGAGACTAATTTGTTTTAATCCCTCATATCTAGTATTAGTATATCTCAAAGATATATGGGATAAGAGTTTCGCATTATTGAAGGCGATTAGACAGAAATATCTGTCATCTTTTTACATAACTTAATATTTTTATTTTTTCTTAATTTTTTGACATAATCTGCAATAGAAAGAGAGAAAATATAAAAAAAATATTAGGAAATTAGGAAAAATCAAAATCTCTGCGAAAATGATAATTACTCAAACGGGGTCAGCCAATATAAAGACCCTGAAGATAAACAAATCATTTTCATATAGGGTCAAATACAATTTAAAGACCCTGGATTTAGGAAAAAACTAAAAAATCGCCAGCGTCATAACTAACAGTTTGTTAGCTTGACGCTTTTAACTTTTTTAGGACTCAAGAACACGAAAAATTTATTCCTTTAACTTAGACAATCTGTGTAACATATAACACATTGCGTAGAGAAACATTAGCGATTCCAAGTCAGGTTATCAGTACAATCAATCTCTGGAGGGTTGCTGTATTCTTCACATTTTGTTACAAAAGTACAAAGAACTTCTAGAGACGCACTAACTCATGTTCGGCGGACTAACTGGTTTACAAGATCCTAAAGGCACTGACTGGGGTGAGCGAATGCTCAACACAGTGGCCAGCCAAACGATTCGCCATCTGTTTACCCAAAGCGAGTCAGTAGAAGTCTTGGTACGCTGCTATCCCTCCAGTAAGTTGTTGCAAGGTAGCATTGATAGTTTCAAAATGAACGGACGTGGCTTGGTGATCCGCAAAGATTTTGCGGTGGAGGAGATGTCGTTTGAAACGGATGCAGTGGCGATAGATTTTGGCGCGGTATTAAGTGGCAAATTAAGCCTGAAGCAACCTACACAAGCGATCGCCCAAGTAGTATTATCCGAAACAGGCATTAACCAGGCTTTCAAGGCAGAACTCGTGAAAAAGCGCCTAGTTAACCTTGATGTACCTGCTTTAACAGAATTATCTGGTGGTCAGCCAGTTTCCTTTCCTGAAGTTCAGGTACAACTCTTACCAGAAAATCACCTGCGAATTACCGCCAAAGCCGATTTAAATAATGGCGAACTCGTTCCCATAAATATGATAGTTTCCATAGCTGTGGAAAGGCGGCGACGCATTTCTTTTAAAGACCCCCAAATTGACCTTGAGCAAGTCCCAGAAACGCAAAAAGCAATTTCTCAAACCCTGAGTGTGGCGCTGGCAGACATTTTAGATAATATGGTTGATTTAGATCGCTTTGACCTAGATGGAGTCAAAATGCGGCTCAATCGTTTAGAAACTGAAGGGCAAAAATTAATTTTCAGTGGATATGCGGAGATTGAACGTATCCCTCGTAGCGGGGGTAGTGCAACTTAAAAAGTAAAAAGTGAAAAGATCATCCCCATAAACAAATTTAGGAGTTAGTTGCGTGGGCGGGTTTCCCACGCCAGTCGCCACCAATTTGAGAAGCAAAGCAACGTGCTGGCTCGACTCGAAGCAGTCTGGCGTTGGTTTGTGAGTATGATTCTTTTTCTTTCTTTTGTCTTGTTTGTTCAATACCGACGTGATTTTCTGACATACTTACTACAAAGTTGCATGTTATTAACTTCAGTATTTCCAAAATTGCAGAGCGATCGCTAATCTTTTAGGGAACGTTAGGTAACGCACTTCCATCTATGATAAGGATTAAGACATTATTGAGGAGTGGAAGGCAATGAAGATTCTACCCATTAGTAGCATCATAGTGAGTCTCATAGCTGCAATTGGTGAATCGCCATTAGTGTTAGCAGTTCCTACACAAGTTGCATTGCAAGAAAATGTACAAATTACTCAAAAACAACCACAAAAACTAGCACAATTTCAGGATGATGGAAATTCCGAGCGATCGCAACTAGTTCAACAAGCAAACAATTTATTAAACAGTGGTGATTTAACAGGTGCAGAAAAAGTCTTACGTAGATTAATTAAAAAGTATCCCGACGATGCTTTTGGACATTTTCAACTTGGTAATGTACTGCGGCGACAAAAGCAACCAGAAGCAGCGATTACAGCTTATCAAGAAGCCCTTCGTCTCAAGCCAAAATATGCTTTAGCTTACAATGCGATCGGTGTTGTGTATGCAACTCAAGACCGTTGGGATGATGCTATTAGTCAATATCGCAAAGCTTTAGAAATAAATCCTAGTTATGGGGAAGCCATGACTAATTTAGGACAAGCACTATGGCAAGTTAATAAAAAAGATGAGGCGGTTGCTTCTTTAGAAAAAGCTTTAAATATTTTTAAAACCCAAAGTCGCAATGATAGAGTTTACCAGATTGAACAAATGTTAAAACAAATTCGGGCTGCTGATAATCCTGGCGTATCTTGAAAAAGAATTCAGTATTAAAATGTAACAGGCAACAGGGAAATTCCCATAAATAAATTTCCCGGCAAGATTCAGATCCTCGACTTCTTAAAGAAGTCGGGGATCTTTTTATTCATAAGACTAAGAGTCTAATACCGTTTCTTGATGAAGATACAATTAATCAGTCTCTACAAAATTTATGTTGACTCTGAAATGTTGGATTAGCTAAATTTAATGGGCAACTGCACCACCAGTTGCTTTTACTTTTTTAATGAATAAAATCGCAATCCCACTAAGTAATAAAGCTAGACCAATAAAGTAAAAACAATCATTAAAAGCCATAACAAATGCTTCGCGGCGAACAACATTGGAAATAGATGCGATCGCCTGATTTTGTGCTGTGCTTAAATCTGCACCACGGCTGATAAAATATTGTGTCATTTGGTCAATTCGTTGTTGCGTTTCTGGGTTATATAAAGACACAGCATCGCCTAATCTATTCGAGTGAAATTGCTCTCTATTACTTAATAAAGTTGCTAACACAGCAATTCCAATAGAACCACCCATATTCCGCATCATATTAAATAAACCACTGGCTGAACCTGCATCTTTAGGATTTAACCCAGCAGTTGCAATAGATGTCAGTGGAACCATAATTAATGGTTGTCCCATTGCCCTGACTAATTGTGACCAACGTAATTGATCTAACCCGGTTTGATTAGTCAATCCCGCATTCATAAATGCACTAATAGCAAACAAAGTTACTCCTAATGCCACCATAAACCGCACATCAATGCGTTGCATAAGTTTGGGAATAAACGGAATAATAAATAACTGGGGAATCCCTGCCCAAATTAACACCTCACCAATTTGCAGTGCGTTATATTGTTGAATTTGAGCCAGATACAAAGGCAAAATATAAATCGAACCATATAACCCTATCCCTAGGGAAACATTTACAACACTAGCTAAACCAAAGTTACGATAACGTAATAAACGTAAATTAATAAATGGTTGCTTACGAGTTAATTCAATCAAGAAAAATAAAGTCAGAAAAATTGCGGCAATAATACTTAAACGTACAATTAATGGTGAGCCAAACCAATCTTTCCGGCTACCTTCTTCCAACACAACTTGTAGGGAACCTAAGCCAATAGCCATTGAAAAAATTCCCCACCAATCACCTTGTTTTAATAACTGAATTTGGGGTTGGACTTGCTTAATTCCATACCATACACCCGCCAGCATTAATGCACCAGGAAACACATTGATATAAAAACTATATTCCCAACTATAATTTTCTGTTAACCAACCGCCTAAAGTCGGGCCAATTGATGGAGCGAAAACTGCTGTAATAGCAAATGCGGCAAGTCCTATTGATTGTTTGGCGGGTGGTAAAGTTGTTAACACAACCGTCAAAGCTGAAGGAATTAAAACGCCTCCTGTAAAGCCTTGCAAAGCCCGAAAAACAATCATGGAATTTAAATCCCACGCCCAAGCGCAGCAAATAGAAAAGAAGATAAATAATCCAGTATTAACTAATAAATAAAGTCTGAGGGAAAAAACCCGCGATAACCATCCAGTTAAGGGAATGACGACAATTTCGGCGACAAGATAAGCAGTAGAAATCCAAGAACCTTCTTCTAAAGTTGCACCTAAAGATGCTTGAATTTCTTGCAATGAAGCGTTAGTGATTTGAATATCTAAAACTGCCATAAAGGCACCAAGCATACTGGCTAATACACCAATCCAAGTTCTTAAGGGTATGCCTTCTGGTGCTACAGCCGAAATATTAGCCATAGTCATGCTCCATTTTGAGGGGCGAAGATTGGGAGAATATTAAAAATGTACCATTGATAGGAGGTTGGAGATGACAGAGTTTTTATCTACCGATACTCTCTTAAATCTCTCTGCGTCTGGGCGTGACATAAATCACCAAATTCAACACTAATTTACTTCCTAACTAAAATACCTTTCTGTTCATAAATTGGTATTACCATTTGCCGTAAAGCTGGCAGTTGTCTACTAAAAAATATTGAACCGATAATACAAGCTATACCATCAATAATTAATGTATTAGGAGCGCCAATGATATCTGCAATTCCACCGCCGATTAAATTGCCTATAGGTATCATACCTAAAAATGACATTGTGTATAGACTCATTAACCTTCCACGTTTATCTTCTTCCACGATGGTTTGCAAAAAGGTATTACTTGCAGCAATTTGTAAAATTGTTCCTAAACCGACAAATAGCATTGTGAATAAAGACAATGGTAAAAATCGAGAAACAGAAAATGCAATCAGACCACAGCCTAATATTGCTGGTGCGATCGCAATTAATTTCCCAATGCCTAAAATAGTTTTACGAGTAGCGAGATATATCCCTCCTGATAATGCTCCCACGCCTGATGCTGCCATTAAAAATCCTAAAGTTTCAGCACCACCTTTTAAGATTGTTTCGGCAAAAACTGGTACTAGAATTGTATTTTGCAACCCCATTAAACTAACTAAAGCTGATAGTAATAAAATGGCGCGAATTGGGGGAAAGCTAAAAGCATAAATAAATCCCTCTTTAACTCTTTTTAAGGGATTACCTGGACTAGACGGCATTTTCCACGGCTTAATGTTCATTGCTAGTAAGCCGACAATCACAGCAATGTAACTCAAGCCGTCGATTAAAAAACAGTAAGCAACACCAACTCTGGCAATTAATAATCCGCCTATGGCGGGGCCAATAAGTCGCGCCCCATTAATCATAGTTGAATTGATGGCGATCGCATTCGCTAAATCTTCTCTGCGTTCAACTAGTTCCGGGACAAATGCTTGTCTGGCTGGTGCATCTAAAGCGTTAATCAATCCTTGTAATAAACTCAACGCGATGATATGCCAAATTTGAATCATGCCTGTTAGTGTTAGTACAGCTAACGCTAAAGACTGGATCATCGCCATAATTTGCGTACCAATTAAAGTACGATACCGCGAAAAGCGATCTACAAACACGCCACCAAAGGGAGCGAGAAAAAAACTGGGGATTTGACTAGTAAATCCAACTACACCTAGCATTAATGGTGAGTTAGTTAAGTCATACACTAGCCACACCGTAGCCAGTTGAGTCATCCATGTTCCTATTAAGGAAATTCCTTGTCCCGCAAAAAACAAACGATAGTTTTTTGACTGAAAGGCAGGTAGTTGCAACTGTTTAAATTTGGTCATTTGTCATTTGTCATTTATCAGGAATTGATGCTCATTTAACTCAAGTTCATTACAAACTTTATTTAACTTCCACACTAACTTCCGCAGACATCCCTGGTGTAATCCTGGAGTCGTAACCTTGGATACTCTTTTGGTCTAAAACTATCTTCACAGGAATGCGTTGCACTACTTTGGTAAAGTTACCTGTCGCGTTGTCTGGTGGTAATAAAGCAAATTGAGCGCCGGAAGCCGGGGAAATGCTGTCAACTTTGCCGCTAAAGGTGTGGTGAGGAAAGGCATCGAGTTTGACTTCTACTGGTTGTCCGGGGCGCATTCTTTCTAGTTGGGTTTCTTTAAAGTTGGCTACTACCCAGTTTTCGTTATCAACAATCGCCATTAATGGTGATCCGGCTTGGATTCTATTGCCAATTTCCACGGTTTTTTTACCAACTCGCCCAGCACTAGGGGCAGTAACGTTGGTGTAGGATAACTGCAATTGGGCATCTTTTAAGGATGCTTCGGCTTGAGAAATGGCCGCTTTGGCAGCTTCGTATTGGCTACGTTTGACGCTAGTATCTTGAGTTCCAGCTGTCGCTTGTTGCAATCCACCTTTTGATGCGGTGAGTTTGGCTTGGGCGCTGGTAACACCTTCTTGGGCTTGGGCGAGTCGAGATTGGGCTTGGGCTACTCCAACTTTGGCAGAGGCTAATCTGGCTTGGGCTTGTTCAACTCCTTGGATGGCGGCATTTTTCTGGGCTAAAGCCACATCATAGGCGGCTTTGGCTGCATCCAACTGTTGACGAGCGATCGCACCTTCTTTATATAAGCTGTTGTAACGGTTATAATCTGTTTCCGCTTTTTGCAGGTTGGCGTTGGCTTGGGCTACCTGGGCTTGGGCGGCGGGAATCCCGGCTTGGGCTAATTCCACATCGGCTTGGGCGGCGGGAATCCCGGCTTGGGCTTCTCGTACTGCTGCTTGGGCGGTGGAAATGGCAGATACAGCCCCACTCACATCACCTTGGGCTTGAGTTGTCTTAGCATTGGTGGTTTCCGCCGTTAAGGCAATATTGGCGGCGGCGGCTTCGGCTTGACTGCGGGCGTTGGCTAAGGCGGCGGCGGCTTGCTGCACTTTACTTTCATAGTCACGGGGGTCAAGTTTAACTAGTAACTGTCCCGGTTGCACTTCTTGGTTGTCGTTGACTAAAACTTGAGCAACCGTTCCGGGAATTTTGCTACTAACTTGGTGAACATGCCCGCTAACAGTGGCATTGTCTGTTTCTTCGTGAGAGGAAGCGTATTGCCAGTAGTTATAACCAAATGTACCAGCAGCGATCGCACCTACACCCAACCCCGCCAAAATTAAAGGTAATCGCTTTGAACTACGGGGTTTTTTCTCTGGCTGCGGGTGGACATCGGTTTCCGGTGCTTCTGGCGTGGCTATCGCTGCATCTAAAGTCTCGGTATCAGTAATTATTTCTGTTTCGACAACAGATGTTTTCTCTTTTTTGCGTCCGTTTAATGTGGTTGTTGTCATAGTTAGCTTCTTCCTTGCGGCAATTATTTAGAATACGTACTATTTAGTTGCAAGTAGCTTCTATTCTTTTATTTAGGATGCTAAATATTTTCGCAAATAAATTTATACATAGCTTCACCCAAATGGGCGATTGTCATCCAGCCTTAAGATAGGTTAGCAATGGCTTTATTGAGCAATTGAGAAAAGTATTCCCGGTCATCGGTGGAAATACCACGCATAGCTTCTTCACGTAATTCTGCGGCTAGTGGCGGTAATACTTTTTCTAGTTCCTTACCTGCATCCGTCAACCAGATACGCCAAATTCGGCGATCGTGTACATCTCGTTCTCGACGGACTAAGCCTCGTTCTTCCATCCGGTCTAGTACGCCTGTTAAAGTCCCACCCACCTGCTGCAACTTCTCACCAATACTGGATGTGGGTAAACCATCTTCTTGCCACAAACAACACAACACCAACCAATGAAATGGTGTTAGCCCAAAAGGTTCTAGTTTGTCAGTCAACTTGCGGGTCAACAGTTGTGAAAGTAGTTTGATTCGATAACCCAAATTGTAAGGCGCTAAAACTTGCTGCCAAGACTCACAAGTAGTAGAATTATTAGGTTGAGTAACCATTAGGTAAAATACTTCGTATACGTAATATTTAGCATAACCAGAATAACTCATTTTGGCAAGCGGGTGATAGATTTAGCAAGAAATTGGCACAAGAGGTGCGATCGCACACACCATCAAAAACCACATAACAATTAGCCCCCTCCCCGCAGGCGAGGAGGTTGGGGGTCTGACAGGTGTAGGTTTTTTACAAGGGTGTGAGTATTCATTCTCAGAGTCGGAAAATAAAAGAAGAAAAGCAAGTGAAAAAGAGGCTCAAATGCTAAAAAATGAGTACCTCAA
>NZ_JACJRY010000093.1:0-10011 GCF_014697485.1 Anabaena sp. FACHB-83 | reverse complement strand
ACTTTGCTGAATGAGGACTTAAAACTCGAAGTTGTTAAGCAACATAAAGTTATATCAGAACTCCTAGTCAATGAGGAGTGCGTTTATTCAACAGATCAGCCTACTTCTGTATTAACGTCACGCCAAATTGAAATTTTACGATTTATTGCAAAAGGACTTTCCACAAAAGAGATTGCAGAAGCAATCAATGTCAGTGCTAAAACAGTCGAAGCACACCGAGTCCAGTTGATGAAACGGTTGAATATTCATGATGTTGTCGGTTTAGCACGGTATGCAGATCGTCATGGCATAGTAAATTTTGATGCTAATGATAAGCTCATCAATGAAAAGGGTAAATATAAAACTAAGGAAAATCCTTAGATAAATAAGGAATTTCCTTAGTTGTATTTTTATTGGATTAATAGTATGTTCTAGAAAACTATACAAAGTAAAAAAATTGTAGAAAAGCGTGTGATTTTATTAAAAACTACACCGATATAGGATTAAATAACACGGCTTATGTGAGTTGAGAGAATTCCAGGTAGATGATTATCGAAGGCTAAATCTTTTGGTACTGCTGGGTAGTCTTCAAATTGCATAAGAGGTGTAATGTTTAGTAATGCTCAAAAACTAGCTATAATTTTTCTGCTTTTTTATTACTGTGTATTTCTACAGAGCCAAAATTATTATCTAAAAATCGATGTAGATACATAAATATTTTTATTTTTACAGATTATAAAAATATAAAATATATATCAAAAAGGGGGTAGTATTTTCTGGAATCGATATTTGTGGATTTGTAGCTTTATAAAGATTGTAAATAGTACGATTCATCAAGCCCTTCTCTTTAGTAATAGGGAAATTTTGGTGTTGTAAAGGACAAAATAAACACTTTTATACATCTTGTGTTTTATGAGAACTGAAGATGAGTCTTTACCCTTTGTAATTACGTTTTGATGTAAATATCAAAGTTTTGTTTCCAAGCTTTGAACAGTCTGGATTTGGAGTTTTCGGACAGATTTAGTAAACTACTTTTGATAATTGATGGAGCAAAAATTTTGGTTTTGATAATTCCGATAATTATAGGGATCTTGGCTGGTGCTACGCTAGGATTGGGTAGTACTACGGTGGGATTGACTGTGTGGTATTCTCGGTTTTCTCGCAAAGAACAACAGGTAGCTGATAAATTATTTTACGACATCTTTAAGGAATCGGTTAAATTAAAGTGGGGTTTTATGCTTCCTGATTATGTTCAGACTATTAATATGGAAGAAATTAAAAAAGAACTTATAGAACAGGGAGCGGACGGAGACGAAGTTGACCAAATGTTAACCGATAGTATCGAAAAAGTAAGTGAAGAATTAAATTAAATAGAGAGAATAGTATATTCGCTACTTTCCCTCCATTTGTGTTGCATACGGCATAAGAATCATGAAAATATTTCTTGTGTTTATGTGAATTTTATTTACACAGTAAAATAATTTCACAAATATTTGCTAGAGAGAAGAGGACTTTTCAAACATCCTCTTAGGCTACTATCAATCACCATTCCGAAGAAATTATGACTCGTAACATATACGCCTTACTTGTTGGGATCGACAAATATCCAGATCCAATTAGTCCGCTTCATGGCTGTGTTAAGGATATTACAGCTATGAAAGAGTATCTAGAAAATCGGGTAAAAAAAGATAAAGATCATCAGCTACATCTGCGGACACGAACAAATGACGAAGCAAAGCGCAAAACAATCATTGACGATTTTCGAGAACATTTGTGTAAGGCTCAGAAGGATGATATAGTCCTTTTTTATTACAGTGGACATGGTTCTCAAGAACGAGCGCCGGAGGAGTTTCGGCATTTAGAGCCAGACAGACTTAATGAAACTTTGGTTTGTTATGATAGTCGATCTCAAGGCGAAGATTGTTGGGATTTAGCAGATAAAGAGTTGGCACAACTGATTGCTGAAGTATCAGAAAAAAAGCCACATATCTGCATTATTCTTGATAGTTGTCATTCAGGTTCGGGAACAAGAGATCCCTTACAAGAAACGGGAGTACGTCTTACCAGCATAGATGAACGAAATCGTCCTTTAAATAGTTATCTCCCTGAATTGCAGCAACAAATCCAAAATTCATTGACTTCTAGTAGTCTTAAGGATAATCCTTCTGGCTGGAAAATACTTACAGGTTCTCATGTTTTACTAGCAGCTTGTCGAGATAGTGAACTAGCGAAAGAAATAAACGGGAATGGTGAACAGAGGGGGGCTTTTTCCTATTGTTTATTAGAGACGTTGAAACAAGCCAATGGAAATATGTCCTATCAAGATTTGTTTAGAGAAGCAAAATCCTTAGTTAGCAATAAGATTACGGATCAGTCTCCTCAATTTGAAGTGAATTATTCAGAGGCTGAAGACCAAGTTTTCCTTAAAGGTGCGATCGCAGAACGTAGTCATTATTTTGCCGTCAGTTATAGCCAAGAACATCATAGTTGGGTGATTGATGGTGGTGGTGTTCATGGCATTCAAAGTCCTTCTGGGGATGAAAAAACGTTGCTGGCACTTTTCCCTTCTAACAGTAATGCTGAAGACCTACATGATCCTTCTCAATCTGTTGGGGACGCAGCAGTAACTTTGGTGTTACCCGCCATCAGTTACATTAAAGACCTAGATCCTGATCAGAAAAAGACATTACAAGATTCTGATAAAGAGAAGACATTTAAAGCGGTTATCATCAGTCTGCCCCTTCCACCTTTAGCAGTTTATTTTGAAGGTGAAGAAGATGGAGTGAAACTGGCACGCCAAGAAATGGAGCCAGCAGGTGGTTTGAACAACCAATCCTCAGCCTATGTCCGTGAAGAGAAAGAACTTACCTTAGCCCACTTTCGTCTATTATGTCGCAAGAACCAGTATTTAATTGTCCGACCTCAAGATGACCGCCCTTTGGTAGCTCAAATTGATGGTTACACTCAAGACAATGCCAAAAAAGCAATTCAACGCTTAGAACATATTGCTCGATGGAATGCGATCGCTCAACTCGGAAGTTCTGGTAATGGTGTCATTAAAGAGGGTGACATAGAGATGGAACTTATCTTTGGCGATAAGGACTTATCTCCTGAAGAGACTCGTTTGGAGTACAAATTAAGAGACGACGGACAAAGAAGCCCATCTACTATTCAAATAAAACTCACTAATAACAGCAATAGGGCATTGTATTGTGGCTTGCTCATTCTTACAGACCTTTTTGAAGTACAATTCCCGTTTAGGCAAGGAATGGAAGCTGGTTATGTGAAGCTTGAGCCACAAGGAACTTATGAGAGTCAATCAGGAAGATTAACGTTACCACAAGAATTGCCGCAAGAAATTACCGAATTTAACAACACCATTAAGCTTATTGTTAGTACCGCCGAGTTTGATGGCAGATTGTTAACTCAGAACAAACTTGATGCACCTAAAACTACAAAGGGGGAAAGAGGAGCAGATCGAGGGGTAATCAATCGAAATACCTTAAATTGTCTCATGAATAAGGTTCAAAATCGTGATTGGGAAGATGCCGAACCACAGAGCTATCAAGATTGGTTTACCAAACAAGTCACAATTACAACTGTCCGTCCGCTGAATGAAACTCCTGTTTCTAACACAGACTCGAAGAATTTAGGTTCAGGGGTCAAGTTACAGCCCCATCCTAGCTTAAAGGCTAAGGCTCGTTTAACTACTGTACCTCAAGCCAGTCGCGGTCTAGAAAAGGTTATTTTACCACCTATTCTGCGAGAAGACCCTCAAGTAACTCAGGCATTTCAATTTACTACCAGTCGTGGCACCGATCCAGGGTTAAGTGTATTGGAACTCACTGATGTGGAAAATCGTGAAGTTGTCACCGAAGAAAACCCTTTAAGATTGTTGACTGATGTTCCACTAGGGGAAGGTGAAAACCTTTTAGCTTTTGCCTATGATGGTGAGTTTTACTTGCCATTAGGTTATGGGACAACAATTGAAAATGAAGATGGCAAGACGCAAACGGAAATTAAGTTAGAACGATTGTCAACCCCATACAGTGGAGATAGAGACGTAGTAGGCTCTATTTGGATGTGTTTTGTAAAGGTGATCGGCGAAAACCTGGGTCGAAAGTTTGACGGTTATCATCTCAGGGCGGTTAAAGTTGCTGAAGATCAAACCGTAACTCCTGTAGAAAATATCAAAGACCAGGTAAAAAATGCAAATCGTATCTTGCTCTACGTTCACGGGATTCTAGGTGATACCAAAGATATGGTCAAGAGCGTTCAAAGGGCGAAACTTTCAGTAGATGGGCAAGAACACTCTCTTAATGATCTTTATGACTTAGTTCTAACTTTTGACTACGAGAACATTAACACTGACATTCCAGAAATTGCTCGCATTCTCAAAAAGAAACTTGAAGATGTAGGTTTGAGAGCTAATCACAGTAAAGTTCTACATATTGTCGCTCATTCTATGGGAGGGTTAGTTTCCCGTTGGTTTATTGAGCGAGAAGAAGGTAATCAGGTTGTCCAACATTTAGTGATGTTAGGGACTCCCAATGCAGGTTCTCCTTGGTCAACGGTTCAAGATTTGGCGACGCTGGCTTTGGGAATTGGACTCAATAGCCTCTCTACGGTTGCTTGGCCAGTAAAAGTGCTAGGGAGTCTAGTTAGTGGGATAGGAGTAGTAGATGTAACGCTAGACCAAATGAAGCCTAGTTCGGCCTTTCTGAGAAACTTAGCTGCAAGTCCCGATCCGGGTATTCCTTATTCAGTGATTGCTGGTAATACCTCTATTAAGCGGGCAGCGATGGAGGAAGAAGGAGGAAAAGCGAGCCTATTAAATCGACTGATACAAAACTTAGGCACTCAAGTTGTGGAATTTCCTTTCTTTGGTCAACCAAATGATATTGCTGTGAAAGTGGACAGCATTAAGAATATTCCAGAAGGAAGAATGATTCCTCCCAATATCCAAGAAGTGGCTTGTGATCACTTGACTTATTTTGTTGAGAATTCAAAAGCTTTAAACCATTTAAGTGAATATCTCACTCAAAATCAGTAACCAATAAAAAGGCAAAAGTGGGAAATTCTTCTTACTTTTGACTTTTTCAACATATCAATAATTTGGAACTTAACGATTATGAGTAGACAACTCCAAGAGCAAGCCAGACAACTGTTTCAATTAGGGATGCAGCAAATACGGAGTCGTACTGACAAAGATGCTGTAAATAATTTGCAACAAGCACTAAATATCTATCAAGCAATTAAAGACCGTAAAGGAGAAGCAGATACTTTATTTTGGTTAGGAAATGCTTACTTTGTTGTTGTGAAATATGATAAAACAATTAATTTTTATAATCAATCCTTAGCCATTGCTAGAGAAATTAATGACCAGCAGTTAGAGAATATGCTTCTGGAAGCTTTAGCCATGCTAAAAACTGCTAGTAATCCCCAGCAACAAGAAGCACACCGATTGATGGAAAAAGCTTTTGAGCAAGTTAATACTGGTCAATTGGAAGCCGCAGAACAGTCTTTAAAACAGGCACGAACTATATATCAAAAACTGCAAGATTACGAACAAGAGGCAAGAATTTTAGGAAGTCTGGGAACAGTTTGCAATCGCTTAGGTAAATTCTCTGAAGCAATTCAATATCTACAGCAATTATTGGAATTTTTCTCACAGCAACCATACCAAGAAATAGCAAAAGCAGATGTTCTAGGAACGCTGGGAATTGCTTACAGAAATTTAGGATACTACGCTGAGGCAATTGACTGCGCTCAACAATGCTTGACTATCAAAGAGCAACGGCGGGACTTCCAAGGTGTGTTCGGTGCATTAGAAAGTATTGGACTAGCTTACTATTTCTTGGGAGAATACGATCAAGCGATTAAATACTACGAAAATAGTCTTGAGGTTGCCAACTATCTCCAAGACCCTCGTAATAAGGTGAAAACTTTAAATAATACGGGAATGGTTTATGCTGCTAAGGGAGATTTTACCAAAGCAAACGATTACCAAGAGCAGAGTCTAAACCTCGCCCAACAAATCCAAGACCCCATAGGTGAAGGGCGTAGCTTAGGAAATTTAGGGAATATTTACCAGCACTTGGGAGACTATGCTCAAGCGATTAACTATCAGCAACAATATTTGGATCTCGCTCGCAAATACAAAGATATCCAAGGAGAGGGGATTGCTTTGGGCGGTCTGGGACTTAGTTACTATTACCAAGAAGAATATACCCAAGCACTTAATTATACTCTAGAGAGTTTAGAGATTGCTAGAGAAATCAAAGACCTCGGTGCTGAAGGGAATGCACTGAACAATTTAGGTGGTATTCACTTCAAATTTGGCAATCTTGGGGAAGCAGAAAAATTTCTCCGCACTGCAATGCAAGCCTGGGAATCAATAAGGGCAAGATTGGGTGACAATGATGCTTATAAAGTTTCGGTTTTTGAAGAGCAAGCTCGCACTTACCGATTATTACAAAAAGTCCTCATCGCTCAGAATAAAATCACTGAAGCTCTCGAAGTAGCTGAACGGGGACGCGCTCGTGCATTTGTAGAGTTGTTAGCTTCACGGTTATCCCCCAGCGAAAATCCTGAATCAACTATTGCTTCACCTACCCTACAGCAAATTAAACAAATCGCTAAAGCTCAAAATGCCACTTTAGTTGAGTATTCGATTATTGGTGATGAATTTAAAGTTCAAGGTAAGCGAGGATTTGCCGACTCAGAACTCTATATTTGGGTAATTAAACCCACGGGGGAAGTAGCCTTTCGTAATGTTGACTTAAAACCGTTGTGGCAGACAAATAATACTCTTGAATACCTTGTTCTTCTTACTCGTAATGCTATCGGTGTAAGAGGTCGAGATTGGGAGGACGTGCAAGACCAAAATCTTCCCGATACTGGAGGAGGCGATTTCTCACAACGCCTGAAAAAACTTTATCAAATTCTAATTCAACCAATTGCTGACCTACTGCAGACAGAAGCTAATGCCAAAGTGATCTTTATACCTCAAGGATCTCTGTTTCTTGTTCCTTTCCCTGCTCTGCAAGATGACTCTGACCAATATTTGATTGAAAAACACACCATTCTCACCGCTCCTTCAATTCAGGTATTGCAGTTAACACGCCAACAACAAGCGAAAGTTAACCAAGCTGCACTTACAGAGGTATTGGTGTTGGGAAATCCAACTATGCCTAGAGGTTTAGACAGTTTGCCGGGGGCTAAAAAGGAAGCAGAAGCGATCGCACTTCTTTTTCAGACTCCAGCTATTACAGGAAGCAGTGGTACTAAAAAGGTAATAGTAGAGAAAATGCCCAAAGCAAGAATCATTCATCTAGCCACTCACGGATTATTAGATAATAATCGGGGATTGGGTAGTGCGATCGCACTGGCTCCTTCTGGTAATGATAATGGTCTGCTGAGTGCCGAAGAAATCTTAGACCTGAAACTAAATGCTGAATTAGTAGTTCTCAGTGCCTGTGACACAGGACGAGGGAGATTAACAGGAGATGGGGTAATTGGACTCTCCCGTTCCTTTATTTCTGCGGGCGTTCCTAGTGTAATTGTATCTTTATGGGCAATACCCGATTCTCCGACTGCTGAGTTGATGATTAAGTTTTACGAAAAACTTAAGCAAAACACTGATAAAGCCCAAGCTTTACGTCAAGCAATGCTAATGACAATACAAAAACACCCTCACCCCAAAAATTGGGCTGCTTTTACCTTAATTGGTGAATGGTAGTCAGATAACTCTCTTGCATTACTTTAGGAGGGAGCAACGCGATTTTCTGAAGTCGGGCAAAAACGAGTGACGATGCGCTACTCCACCGGAGGCGATGCCTGCGGCGGGCTACGCCTACGCTAAACCGAAAGTTCAGTAAATTAGTCAAATTGATACTAGTTAGATAGCTAAATATCTCAGTAATACTGAGATAACTCTATTTTTATGGTTGTTTAGTTCTATGATGGGGATAAAAAAGTGTAGGATTCCCATTGAGTAATAGTTTTGATGTGAAATATCAAAACAGGGAATGCCTACACTTCATGAACGAAAAAATATATTCAAGTTTAGAATGAGCATGGTAAAAAAATTAAAACATCATCTCTACCTATTACCAATGATGGGACATATTTAGGTTATGAGGAGTTTCTCAAAATTTTAGAAATGTATCTAGTTAGTTTGGGGATAAGCCAAGCTAAACAGGTTTTGTTAGTTGCTGATGGGGCTGAGTGGATTTGGAAACATATCCCGCCTTTATTAGAGAGAATAAACTGCCCAAAAGCTACTTATAAGCTATTGGATTTTTATCATGCTGCTGCACATTTACAAGACTTTGCTGATGCGGCTTTTACCACGGATAGTGAACGTCAATCGTGGTTTAAAAAAGCTCGGAAAACTTTAAAGAAAGGTCAAGCTCTCAATTTAATGAGGAATATGGATGAATTTATTTCAACAGCTACTGGAGAGCGTTGTAAAATTTTGGTGCGAGAACGTAATTATATTCTCAAAGCTTACCGTAGGCGACTATTAAACTACCACTTAGTCGCACAGGGTCAGCTACCCCTTGGAAGCGGTGCAGTTGAAAGTTTAATTCGTCAAGCTGTGAACTTACGCATGAAAGGGAACAGTAAATTTTGGCTTTCAGATAATGCAGAGATTATGTTACATCTGCGATGTCAATGGATAGCTGGCAGTTGGGACAATTTTTGTAATTCTATTTTTAGCTCTTTCCTTAATCCCAGCAGTGCCTAAACATTTTATACATTTTACTTGAATGTATGTTTTAGCGTTCGTCGAAGACGTTGGCGCAGCCATCGCCTGGCCTTGGAGTGGCGCATTGTCACTTGTTTTTGCCCAATTTCAGAAAATCGCGTTGCTCCCCAAGAAACCAAGAAACTGTATTTGTCTTTCCAAGTCAGATTTTTGAGCGTGGCTAGAAACCCTGCCGTAGAGAATGATTGCTCGGTCTGTTCTAACAGTTGGTAGGACGGAATCAATGTCATATCTCCTCTGTCCGTTTGGGGTTCTGATTGTCTTAATTTTTCCTGATTCTTCCCACCGCAGTAGTGTTTTGAGTGTAACTCCAAACGCTAATTGTGCTTTTCTGGCTGGGACATAGTTGGTCATTACTATCTTAGTATTAATACATTTATACTATCATGTAATGTCCAGCAATGTTCAATGAAGTACAGTTAATCGTTAACTAGAGATCAACTCTTCACCGCGAGAGTCGGCAAGTGGGAATTTGTCGAGAGTGCAACCGAAGAGTCCAGCCTGCACCTGTGATGCTGGTGACAGTATCCGAAAATAAAACTGGGTTGGGTAGCTTGGTAGGTGCAAACCGAACAGTTGCTCAACTCTACAAACCAGTTGCAATGATTTACTCAAATTCAGGTGGCCAAAGTTCTGCGATCTCTAATTCCCAACCTGGAAGTAACTCTGGTAAAGTCAGTTTGTCATTACTTCTTAAAATAACTGGTTCTTGGTTAGGACGATAAACTGTCACCAAAAGTTTGTCAGGGTCAATGAGAATGCCCACTGTAGAACCCAGTTCTAGGAATAGTTGAATTTTTTCTTGCAGGGGCTTGAGGCGATCGCTTTTAGATTTCACCTCAACCGTGAGGTCGGGAACTAACTGCACAAAGTCACGCTGAGTTTTTTTGAGTCGTTCTGCCCGAACAAAGGAAACATCTAGAGCGCGTAAGTTTCTTTTTTCAGGGTCGCCTGTATTTTCGTCATTCTCAAGACTGGGTAAAATAAAACCAGCACTAGAACCAGTTACTCTGCCTAGCTTGCGCGGCATCACCCATACATTCAGAAAAGTTAACAAGCGAGAACCAATTTCGTCTGACTCGTAATCGGATGGCCCCATAACTATAATGTTTCCTTCTACTAGCTCCATCCGCCAATCAGGATTTTGTGACTGTAATTGTTCTAAGTCTTTGATAGTCAGAGACATAAGCCATAACTCGCTTTATCAGCAATCTCTTTCTATCATAGGCGTGTTCGCACTTACTCCCCCACTAGATACC
>NZ_JACJRY010000092.1:0-10125 GCF_014697485.1 Anabaena sp. FACHB-83 | reverse complement strand
TTTTTTGAAGATGTGCTGCAACTATTTTTTCTCGAAGATCGACAGAGTATGACTTCATTTAGAGGTATTTATATTTTAATTTATTGTACCTCATAACAGACGCAAGTGCTGTAATCCAAGTTTTTACTAAACGTTTTTACATGGAAAGACATTTAGATTCACCTGTAATTTGGCAATTATGTCAAGATAAAAATTTATTAGAAAGGGTGAATGCTCATTTAGGGGATAATTTAGCGTTATGGCGGTCAGAACTATGGGTAAATTACCCTGCCCAGCAATTAATTCCTTTTTGGCATAGAGATTCTTATTCTAAACTTCTGAAAGGAGATGGTAAAACTATTAATGTTTATATAGCTTTGACAGAAGTTAATCAAGATAATGGATTTGAATATCTACCTAATATTGATTTAGAAAATTGCAAAATAAAAGGAACAGACCCTTTTAGTGGGAATCATTTTTTTGAAATCCCTAATGAAGTTGAAAAAAAAGCTATTCCTGTGGTATTGCATCCTGGTGAATTTGTACTATTTACTAATAAACTATTGCATCGCTCCATACAGAACAATAGCGGTAAAGCCCGACTTTCGCTAACCCTAAGATTAACTCAGTCAGGGGTAAAAGTTTTACCGGGTTATACTTCTAATTGCCAAAAGCCTGTAATTTTGCAATCACAAAAATAGCTGCCCATAATAAATGCTGTTTGGGATTGTCCGTTAAAATATTTTGTTGCTAATCGATTAGCTTAAGTGTTACAAAAGTAAAACTTAGAACTCAAAAGTCAGAATACACGCTTAATATTTGATGTAATGTTATTGTTTCTCTATTGAATATTTAAGCAGAAATTTTCTCAGAAAAATTCACCTGTGACATAACTTGTGCGCGGATTGAATTAGCCGCCGTCTCGGCAATTTCTGCTCTATCAGAATCATTAAGAACTACTGCAAGTAGCAATTTGAGAGCTTCGCGGTTAGATATAAACTCTTCACCGTATAAATCATCTTGCAGTAGGCTGGCTTCTAAGTAAGGTAATAGCTCAGGTGTAGGAGATATCAATCGCTGTTTAATAAGTCTCCTTGCTGCCTCTACTGCTGAGGAAGTACCTACGCCTAAATTCCATGTTTCAATTATTAGCCTGATTTCACGGTTAAGAGATACACGCAGCGTTGATAAGCGACCAAATAAAGGAAGATTGAGCATTAAAGGTGCTAATGCGCTACCCCAATCCAAACCAGCACCAATAGTACAATTTGCTTCATCTTCGATACGAACAGCCTCATCGAGCCATCCTTCACCAAAAAGTAAATCTATAGCTTCTTGGGTTGTGACTGGCTCATCTGCCTCAGAATTATGATTTTGCGGTTGGTGATTCATAAATTTTCACTTTATCTTCGTCTGAATACTCCATACTCAAAATAAACTAGATTCTCGTATTCTTCTTCAGGTCCGCAGTTAAACATATTTTGCTTTTCGTAAAATCCTACAGAGCCTGGTAAAGAATGTAACCCCACTCTACCTTCATACCCTAGCTCAACACTTCTAATTCTGGCGAAATTTAAGAGTGCTTGACCAACCCCTTTGAATTGAGGCGGACGCTGAATTTCGATTCGATTAGTGGGGGCAGTAGCAATGCCATCAACATAAACTAGTTTCTTACCAATATTTAATCGGGAACCGTGCATTTGTGTTTCTATGATCATTAAACCTTGAGTTTTGTTGTCGCACTCTACTGCATAACCTTCAAGATTTTCTTGATTGGCCAGATATCTTAATTTAAATATCCAGTCCCAGTATTTATCTTCTTGCGTAAATAACCTTAAAATTTCAACCCAATCATTTACATAATCATCAACGTGTCTTTGTCCTAAATCTACTAAAGATGCTGCAACAGATGTATTGTCAAGACCTCTTTTTAACTCTATTTTTCGCTGCATCTAAAGCTCCTAATTGCCAACTTATGATGGCTTTCCATAAATTGTTCAGTAAGCTCTAATGATATACTTAGTCCTATTCTACTTATATCTCATCTAACAACAGAGTTAAGAGAAACAAAGCTCGTTGCCGTTTATCATTTGAACCACTGTCCAAACCCAAAGCGATCACTAAAATTATTGTCAATAAGCATGGATTAATGCGATTATTTTTGAATCTATTGAGAATAATTTAGGCTTATTGAGATGATGTGGCTGCCCTGTAGAAGTAGGAATTCTTCCGGCTTTTTCTTCAGACTCCTCATGTGCCGAATCAGGACTGCAAAAGGATTGATGCCTTGTAATATTAACAAGGTCATCCAGCAAAGTAATTTGAGTTGACTGAAGGCAGTAGGTCGAGTTAACCACTCATGTATGGCAATCCGAGCTTCATCAAGAAAACTGTCATACTCTTCTTTAATTGGAGAAGCATGGAAGACTCGTGAGTTAATCCCATGAATTCCACTCACCCAGTTTGTCCCAATCTGGATTCTCTCTAGTTGAGCAACTTCAAGATGGTATAAGTCATGGTAGTGAATACAAACTCCTCGAACTCTTATATGCTCATTGCCAATCTTGATGGGGATTAAGCTTATACAACCAAGGAATTTTTTGAGTTTGACAATCCTGGGATTGTTTGTGCAGAGTGCTAAATAACTCCTTACTAAGGCGATCCAAGCTAGGTAGTAGGGAGATGAAGGAAACTGAGGGTTCTTTGAAATAACAGCCTGAGCTTTTGGAGAAATGTTCCTTATCTGCGAGGTGGGTTGAGGTTTGCTAGAAGTAGTTTGGCTAGAAATCTCTGCTAAAAAGACAAACAAGTAATGAGGAAATTTTATACAATACCCCTTTGATTGTAAACCTCGCTTGTTGTCTTGCTGTAATTCCAAAAAGAGAATCATCTCTGGTTCCATTACTAAAGCACGAGCGATCGCTACGCGTTGTTTCTGCCCACCTGATAATTTGGAGGGGTAGATATGCGTAAGAACACTTAATTTGACTGCTCTGAAAACTTGCGTAAAATCTATACTTTCGATTGTGGCTGATTGAGATACTTAGAGAAAAATTATCTAAAAATGGTACGAGTACAGTTAGTTTATCCAAAAATCCCAGATAGCAAAAACTGCCCTTTGGAACGGTGCATAGCTTTTGAAAAATATGATGGAACCAACTTACATTGGGTTTGGAATTTTGAACTTGGCTGGTATGCTTTTGGTACGCGTCGAGATCGCTTTGATTTGGATGAGCAGGGGATTGCACAATTCAATGCTGCACATCCAGGATTAGAAGAAGCTTCTGATATTTTTAATAGAGAGTTTGCCAGTGCTTTAGAAGGAGTATTTAGAGAAAATAAGAACTATCAATATCCAGAAATTACTGTGTTTACTGAGTTTTTTGGGATGAACTCATTTGCAGGAATGCACAAGCAGGATGACCCAAAACAACTGCTTATTTTTGATGTACAAACCGATAAAAATATTATTCATCCCGAACAATTTCTTCAAGATTTCAGTAAATTTAATATTGCGCGTGTTGTTTATCGCGGTAAGCTAACTGGCAAATTTATTCATGATGTTCGTGAAGGTAAATATGATGTAAACGAAGGAGTGATCTGTAAAGGAGGAAAAAATATTAATAACCTCTGGATGGTAAAAATTAAAACTTATTCTTATCAGAAAAAATTACAGCAAGTTTTTACAAATGATTGGCAGTCATACTGGGAATAAGGTTTGCACTCACGCCTTTACACTGAATCTGTTGGTGCATTGTGAGCAGGAAATCCTAATGCACCACCAAATTTTTATTGCCTTAATTCACCAGCTTCAATTCTTCACGCTTAGTGTTCGACCCCACCATCTTAATCAACTGCTGATTCAGGTAGCTCTGGGCTGAAACATAAACGTTATCCCAAATCACCGGGTTACGGCAGATTTTACTGCCAACAGTATTACCTGCTAATTTCTCCGACACCAAGTATTTCTTATAATAGTTTGCCCACAAATGCTGTAGAAAATCTTCAGCAAACTCATCAAAAGGAATGATCCAGTTGTACTGTTCATCCAAAAATACCCGATAAGCAGCAACAATAGGCATGGCAATATCAGCAGGTGCAGCAAACCCAAACGAGTATCGGCTATCCGGCAGCAGCGTATTCTTGCGTGGGTCGATTGAAGCGAGGTCAACTACTCCTTTTCTCCTGGGCTTGGTAATATGCTCCTCAATTATCTGAAATAACCTTTGCTCAATCCATAATCCTTTGGGCAGTAACGGTAGCAATTTCGACAGCCTTTGTCTTTCAGCCTCACTCAAGGATGGTGTGTTGCTAACAGGTGGATGTTTGGTTCTGCTTTTGCTGTCTGGGTTGTATTTATTCCTGTCAAGACAGTTCATCAACTTAATGAGATGGTTGACGTTACACTGAGGACTTTTGGGCGCACCGCTTTGGTTTTGATAGTAAGCAATGCGGAATTTGGTTTTTTCCTCTCGCTCCAGTTGAGTTAAAAACTGTTTCAGGAATTTATAATCACCCCTAGCGTTAACTTTAGAACGCGCGTCAACCGGGGCTGAAGTGTTTGATGCCAGGGCAATGTCTTTGGCTTCGTCCTCACTTAGCCCAATGTGGATTGTGACTTTGACTCTGGCTTCACTTAGATCATACTTGTATTCTCTGGCCTGTTGAAAGGCTAAAACCGTATGCCCACCATTGATAATGCCATCGCTACCGCCCTCAGAGGCTTCCAGTATTTCTAGTTCTAGCTGAGTCTTTTTACTGTTAGGCTTGACCTTGTTGGCACACAGCACGATACCACTATGTCTGGAGAAGAATTTGTCAGGCTCAGTGGTTAAGGAGTCAAAGATTTGTCTGTATGTCGAGCTTTTGCGGTTGGGTTCTCTGATATTGGGTTCTAGCGGCAGGTCGGCAGGGAAGCTGTCAACGTGAACGGTAGCGATAATGCAGTGGGGGTTTGCATTGAAGAACTGGTCTACTTTTAATGTCCAATTCTTAGGCATAGTTTCTTTGGTGTGGGGAGTGCAACTGATACTAATGAAGAATACAAAATTTAGGAGCAAATGACCAAGCCCTGTAAGGTCAAACCTTTGATCTCCACACCAGAAATGAGAAAAAATAAAGCGACGGGTAAAAACCACATCACTTTGCCTTTACCATCTTTGGAGAGTAACCCTATTTAATTTTGTTACGCTATTAAGCGAGATGACTCAACATTTATTAAGATACCTTCACGCACTGCATTTCCGGCAACAGTTGCAATTGCATCCCAGTCTTCATTGTTGTACAGCACACTCAACAATTCCTGTAATACTTGGCTATCACCAATCAATTCTTCGGAGTACAAATCATCACGCATCAATATACTTTCTAGGGAAGGAATAGCTTTTTGCTGTGGTAATTGTAGACGAGACAATAAACGTGTAGATGCAGTTTCAATAGCTTTTTCTTCCCCTACTCCTAGATTCCATCCCTGTAGCATCTGACGAATTTCTCGGTTGAGGGATAAACGTAGTATTGTCATCCTATGTAATAATGCCGGATTTTTCATAAAGGCAACAAACACTCGCTCATTACCCCAATCAAGTCCTGCGCTTACATCGCAAGCAGCTTCATCTTCAGCACGAATTGCTGCTTGTATAGATTCACGGTTAAACAATAATTCAATTGCTTCTTCAACTGTAATATTTTCTTCCATATCCAGATTTTTGTCTATTATCGTCGTAGCTGACTGTATTCAAAATAAATTAAATTGTTCTGATTTTCATCTACTCCGAAATTGTTCATCAATTGATTTTCGTAAAATCGCACACTTTCAGGTAAAGAGTGTAACCCTACCCTTCCACCATATCCTAACTCCACACTTCTGAGTCTGGCGTAACGTAACAGGTTAGTACCAACACCTCGAAACCTTGGCGGACGTTGGATAACTTTTCTATTCCAAGGTGCGGAAGCTAAAAATTCCACATATACTAGTTTTCGTCCGTATTCCTCATGAGAACCATGACGTTGAGTTTCTATTTTCATTAACCCTTGTGTGCTGTCTTCTGCTACGAGCGCATATCCTTCAAATTCCGAATTTCTTCTAATAAAATTTAATTTAAATAACCAGTCCCATTGTTTATCTTGGGTTTGATATTTTTGTAATTCCTTAGACCATAAATTGACAAAATCATCAATATGCTTGGGAGCTAATTCCTCAATAATACCCTGAATTGGAAGATTATCAAATCCTCGGATTAATTCAATTTCAAAACTCACAAAATCTACCTAAAAAATAATTTTTTATACACTGTTTTTAATATTGTATTAATAAGTTTAGATAAAAAATAAGGCGATAGGAAAAACCCTATCGCTTTGCGTTCATTAACCAAGAATCTCAATTACAGCACCCAAGACATCAGCAGCTTTATCTCCAGTTGGCACAAATACCCGCTTACGCCAGTCAATGATCTCGGTGAAACAACCTATACTCACCAATCGATCAGCCAGTGAGAGGGCATTGACTAACTCCAGACGAGGCTCACCAGCAACGAAAGACCGCCGCAAGGTTACGCCGCCAGGAAGTTGCTGTGTATACTTTTCGTTCAGTACAAGCTTTACAAGTTCTGCTGGAGAAAGCATTTGATTTCTTAATCCAAGTTGCTCTCGCACGGTTTGAATATCTTGAGCATTCACCACCCGACCAAGAACTTTCGCGCCATCACTGGTTTGCAGCCTGAATACTCGACTGCTGTGCTGTGGTAGGATTTTCCAAATAGGTAACAAAATCCCACTGACCAAATGCAAGTAATCGGTCGTGAACTTGGGCAGTGCATCAATTTCCTTCGACCACGCTGCGATGAACACGTCAGTAGAAACCTGCTTCCATGTGGATGATTCCAAATCCGTGAGTGTTACGCGAGTTTCCTTTTGCGATCGCATCAACAAAACCCGTGGAATAACACCACCATCACTGTCGAAGATGCTGTGTGTCGGAATTGCCACGGCTGCATTACCAGATTTCTCATTGATCATGAGTCTTCCCTGGTGCATACTAGCAAGATCCAGCATCTCATTAGCCGTTTTGATGTTATTCTTTTGGAGTCTTTCTACCTTCAGATAGCTTGTTTCGCTACCAGTGGCAGGATGTGTATAAACTGATTCTTGGCTTTCGACGGTAAATTTCTCAGCCCGTAAAGTCTCCACACCCATCTCAAAGATTCCGGCGGCGATCGCTGCTTCGATTTGCTGACTGAGCAACAACTCAAAACGCTCGAAAATCAAGTTTTGCATATCAATCCTCAAAGCCAGCAGCCGATTGAGGAATTGACGCAGGGGTGGAAGCTCAATCTTCATGCCGCCCTCATGAGAAGTGAGCGATAAACCAGTCATCTGCTCAAATTGCCCTAATGAGACTTCAGCAAATCTACCCTGGTAAATCTGCCTGAATAGCTCATATAAAGCACGTTCAGCATACTGAGATTCAAGGTTATCCTTGGTATCAAAGATGCCATTACCACCAGTTTGACGCTGCCCACGAGTCAAAGCGCCTAAGCTGTCCAAGCGTCGAGCAATGGTCGAAATGAATCTGCGCTCACCCCTGACATTAGTGGTTACAGGTCGAAACACAGGTGCAGATGCTTGGTTAGTACGATGCGATCGCCCAAGCCCTTGAATAGCATTGTCAGCCCTCCAGCCAGCTTCGAGTAGGTAGTGCGATCGCCTACGACGATTCACAGCGTTCAAGTCAGCATGGTAGCTGCGACCTGTACCGCCAGCATCAGAGAAGATGAGAATTTGCTTATCGCCCTGCATAAATGCAGCAGTTTCAGCAATATTCGCCCCACTGCCACGAGTATCAACAAACAAACGCCCTGATTCATCTTTGAGAACGCGCTTGCTACGACCAGTCACTTCAGCAACTTGTTTATGGCCGAAGTGCCACAGCAGTTGCTCTAAAGCACCGGGAATTGGATCGAGGCTGGCCAGTCGGTCAATCAAGGCATCACGTAAACCCACAGCTTCTTGAGAGATCACAGGAGAACCGTCAGCGTCAAAGGCAGGTTCGGAACGCTCCTCGCCATCTTCGCCGGAGTGTATGGAATGAAGATGAATCGGAAACGCACTTAACAAATAATCCATGACATACTCACGGGGAGTTAAGTCAAGATTGAGATCCTTCCACTCCTCAGCCGGAACCTCATCAAGTCGCCGTTTAAGGAGTTCTTCGTTGGTGGACACGATTTGAATGACAACAGCAAGACCTTGAGCTAAATCATTCTCCATAGCTTTGATCAGGGTAGGGCATTTAATCCCGGTCAGCAAATGGTTAAAGAACCGTTGTTTGTGGCTCTCAAATTGAGACATCGCACTCATTTTGGCAGCACGATTATATGTTTTAGCACCAGTGATGTTACAAGCCTCTAATGCTTTATTAAGATTATTATGAATAATTTGGAAAGCATCGGAATAGTTATTGTAAATCCGTTCCTGCGTCGGCGTTAGTTCGATTTCGAGAGTCTGGTATTCAACGCCATCGAAGGAAAGCGATCGCGCCAAATACAAACCGAGTGCCTTCAAATCCCGTGCCACCACCTCCATCGCCGCAATGCCGCCGACAGAGATAGATTCAACGAAATCCTCACGGTTTGTGAATGGGAAGTCTCCAGTCTGCCAGAGTCCGAGACGGTTTGCATAAGACAAGTTTGAGACTTTGGTTGCGCCGGTGGCTGACACGTACACAACTCGCGCCCCAGGCAGAGCATTTTGGAGTCGAAGCCCAACAACACCCTGCTGAGATGCTGCAATCATACCGAGTTTACCTTCAACGGCCATCGCATTGCCCATTGCGTGGCATTCATCGAAAGCGATCGCACCCTCAAAGTCTTTACCAGCCCACTCAACGATTTGTTTGAGCCGACTTTTACCGTTCGTTTGTGAGCGCAGAGTTGAGTATGTGCAGAATAGAACACCTTGAGTGAATAGGATTGGCTCACATAATTTGATTTTCGAGAGGTCGATAATATCTCGTTCACTACCACCCAGCGCACACCAATCTCGTCGGGCATCTTCTATGAGTGTGGCACTTTTGGATATCCAGATGGCTTTTCTTCGACCCTGACACCAGTTGTCGAGGATGATTCCCGCGCACTGACGACCCTTGCCGCAACCAGTACCATCACCCAAAAACCAACCGCGACGGAATTTGACGGCGTTTTCTTCGTTATTAGCTGCCACCTTTAGATTGTCCCATGAGTCATCTACCAAGTAAGACCCAGATAGAAATTCTGAGTGTGCTTGTCCTGCGTAAATCACGCTTTCAAGCTGTGCTTCAGACAATAAGCCTTGAGTGATAATATTTTGTGGAAGATGTGGTTTGTATGTAGGAGCCGGTGGCGATACTAATGCTAAAGCTGCACTTTCGCACAACAACGACGGATGAGGTTTTGCGCCTTTGATGCGGATTCGCTGCGGTCGGTAGGTTTCATACAAAGTATCTTTCAACCCATCGGTGGCAGACCACTCGACTACTTCGTATTCCAGAACTACCACGTCTGGGATTTCTGCGGAGGGTTCTGGTTGTGGCACTGTAGTACGTTTGGACAGTTTAACAACCTTTGTTGCAACGACAGTAGCTTTTATAGTTGCAACATTCCATTGCGAACGCTCAGGCAATTGCTCAATCAATGCCAGCAGTTCGGGCAGATCCAAAGTTTCTGTAATGCAAGGGATTACATCTTTTTTATCAGCCGGAATCTTGTCAATGACAGTGATTCGCGTTTCGATTGTTGTCCCGTGCTTGGCGTAAGCTTTCCCACTGACCCCAACCGACATTAAAACTCGCGCTTTTTCTTGCCACTTCACGAAAGTCTCGCGCCAAGTGGGATTATTCGGTGAGAACCAGTTGGCTGTAATTGTCACCAACCGTCCACCATCGCATAACCTTTGCAGTGCAGAGTTAATGTGCCGAGGTGTTGCGTCGGGATTGCGACTGTTGATGTTGGGGGAGGAAGAGAAAGGCGGATTCATCAACACCACTGAGGGCTGAGTCTTCCCTGCCAAATAATCGTTAATCTGCTCGGCGTTAACAGAGAACAGTGGAGTACCAGGAAACAGCCGTCGGAGAATTTTGGTTCTGTCTTCTGCCAGTTCGTTGAGCATCAGACT
>NZ_JACJRY010000091.1:0-10505 GCF_014697485.1 Anabaena sp. FACHB-83 | reverse complement strand
GCCGAAGACCCAGAATTTGAAACTTTCTATACCAAAAACATTTTGCTGAACGAGGGTATCCGCGCTTGGATGGCTCCTCAAGACCAGCCCCACGAACAATTTATATTCCCTGAGGAGGTATTACCTCGTGGTAACGCTCTCTAATAGACCCGCAGTTATGGGTGGCGGTCGTGACCAAGAATCCACCGGTTTTGCTTGGTGGTCTGGTAACGCTCGTTTGATTAACCTGTCTGGTAAACTGCTAGGCGCTCACGTTGCTCATGCTGGCTTAATTGTCTTCTGGGCTGGAGCAATGACATTATTTGAAGTTGCTCACTTTATCCCAGAAAAGCCTATGTACGAACAGGGCTTAATTCTGCTACCTCACCTCGCTACTTTAGGTTGGGGTGTAGGCGCTGGTGGTGAAGTAATTGACACCTTCCCCTACTTCGTAGTTGGTGTACTCCACCTAATTTCTTCCGCAGTCCTGGGTTTTGGTGGTATCTATCACGCAGTTCGCGGCCCAGAAACCTTAGAAGAGTATTCTTCCTTCTTTGGTTATGACTGGAAAGACAAAAACAAGATGACCAACATCATCGGCTTCCACCTGATCATCTTAGGTTCTGGTGCGTTGCTGTTAGTGCTGAAGGCGATGTTCTTCGGTGGTCTCTACGACACCTGGGCTCCTGGTGGTGGTGATGTGCGCGTCATTACAAACCCAACACTCAACCCAGCAGTTATCTTTGGCTATCTGATCAAAGCTCCTTTTGGTGGCGAAGGTTGGATTGTCAGCGTTAATAACTTGGAAGACGTAGTTGGCGGTCACATCTGGATTGCATTAATTTGTATCTCTGGTGGTATTTGGCACATCTTCACCAAGCCTTTCGCTTGGGCGCGTCGTGCCTTTATCTGGTCTGGTGAAGCTTACCTTTCCTACAGCTTAGGCGCATTGTCCTTAATGGGCTTTATCGCTTCTTGTATGGTTTGGTACAACAACACCGTTTACCCCAGCGAATTCTTCGGCCCCACAGGCCCTGAAGCTTCTCAAGCACAAGCTTTAACCTTCTTAATTCGTGACCAACGCTTAGGTGCTAACGTTGGTTCTGCTCAAGGCCCCACCGGTCTAGGTAAATACTTGATGCGCTCTCCTTCTGGTGAAATCATCTTCGGTGGTGAAACCATGCGCTTCTGGGATTTCCAAGGCCCCTGGTTAGAGCCTCTGCGTGGCCCTAACGGTCTGGACTTAGACAAAATCAAGAACGATATTCAGCCTTGGCAAGCTCGCCGCGCTGCTGAATACATGACTCACGCTCCTCTGGGTTCTTTGAACTCTGTAGGTGGTGTTGCAACTGAAATCAACTCTTTCAACTATGTATCTCCTCGTGCATGGTTGTCTACTTCTCACTTCGTATTAGGATTCTTCTTCCTAGTAGGTCACTTGTGGCACGCGGGTCGCGCTCGTGCTGCTGCTGGTGGTTTCGAGAAAGGTATCGACCGTGAGAACGAACCAGTAATGTTCATGAATGACCTCGACTAAGTTGAAGTCCTTTTTTCATCACTGACAATCGAATTTTTAAAAGGCTCTTGTTTTACGACAAGAGCCTTTTTCTTTGAATTAGGACTTACGCAGTGAGACGAAAAATCAAGGGTTTGAGCAAGGGTATAAGGGTAGGGTGTTGACTTTGATAAGATTTACCCATTTTTTATTCATACAGTTTTGGAAGGAGTAATGAGTGATGAGTAAATACCAATGGCTATTACTTAAAGAACGCAAAAATAAATTCAACCAGGAAAGAATTGTGTATGAATTTTTTACCCCTCAACCCTTATACCAATTCACGAAATTACTGATACAAATCACTTCCTCTGCAACTCTGATTCCGGTCGCCGAGCGAAGTCGAGGCGCTGCTTTCATGTCTGTATCATTTTTAAAGTGAAATGGTATTACACCATTCTCAACAGTGGTTCCATTCTAAAGTGATCTCCAGATTACCTGTATCATTACCTTTCACTAATACAGGTGTGAGCTTCCCTGATTCAATGCCAATATCTATGCCAAATTTGACACTAGCTTTATCTGGCTTAACTTTATTTAATACTTCGGCAATTTCTGTTACAAGAGCTTCTAGGGGGGTTGTGACTTCGCTAAACGGTCTAACTTGAATATTTGGTTTGCGATCGCCTATTGGTGTAGCTTCAACTTTAATATTAGTACCATCAGCAAGTTCTACTGTAATAATTCTGCTTTGAATTTCCATGTGAGTTTAAATACATATCCATGCTGTAATAACATACAAACTTAACCACCACCCACATTCATCGCTGCTAACATTGCTTTTTGGCTAACATCTTTGTAAACGCCATCTAAATATTTCATGACCACATCACCCGCATTAACACTGACTGCTTCATCTTCAGTTTTAGCTAAGGGAATTGCACCTAAAACATCTAAGACTGTATCACCCATACTAGGCGCAATCACTACTAAAGATGAATCTAAAGGCTCATGATATTCCCAAAAAGCATTAAGATTGACTGCGGGTTGCTGAGGAGTAATTGTGTGTGGAATCTCTGATGTTGCAGGTGTATTTGCTTTTGGTTTAGCGCCGCGTAGTTGGCGTAAGTTATGAATAATTTTTTCTTTAGTCCGACCGCGTAATTGAAACAGCACAAAGGGGTCTTCGCTGAATCTGTCGCCTAATTGATAGTAAATTGCGCCAACGTGTTTACAAGGGTTAGCTTTATCTGGACAAGAGCATTTACTGTGAACATCACTCAAGGTAAAGGGAAATAACGAAAGACCGTTAGCCGTAAAAACTTCTTCAATATTTTGGGGCATTTCTCCTGCTAATAATTTGGCAGCGAATAATGCTTTTTTAGACATAGTTTCAATGACATAACCCCACTCTTCATCACTAAAAGAGTTGAGAGAAAGAGACACTGTGTAAGGTTCAACTTCACTACCTTGGACTTTAGCTAATACTTTCGCGCCTTTAAATTCAATGCTGAGAACGTTACCTTGCCGCGCATAATTTCGCGCCCGTTCTAACCGCTTTTTAAACCGATAAGAATCAAGTAACTCTAGCCATCTTTGTGACCACCATTCACGACTTGCTTGTAATGTGTAACTAGTCATAATTAATTACGAATTATATAGAAAATGAGAGGATGTTTGAAAAGTTTTGGGCGAATATAATTCGCTACTACATAAACTAATACCAAATTGAAGAATGATTGCGACAAATGAATTGCCCAAAAGCTTACCAGTAAAGCCTGTCTCAATCCAAAATCTGTCTTGAAAAGTTTGCTCAAGTCGGGGAACCCGCCCACGCAACTTTTCGCAAAATCTAAAATCCAAAATGGTATGAGTCCGCCTACGCTGACTAACCAAAAATCAAGATTTTCAAACCCACGGAGGTGAGTTTCGCCTGTATAGCCAAGCCACTGCGTTGGGCGGGTTCCCCGACTCCCTCAGTGGCGCGTGATTTCTAATCGCTGGGGCTGGCTTCAGTCCGAGGGCTATTTGCCGAAAGTTGATGCACATAACCTTTTACATAGCCTACACAAAACCGAAATATATTGGAAATATTCGGTTATTGGTTGTATGGATATTTATCCTGGTAATTAAGGGCGATCGCATCACCAAGACTATGACTATAGATATTCGGAAATTTTACCAAATCACCAATCCCAGTAAGACTTTAAATATCAATAATGGCGTAGATGATCAATACTATATAGATTTTTCCTCTGTGCGGGGCGGCGATATTATCAGCGAACTCAAAGAGAAAATTACTTTTTGGCAGCCTGATGAACCCACCTGCACTTTGTTTACAGGGCATATTGGTTGCGGTAAATCGACGGAACTATTAAGGTTACAAGCAGAATTAGAAAAAGACAATTTCCACGTAGTTTATTTTGAGTCTAGTGAAGATTTAGTCACAACAGACGTAGATATTGCCGATGTCATGTTGGCGATCGCGCGGCGTGTGAGCCAAAGTCTAGATAAAATTACACTGGAAGAACCTAAGAAGTTAAAAGAACTGCTACAAGGTGCGTGGAAAGTTCTAAACGCCGAAGTTACCGCCGCCGAACTTAAGGTTCCTGGGGTGGGTGATGTGGGTTTTAGCCAGGAAAACGAGAAATTTTCTCTCGCCTTTGGTATTGGTAAAATTACAGCGCGAACCAAAAGTGACCCTTCACTGCGGGAAAAACTCAATCAGTTTCTCGCGCCACAGAAGTTAACACTATTACAAGCCATTAACCAAGAATTATTAGCAGATGCGATCGCTAAACTCAAGCAGCAAGGTAAAAAAGGCTTAACAGTCATTGTAGATAATCTTGACCGCATTGATAATCGTGTCAAAGCTTGGGGTCGTCCACAACAAGAGTATCTGTTTGTTGACCAAGGCGAGTTTCTCACCAAGCTTAACTGCCATGTAGTTTACACCATGCCCCTGTCCCTGAAGTTTTCCAATGATTATGGAATGCTTACTCAACGCTTCCCGGAAGACCCGAAAGTTTTGCCGATGGTTCCTGTACAGTCGCCTGATGGCAGTATTCACACTTCAGGAATGGCACTCATGCAACAGATGGTATTAGCTAGAGCCTTTCCTGACATAGCACCAGCCGAACGCCTCAAAAATATTACCGCAATTTTTGATGATGCTACCACTCTAGAACACCTGTGTCGGATGAGTGGTGGTCATGTGCGTGACTTGCTCCGTCTGCTTAATAGCTTAATTCAAAAACAAAGACAATTTCCCCTGCGCCGGGAAACCTTAGAAACAGTCATTCGGGAACGCCGGAATGAAATCATGATGCCAATTTCTCCCCAAGAGTGGCAATTACTCCGCCGTGTTAAAGAAACTAAAAAAGTCAGCGATGATGAAGGTTATCAAAAACTCATTCGTAGTCGATTTGTCTTTGAATATCGAAATGGCGGCGAATCTTGGTTTGAGGTGAATCCCATTTTGGCGGAGACAAAGGAATTGCTTTAGAAAGCCTATGGTGTATGCACAAGTCGAATTACCCCCCTCTACCGTGTACACACAAGTCAAAAATTTGTAGTATGAAAGCCTATCCCGCCTTGAACTAAAGTTCCAGGCTCATAGCAAAAGTCCACAAAGCGTGGACTGGAAGACATTTTTGGTTGAGTCATCTTCAGATGACTTGCGCTATGAGACTCGGAATTCATTCCGAGGCGGGACAGATGCACTACACGAATATTTGTGTGTACACCATAGCCTTTACAAGCGGAGGGTTAGGGTGGGGTAATTCAAGGGCTGGTAGTAATTTCAGGAACTTGTGTGTAAACTGTAGCCTGCCTTGTCCTAGCAATCAATATTCACACTGACTTACTTATGACTGATTCACAGGAAAATGAAGCAAGACTGCAAGAACTAGCTTGGGCAATAGAAACTTCTGTCGGGCAGTTCAAGCTGATATTGGCACGATGTAATTATGCCAAACTGCGCGATCGCCTGATTGCCAGATTACAAGAAATCTGCGAAGTCGAGATTCGGGTTTTGCATTTAAAGCCATCAGAAAGGACGCTGCATAAAGCCATTCAAGAAGAATTTGGTGATAATATCCAAGCTTTAATGATTACTGGTTTAGAAACCTTGCGAGATTTACCGCAGATGTTAACCTCTGCAAATCAAGTCAGGGAAGAATTTCGCCGGAGTTTTTCTTTCCCGCTAGTCTTGTGGGTGAATGATGAAATTTATCAACAATTTAGCCAATTAGCTCCCGATTTAGAAAGTTGGGCGACTACAAATATATTTACTATTAGTTCTGATGAATTAACTTATTTTATTCAACAAACTGCAACCGAATTATTTGCTAATAGTTTTAATATTACCTTAGAGCTGTGTACAGAAATTAAATCCGCTTGGCAAGAATTACAAAACACTGCTGATTTTTTTACTCTAAATACTCAAGCTAATTGTCAATTTTTGCGAGGACTAGTTGCTTATATTGACCAAGATTTAGATGCAGCTATTACATATTATCAGCAAAGTTTAGCTTTTTGGCAGATAAGTAATAACTTAGAACGCCAAGGGCAGATACTCAGTCAAATCACGATTTGTTATTACGCCAAAGCTAGACAACTGGATAAACCTAACCCCCCAGCCCCCGAAGGGGGAGAAGAAGAACTCCCCTTTCCGCGTCGGAGAGGGGCTGGGGGAGAGGTCAAAACCGAAATTATTCAACAAATTCAAAATTATCTTAACCAAAGTATCAACGCCTTTGAACTTGCCCAACGTCCCGATTTAATTGCCAATTCCCTTGAGCAATTTGGCATTGTTCTACGCTATTTAAACAACTGGCATCAATTAAAAAACTTAGCTGAACGTGCTTTGCAAGTACATCAAGCTGAAAATAACAAAATAAAAATTGCTCAAGATTATAATTACTTAGCCGCCGTTGCCCTAGCACAAGCAAATTGGCAGCCAGCCCAAGAATCAGCTAAAACAGCATTAGATATTTTAGCGAATTACTCAGATGTAACCACTACTAATTATGATGCGCTGCGTCAGGAATTATTATTCAATATTGCCCAAGCCCAACAACATTTAAAACAATATCAAATAGCTATTAATAACTTGGCGGCAGCGAGAGTAATTGGCATTACTAACAACAACCCAGAGATTTACCTAAAAATTCTTGATGATTTACGCCAGTTATTTCTTCAGCAAAAACAATATCTGCCAGCTTTTGATACTAAATTAGAAATCCGTTCGATTGAACAACAATTTGGCTTGCGGGCGTTTCTTGGTGCAGGTCGGTTAGAAGCTGCAAAACAAGCAGGAACACCGAATATTACGCCATTAAAACTTGAAAATAAAGATAGCATCGCCCCAGAAATTGCCGCCTCTGGTCGCCAATTAGATATAGAACAGTTAATTGAACGCATTGGTCGCCATGACTATAAATTGATAGTAATTCACGGGCAATCGGGTGTGGGTAAAAGTTCTTTGGTGAATGCGGGACTAGTACCAGCTTTAAAAAATAAGGCGATAGGTTATCGAGACAACTTACCTGTAGTTATGCGCGGTTATTCCAACTGGGTGAGAGAGTTGGCAAGGTTGATGGGTGAAGGGAGGTCACTGAGCGAAGTCGAAACACCGCACTCCCACTCATCTACACCCCCGCCCCCCCGGTTGGTGAGCGAAGTCGAACCACCACCCCCCCACTCCCTACTAAACCAACTCAAAGAAAATGAACAAAACAACCTCCGCACTGTGCTGATATTTGACCAGTTTGAGGAATTTTTCTTTGACACCGAACCAAAAGAGCGACGGCAATTTTTTGAGTTTTTGGGTGAATGTTTAAATGTTCTGTCAGCGAAGGTGATTTTGTCATTGCGGGTAGATTATCTCCATTACTTGCTGGAGTGCAATGATTTATCCAGTATGAAGATTATTGCTAATGACATCCTCAGCCGGAATGTGCTGTATAAGTTGGGGAATTTTTCACCGGAGAATACCAAGTCAATTATTGAGCGTTTAACTCAAAATACGAGTTTCCGTTTAGAACCTGCTTTAATTGATCAACTAGTGCAGGACTTAGCCGAGGAATTAGGCGAAGTTCGTCCTATTGAGTTGCAGGTAGTTGGGGCGCAACTGCAAACGGAAAACATTAGAACCCTGGCAGAATATCGCCAGCGAGCAACAAAACAACAACTAGTGCAGCGTTATTTAGATGAAGTGGTGAATGACTGCGGTGGAGAAAACAAGCAAATTGCAGAAGTGCTGCTGTATTTGCTCACCGATGAAAAGGGAACTCGCCCCCTAAAGACTCGCGCGGAACTAGAACGAGATTTGCAGCAATTTATGATCCCCCCAACCCCCTTAAAAAGAGGGTCGCCGCAGGCGGGGGGATCTCCAGAACTAGTATTAACAACCAACCAACTAGACTTAGTATTAGAGATATTTGTGAAATCTGGCTTAGTCATGTTATTGCCAGAAACACCTGCTGACCGATATCAATTAGTGCATGATTATCTAGCCGCCTTTATTCGCCAGCAACAGGAACCAAAGTTAAAAGAGATAATGGCGGAACTGGAAAAAGAAAGACAGCAACGCAAACTAAGTGAAGCCAAACTCAATAGTTTTTTAAAACGCGCCTTATTTGGTTCAGTTACAGCCGGCATAGTATTAGCTGGGTTAGCAGTCACAGCCTGGAATGCAGCACAACAAGCAGACAAGCAAAGAAAACAAGCCGAGATTAGTGAAATTAACGCCTTGAATAATTCTTCAGAAGCATTGTTAGTTTCTGCACAACACCCTGATGCTTTAATTGAAGCTTTAAAAGCGGGAGGAAGACTGAAACAAGCACCTTGGGCAAAATCTGATACCCAAATGCGGACTGTAGCAACTTTAAACCAAGGGGTGTATTTACAAGCCGGAGAAAACCCAGCAAATCGAGCTATAGCCGTAGAAGGAAAGACTTTAGAAGGTCATAGCAGTTCAGTCTGGAGTGTCAGCTTCAGCCCCGACGGCAAAACCCTGGCATCTGGCAGTGGTGACAACACCATCAAACTTTGGGATATCAGCACAGGTAAACTCCTGAAAACCCTGAGCGGTCATAGCAGTTCGGTCTATAGCGTCAGCTTCAGCCCCGACGGCAAAACCCTGGCTTCTGGCAGTGATGACAACACCATCAAACTTTGGGATGTCAGCACAGGTAAATTCCTGAAAACCCTTCCTTCGGAACGCTACGCGAAGAGCGGTCATAGCAGTTCGGTTTGGAGCGTCAGCTTCAGCCCCGACGGACAAACCCTGGCTTCTGGCAGTACTGACAACACCATCAAACTTTGGGATATCAGCACAGGTAAACCCCTGAAAACCCTGAGTGGTCATAGCAGTCCGGTCATTAGCGTCAGCTTCAGCCCTGACGGCAAAACCCTGGCTTCTGGCAGTGGTGACAACACCATCAAACTTTGGGATGTCAGCACAGGTAAACTTCTGAAAACCCTGAGCGGTCATAGCAGTGAGGTCAAGAGCGTCAGCTTCAGCCCCGACGGCAAAACCCTGGCTTCTGGCAGTGGTGACAACACCATCAAACTTTGGGATGTCAGCACAGGTAAACTTCTGAAAACCCTGAGTGGTCATAGCAATTGGGTCAATAGCGTCAGCTTCAGCCCCGACGGCCAAACCCTGGCTTCTGGCAGTGGTAGCATATTGGGTGATGACAACACCATCAAACTGTGGGATATCAGCACAGGTAAACCCCTGAAAACCCTGAGTGGTCATAGCAGTCCGGTCAATAGCGTCAGCTTCAGCCCCGACGGCAAAACTCTGGCTTCTGGCAGTGGTGACAACACCATCAAACTTTGGGATGTCAGCACAGGTAAACTCCTGAGAACCCTGAACGGTCATAACAGTCCAGTCAACAGCGTCAGCTTCAGCCCCGACAGTCAAATCCTGGCTTCTGGTAGTGATGACAAGACTATCAAACTCTGGGATGTCAGCACAGGTAAACTTCTGAAAACCCTGAGTGGTCATAGCAATTGGGTCTATAGCGTCAGCTTCAGCCTCGACGGCAAAACCCTGGCTTCTGGCAGTTCTGACAACACCATCAAACTTTGGGATTTGAATCTTGATAACTTATTAGACAGTGGTTGCACCTTGCTCAATAACTACCTTATTGCCCATCCCGAAACATTAGAAGAAGTCAAAGAATGCCAAACACCATCTCGGTTAATGTCAGCAGCTACTGTGTTAGTTACCCAAGGTGAAAAGTTAGCCCAAAATGATGATGTTAACGCTGCTGTTGCCAAATTCCGCAGAGCAAAACAATGGAACCAGCAATTAAACTTTGACCCCCAAGCCAAAGCCACAGAGTTTAATAACCCAGTCAAAGCACAAAGCAAACTGGTAGAAGGTCAACAGCTTGTCAAATATGGCAAAGTCTCAGAAGCCGTCACAGCTTACACCGATGCCCAAAAGTTAGACCCCAAAATCGAAATCTCTGCCGATGCTTGGAATACACTATGCCGCCAAGGTAGTCTACGCAAACAAGCCCAGCTAGTATTATTCGCCTGTGACAAAGCCGTCACCCTTGCACCTGATGATGGCGTTATTCTTGATAGTCGCGGTTTAGCTAGGGCGCTAACAGGTGACACCCCAGGCGCAATAGCCGACTTTGAAGCCTTCATCGCCTGGAGTGATAATAAAGATTACAAAGCCCAACGCCAACGCTGGGTGAAGGAGTTAAAAGCTGGTCAAAATCCCTTCACTGATGCGGAATTGAAGGGTTTGTTAAATCAGTAGATGTAGATTCGGCGCAATGACATTATCGGTGTTGCGTAATATAGCGGTTCTTACTTGCTTGGAATACAGGAACCCCACCCCGCATTTGCTAACGCAAACGCTCCCCTCCCCGCTTGCGGGGAGGGGTTGGGGGCTGACAGGTGTAGGTTTTTTACAATTAGGAGGAGTTAAAGCAGAAGAAATCGTCAACAGGAGTAGAAGGAAAAGAACTCCAGCGATGAAGATGAATCGGAAGGTGATTGAGAA
>NZ_JACJRY010000090.1:0-11187 GCF_014697485.1 Anabaena sp. FACHB-83 | reverse complement strand
TTTTTTGAAGATGTGCTGCAACTATTTTTTCTCGAAGATCGACAGAGTATGACTTCATTTAGAGGTATTTATATTTTAATTTATTGTACCTCATAACAGACGCAAGTGCTGTAACTAAGTAACTCCAGCTTTCGTTCTGGCGATAAATCTCGGTAAATCTCATCTCGTTCAATCTCTCGTGACTTGTCCCACTGCTCTAGTATTAGCTCTAACCCTTCCTCATAAAGTTTGGAACGTTTTGAGTAGAACTTGCCAGTTTGGTGAAACACGGTACAAGTCAAACTCAGCAAAATTGGTGTAATCGCTAAATCCCGAATCGCTTGATTCGCTTCCATAAAAAGCTGATCTAGAAACTCCTGTGATTGTGCTAATCCTGCTGAGTCATCCCCAACAACTGCCTGAAACCAATGCTCGGCAAATAATCTCACTTGAGCTTGACTAAAATCTGATACTTCTACATAATCAAAACGCTCAAACCGCGATTCTTGGCTTTGCGTCCGACAGGTCACAATTACCTGCACCTGCGGATAAGAACGAGCAAACTGCTTAATTTGCTTGGTGATGTTCTTACCATCTTCCCCTGTTACTTCATCTAATCCGTCTAGCAATACTAATGCTCGACCTTGATGGAAAATTAAATTAATTTCTATGTTTGATAACTGCCAGCATTGCTCAAAATAACGCTCCAGCGAATGGGCAAATTTACGCCCATCCTCTACAAATTCGCGTAATTTAATCAAAGCTGGGATTCGGTGCGCTTGTAAATTGCCAGCGTTGCACTCGGTAACTACTCGTTGCAAATAAGTGGTCTTCCCTGAACCTGGTTTACCCACCACCATGAGATTTGTATTTTTCGCCAGTACCTCTAGTCCTGAAACCCTTTGTCGCTCTTTACCTAAACCAATGCGATCCAAACTGCGATCGCCTGAATATCTCTCCATCCCAGTTGTAAAATCTTGCCACAGGTCATCGAGTTCTGACTTACGGCTACTGCTCAGTTCCTCTAGGATGTTCACATCCACAAACAAATCACCTAAAGGAACCCAGTGATCTACACCCCATAGTGGCATTGTGCTATGTAATCGCTGAATATCATCATGAATGCGCGATCGCACTTGTTGCACCAGTTCATCAACAGACTGCTGATTCTGCTCTTTAAATGGGGCAAATTGACCAGTAGCTTTTAGTTCCTCAAGGAGAGACCGAATTATTTCTCGAATTAATTCTGCGTCTGCGCCTTGGTAAGTGCGTAGGCAAAGCCCACCGAAGGTATCGCCTACGTGAATATTCTGTCCTTGTCCCAGGTTGACTGCATATTTCCCTTGCTGAGAGACAATCTGACCACTACCACTGAGCCATTGTCGCAGGACTGTTATATCAGCGTCCGTCTGCTGTTTTTTGACGATGCGCTCAAGTATGGCGTTGAGTTCTTCAGGGGTGGTCATTTTGATTATGATTCAGCAGTCAATTTGTATCTGGGTTGAGATGGCGATCGTAACTGAGTAGCTTCTTTATATTACTGTTGTAAACATTACCTGATTTTATCTTCGCCAAACTTTAATGGTCTGATCTCTTCCTCCGCTAATTAGTGTTTCTCCATCTGGGCTAATTGCAATTGATGTCACACCTCTGCGATGTCGTTCAGGGAAAATTTGAAATTCTTTTTCAGTAATTTTCCACTCTACAATTGTTTCATCATTACTTCCACTCACTAAAGTTTTACCGTCTGGACTAAATACAAGACAAGTAACGGCATCTGAATGTTGTTGGAGAGTCTGAGGGGTTTCTCTAGTATTTAAATACCAAAGTTTAATCTTATTGTCATTGCTGCCACTAGCCAATATTTCTCCATCTGGGCTAAATGTTAGCGTATAAACAGCGTCTCTATGTGCAGTAAGTGTACCTAAACATTTCTTACTATCTATATCCCATAGTTTGATAGTTTTATCGTAGCTACAACTAGCAAGAATTCGTCCGTTTTTTGGGTTAAAAGCAACACAGGTTACTTTATCAGAATGCCCAGATAATTTAGCAATTTCTTTGCCACTTTCTACATCACACAATTTAATATCATGATTATCATTGGCGGCTAATATTTTGTTATTAGGACTAAAAGCGACTGAATCAAAACCAAAAACATCTAAAAAATTACTTAAAAGAGTTTTACCAAATGTATGAAGCGGATTTGATGAACCTAAACGCCAAATGTATATTTGATAGGCTTTACAAGCAGCAATTAATTGAGCATCTGAACTAATGGCTACAGATGTAAACCATAAATCAAAAACGCCTGTTGCAGAAAAGGGAACAGAAATTTCTTGTAGTCTTTCTCGTGTGTTTGTCTGCCAACGTTTAATAACTTGATTGCCACTACTAATAAAATACTCTTGATGAGGACTAAAAGCTAGTTTTAATCCATAACGCATGACAGATTGTTGAGAAAAATCAGTTAAATTTTTGGCTAGTTTATCTATAATCGGAATTCCAGTGGATTGATTTTCCACTTGAGTGTAATCATTCTCTGTTAAACTAGCGACACATCGCCAAGTTACTTTTTGAATGGCTTGAACTAAAGCTTGGATGGCTTGTTCATCCCAGGTTTGGTAAATGCGATCGCCTATATGGATGTCTCTACCTTCACCAATGTTGACATTGTATTTACCTAGTTGCGATACGATTTGGCGATCGCCAGTCAAAAGTTTCTGACGTAAAAATGATATATCTTCATCGGTTTGTTGTCCCTGTTCAGCCCGATTCAGAATTTGCTGGAGGTGTTTATCAGGTGTCATTGAATACTTGTGAACAATGTATTAGTAATTTGGTTAATAATCGCGGTTAACTCTTGGGTGAGATATAAAATTGTAAATGTAGCCTGACAAGATTATCAAAGGATAATATCTGTGACACTCAAAATGAGGTAGCCTAGTCAATGGCACGATTTTACGCAGACGAGCAATTTCCATTTCCAGTTTTGCCAACTGAAATTGTTATGCCATATTAACCACTTAAAATTTGCTCAATAACTCCTTGCAATTTTTTCCAGACAATTTCGCCTTTAAATTGTTCCCAAATGCTTCTGGGTTTGTAGAAGTACAACTGCTGCTGGTTTAGTTCGTAAACCACTGGGATTTCATACCAAAGCATATCTACTCTAAAATCAAATGGGTTAGTTGTTTGGATGGCTTTTTTGGTTTCCATATCAAGTTCATCTACTAAGGCGATGGCAAAACAAAAGTGAGTTGGTACTCTGAAATTAAAGAAGCCTTGTCTTGGTGTACCTGGGCTAATTTCTTCTCTAGCCCATACCATTGATTGAGCCGAGAATTGCTGCAAAGTTGTTATTCTTAGGCTGGCAAACTCAGAGAACATAAATAAGGCTTCACTTCGCATTCTAAATCCTGCCTTAAAGTCTTTGATCCTAGCAATATAGTTAAATAATATACCTGTATTTAATACATTTTGACGTATTTCCAAACACCCTTGTTGCCGTAATTTTTGCAAAACCTTTTCAAAATATTGCTCTATGGCTTGACGATTATTACAAGCTTCTATTGTTCTAAAATATTCAGCTTCACTATGTTTCTCTTGACTGGCTCGAATAACTTGAATCAATACCTGAATAGCTTCATCATTGTTTTGATAATAGACTTTATCGCCAATGTGAATGTCCTTACCCTTACCAATACTGACATTATACTTACCTAGTTGTTTCAAGCTTTGGCTATCATCACTTGTAAGCAATTGTCGGAGATATTGGATATCAGCTTCTGTTTGCTTGTTCTCAGCAATGCGTTTGAGAATAGAATTTGTTTTATCCGCAGTATTCATAATTTTTTAATTTGATTTTATTGTTGATTATTAGTGTTAAATGACATATTAACAAAGTGTTCCTGTAAAAGTGAATGAATAAATCGGTATGAGCCACCTACCCGTTGAAGTATAGTTCGTTCAGTAGCATAGTTAAGGAATTTACTATAATTCCAAGGGATATAACCATTGCAGTAAAGAACGAGACGCAGTATGAAATGTTGAATACAAGCAGCACCTCCACTGATTAACCAAAAAATTAAACCAAAACTTATACCTTTTGTATAGCCACTAATTACTCCAATCATTAAACCACTTGCAATTCCAATAACACTCGCATTTACAAAAGAGTTTCGGATTCCCTGATTTGAGTGATTACTTTTTTCTGGACTTAAGGTGGCTGAACCACGAAATGTTATTGTTATTAAAATAGTTTGGATAATTTGTCCAAAGATTAGTCCACTAATGCTTCCAAAATACCAAATTGAAACAATATTTCCTAAATAATAGTTGATTATTGACGAATATATTAGTAAAGAGATTAAAAAGAAATGAGGTAGTATAAAACCGCAAGGCAAGCTCCACGCTAATCTACCCATAAAAGCTAGTCCTGACGAAACTAAAAAAAATTGATTTACTGTAATAGCTAATAAAAATAAAATTGAAATAAGAGTAACCTTTAGTGTACAGTATGTTACTGAAATTAGACATACAATTACTGCAATAGTAATTGATGTTATTGCTATTTTTTACGAGACAATTAACTTTTCAATTGGTTGTATAACATTGATAAAAACTATTATTAATCCCACGCTTACAAGTATAGACAAAAGAAAAAAAGCAAAAAATATTGGTAGGGCTAAACAAAATGCAATTGCTGTGATAGCTATTAATATAGTTATATTTTTAAAAAATTTTACTGGGAAAGCTAACCAATGAAGTAAATCGAAGGATTCATAGTTATAATTAAATGGCAAAATATTAAATGGCAAAAGAATCAAAAAATATAAAACTAATAAGCCAGCCAAAGAGGAGATTTTATAAATAAAAATAATAAAAATCGAAATAGATAAGGGGAGATAAATAATTGAGTTAAAAATGCCCAGTAAATTACTAAATCTACTAAATATAAATTTAATGATTTTTAATAAAAATAGCATTAATGGTTTAATGAAATAACTAAAGGCTAAAGAAAAACTTACTACTAAAATAGCTATAATTAACTGTGGCATTATGTCATTGATTAGCATTATTAACTGAGGAATTTCATTTTTAATGAGTTTTATTTCTAAACCATTATTTATGTGAATACATATTTCAACTATTGATGAAATGATTATAAACAAAATTAAAATATATATATTTTTTTGATTCCCATACAAAGTTTTACTGGGTTGGAGTTGCGCGATTACAAAATCAAACTTAGATTCTTGAGCTAACTGTTGAGCTATCCATGTGAGCCATACTCTAATTTTCTTGCTTTTAGCGTTATTGTCATCGATTAACCTTTTATAAATGTATGTATTCCAAAGATACTGAAGACGTTCTTCTGACGAGTCTATTTTTTGCCATTTTTCAAGAGAAATTTCTTGACAAGTTACAATAGCAAGATTTAAAAATAATGGGATACGAATTAGATCCATCAAAATAGTGTCTTGAATAAGAGTATGTGAATGAGGGAAATTTTGAATCTGTTGTAAGTAGTTTTGAATTTGGTCGTCACTAAGTGGAAGAAGACAAACAGCCCCATTTAGCTTTAGTTTGATTTTGGCATTAATATACTCTTCTTTGCGAGTACATACTATCAAAGATGGTGGTCGATTAACTTCACTCAAAAATATATTAATTCCTCGAATACAGTCCTGATAAAGAGATGATTCCAACTCATCTAAACCATCTAATAAAGGTAGCAGCTTTTGTTCATTCAACCATTGTTCGATAGTTTGAGATGATTGTCCATATTTCATACTAAGTTCTACTATTATCCACTGACGAAAGGGTTGTCGTGGATTTTGCCAAGAGGCTAAATTTAGAAGTACAGGTATCGGTTTTAAATGCTGCTCTTCTGCAAGAGTAACTAGAATTTGTGCTAATTCCAATAAAGTTGTTGTTTTTCCAGAGCCAGGCTCTCCAATAATTAATAATTTACCTCCAATTTCATCATGATTGAATACATCTATAATTTGAGGTTCATCGGAAGTAAATTGATTACTATTAAAACCGATTTTGATATCCAAATTCCAAGGGCAGTTGACTAATTCTGGCTGTAGTTCTTTTTTCAAATTAATTGGCTTGGCATTCTCTACAAATAAAGATTTTGTTAAGCGACCTTTAACTTCTTTTTTGACATTATCTAGTAATGACTCTTCCTTTCTAGGACGTTGGGTCGCTTTAGTTTCTTGAAAGATATTGCGAACTATTTGCTGAATTGTTGCGGCATCTGCACCTTGGTAAGTGCGATCGCCTAGATGAATATCTCCCCCAGTTATCTGCCCAATGTTAGTGTTAAACTCGCCATTTTGAGATACTAACTGCAATACACCCTCAACTATTTTGAGCGATCGCCGCAGTTTTTCAATATCTGCATCAGTCTGACTTCCTCTAAGGATACGCTCAATAATGTCATTCAAATTATCTTTATCAGCCACACTATTACTCCACACGCAATTTTGATAAACATTTAGTATATAAATAAAATAATCTATAGCTTAATCTTTAATTTTTTCGGGTTATCTCCTTTATTTTGGACTCAATTAACTGTTCCACTTTATTAGCTGCATAGTTATTTGCATTATCGTTATATCTATCAGCTTTAACCCGAATACCTTCCACAACTCCATTGATGCTTTTAACTACAACCTGAAAGCGACCATAAGGTTTTTTGTTATGTCCCCAAGGTGTATCAACCACCTTGTTAAAAACATAAACATATTTATAAACAAAGGATGACCAATTACCGCTTAGAGCATATTCTTGATAGTTATCTTTGTTTTGTTCATTTTCAAGCCTTAAAGCATCCAGGTAAATCTCATAGTGATAAAAACTTCCCGTACCACCTTGCTCACCTTCTTTCCCCTGAAACTTCGCATTATTTAAAGTAGTAATCAATTCTGCGCCTAGAGATTTCGGTTCTGTAGATGTAGATTGTTGCAGTTCTTGAACAATATTGCGAACTATTTGGCGAATTGTTTCGGCATCCGTACCCTGGTAAATGCGATCGCCTATGTGAATTTCCTGTCCTTGTCCCAGATTAACAGCATATTTGCCTTGCTGTGAGACAATCTGACTACCATTACTGAGCCACTGTCGTAGAAGTGAGATATCACTTTCAGTATGCTGGTGTTTCACTATACGCTCTAGTATAGGGTTTAACTCTTCAGGGGATGTCATTAGTTTTAATTTAAACAGTACATTCTCGTATAGCAATAAGGTATTTCATTCAAAAAATCTAGTCAATCATTAAGTTATATTAACTATTGCCAAAACTATTTTTAATCAATTGCTCTAGTTGTTTGATTTTCAACAAATTACCAATTGCGTTCTCTGAGATTTTCTATACCTTCCTCACTTTCAATATTTATTTGAAGATATTGAATAATCTGTCTAGCGAATAATTTGACATGAATATTATCATCTGTTAACCAATGTGAGATTTCTTCAATACGTTTCTTATAAAAATTAGACATCGCCCCTTCTACTACATCAGGAGTAGAGTTTATAGCACAATAAATATATGATTTAATATCCTCATTTTGTGTACGCAAAATAATCTCTCGGCTTAAGTTATAAAATACAACTAAATCTGAATTATATGGTGCGAGTTGCTGTAAGCTCCAGAATATTGCCGGATCTAGTACAGGATATTCTTTTGCTACAAGTTGTCTAATAATATGCCATTCTTCTTTTAACTGAGGTTGACTCCAATCAATGTAGCGATAACTAATGGCGATCACTACCCAAAGAACGGTATCATCTAGTTTGATCCATGACATTATGTATGTTCTAGCTAATTCTTGGTTGCTCAAACGCATTCCAGCTAAAACAAAACCAAGATGGTGTTTTAAACTGTTAGTATTAGTTATTACTTTGTCTATAAAACTTTGAGCTATTTCAGTTTATGTTTCTCCAAGTATCCTCAGTAAATTATTGAGTCCAAAGGTGTTATTTTTGCCGATGCTTAAAGTTTGGTTAGCTATAGTGTCTAATTCTTGGATAAATTTCTCTAGGTTTAATGTTGAAATTGATTGAACATATTCATTAATCTTTTGTTGTTTTTGCTCTTGTGCTTGTTGCCATTTTGTTTCTGCGTGCTTCCCATCGAAATGTTGTAAATTAATTTGATTTTCTTCATCATCTAATCTGTATCTACCAACAAGAAGTCGGTAAAGTTGATAAGTTTTATGGTCTTTCAGGTTCTGTTGTAAAATATCTAGTTCTGCTGACTGATATTTATGAAATTTTTTCGCTTGAATTGACCATTCTGCTAGTTTGTCTAAAATAGGTAATTCTGCATTTTTCATAACAGAGTTTGAGAAGAAATCTGCTGTTTTTGCACAATCAGAACATAATTGATTTCTAGTTTTGGTAGAAACTTGCTCTCTTGAGCTTAAATAAGGTGTTGCTCCATTGCACAGAACTTGAACAATTTGTAGCCTAGTCGGTAAATCTTGTGCCTGCTGATATGCCGTGTATAATATCCCTAAAGAATGTTCACGAATTTGTTTTAAGGTGTCTGATATTATTAGATCGCCCCGGTAAATAACAATACTCCCTACCTGAATTGGATTAATTTCAGCACTATGGAAGTCTATTTTTAACATACACTGAAGTAACGGAAGGCTTAGATGTAGATTGTTGAGACAGTTCTCCTTTAACCAATTTGAAATAAATTCAAGTAATATAAGTTGTACATCATAAGACTTATTTATCTGAAATTCTGCAATTTTTCCTAGTGCCTTTCTTGCTTTATCTCGAACTATCCAATACTCTTGTGTTTCTAGTTTATATGTCAATACAGTTCAGTTAAGGCAACAACTTAGACTGGTGTAGGTTGGGTGGAGGAACGGAACCCAACATTTTCAAGGCTTTGTTGGGTTACGCTATCGCTACACCCAACCTACTATTCTCTTAACTGAACCGTATTACATTATGAGGTTAGTCAGTAAACGGAGCAAACATTTGAACATATTTAAAATTTGACAAAAATTATTGCGTTTGTATTTAGCCATCTGCAATGCAATATGGCAATACTCCTCTGAATCTGCTGTGTGAAAAGCACCTCAATTACAACAGCCATGTCTTTTTAATGTATTAATTACAAACATTGCAATTAATAATACTGTTGATTTCATCAGTACTCACCACATTAATAAATTTTTTGTTCTATTTTAGACAATAAAGTCTTGAATATACTTAAATTATTCTTAAACTTATTTTTTCATGTATATAATATTTATCTAATGTTTATCAATTCCTTCAAGCTGAAGGCGATTTTTTCCAGTATTCCCATGTGGAAATTCAGCAATATTATTGCCCTGTAAATCCCACAAGCGTATAGTTTTATTTTCACTGGTAGTAGCGATGAGTTTACCATTGGAGCTAAATGCTAAGTTTGTAACTTGGCCTTCAGGACTGTTGAAAGTTGTTAGCTCCTGACCTTGTAAATTCCACAAGCGTATAGTTTTATCTTCACTGGTAGTAGCAATGAGTTTACTATTAGGGCTAAACACTAAGTTTGTAACTTGGCCTTCAGGACTGTTGAAAGTTGTTAGCTCCTGACCTTGTAAATTCCACAAGCGTATAGTTTTATCTCCACTTGTAGTAGTGATGAGTTTACTATCAGGGCTAAACATTAAGTTTGTAATTTGGCCTCCAGGACTGTTGAAAGTTGTTAGCTCTTGACCTTGTAAATTCCACAAGCGTATAGTTTTATCTCCACTTGTAGTAGTGATGAGTTGACCATCAGGGCTAAACACTAAGTCTGTAACTTGGCCTTCAGGACTGTTGAAAGTTGTTAGCTCTTGACCTTGTAAATTCCACAAGCGTATAGTTTTATTTTTACTAATTGTAGCGATGAATTTACTATCAGGACTAAATACTATACTCTTATTTCCATCCACATGACCAAAATCTGCCAGCTTTTCACCTTCAATATTCCACAATCTTGCTGTTCCGTCTTTAAAAGTGATAACAGCGAGTTTTTTATCAGGACTGAATGTAATACCAGTAAAATCTTTTAATTGAGATTGGAAGTGGGATTGGAAGAATTTAGGGCTAGTAGTCCAAGAATATAAGAATGAAAGGAAGATACCAATACCAAAACTAAAACTAAATGTAAATAATTTGCTTCTGCGGCGAGTTCTTATTGTGGCATTGGCATTCTTTAGGATGCTTGCAGCTTCAACAGATCGCAAATACGCAGTCTCTCGCTCCGCTTCCAACCAGTTTGCTAGGCAAGACCAGTTTTGTACAAGAGCCTCATGGATAATCTCAACCTGGGTGTCCTCTAATGTATTGCCTTGTGTTAAGCGTACTAGCCGCGCTTGAACCAACTTATCCAATACCCGATCAACGTCATCGTGTTTTTCCCCTATCTGGTATAGTGTTTTAAACTGGATACGATTACTGGTAACTTCTTGCCCCTTGATAGGTTGAACAATTTGCAGCAGCATACGTTTAACTATCATCTGCTCTTCAGGAATTAACTTCTCGTAAAACTCATCAGCACTACGAGTCAGTGCCTGACGGCCTCCACCCAAAAGTTGATAAGTTTCCCAGGTAACTCGATTGCGCTCTCGGTTATCCCACAACTTCAGCAAAGTAAACTGCAAAAGTGGCAATGCTATTGGTTCGCCCAACACATCCTTAAGCAAAGCCTCAACTAGACCTTCTTCAAATTTCAAACCCACTAACTCAGCAGGTTTTTCAATCGCCTCTCTTAGTTCGCTAACATCTAATGCTGTTATCAGTATCTGAGCCTGTTCAAATAAATCCTGGAACATCGAAACCTGTGCTATTTGACCCTTAAAGTCGGCTTGCATTGTAAGGATGACAATGTTTCGGTTATCTGGCGAGTGAATAAAGTCTATTATGTTTTCTATGAAAGTTTGGCGAACATTCTCATCACGGCATAGCGTGAACACATCCTCGAACTGATCCACGATGAGAACACTGGGTGTATTACCCAAGCCATTGGTTAGTTTGGTTAAATGATTGCGATCTTTGTGAAAGTTCTCTACTTGCTGCTGAAGCCATTCACTATCATTAACTTCAAGGGGCGACAATCGCCTATAAACCCCGCCAGATAAAGGTTTAGGAGGCACATAACCCTTGAAAAAATTGGGTGCTTATTGAGAATGAACTGTACAGTTATTAAGCAGC
>NZ_JACJRY010000009.1:0-240551 GCF_014697485.1 Anabaena sp. FACHB-83 | reverse complement strand
AAGCTCATTAAACGCAGAGCTTATGGCTTAACTAACTTTAATAGTTTTAGAAGAAGGGTTTTACTAAATTGGTATTTCTGTTGTTAACTTAACATATCTACTCTCGGAGAGCCAACTTTATCTATGTTAAATTATTCCCTAGTTGCGGATGTTTACGCTAACAAGGTCAATTAATATGGCATTTAGTAATTATAAAAGTATTAGTACAGTCATCAAAAAATTCCAAATTAAATATATCCAGTCTAATTTTATGTCGGAATTAGATTTTCCTGTTCCCCCATTTTTCCAAGAAGAATTAGATTTACTATTTATAGATGGAGTTATAGATAATTCTGAAGATGCTATTTGTGAAAATCTGATCTATCCAGTTTTAAAAGAAGTTTGGAAACCTTACCGGAGTAAATTAACACTTTGGAGCCATGAAACATTGACTTATGACGAAGATTTATCAGGAGTTCCAGATTATACAGTCACCCAGCGAAATCCTCTAGGAACAGTTGTATTTGATAAACCCTATTTTCTGACAGTAGAAGCTAAACAAGACAAATTTGAAGAAGGTTGGGGACAGTGTTTAGCTGAGATGATTGCAGTCCAAAGAATTAACGATGATTTTGTCAGCGATATTTTTGGAATTGTGACGAACGGCAAAGTATGGCAATTTGGCAAGTTGTCTGCTGATGTGTTTACTCGGAATAAAGATTTGTATGTTATTCAAGATTTAGATAAATTGTTTGCAGCAGTTAATTATATTTTTCAACAATGTGAATTAAAAACAAAGCCTGCCTAGCTTATCTACAACGGCAAAGCCAAACGCAGGCTAATTATATGCTTATTTGAGCTTCATTATAGGAGCGATCGCTGACTATGGACTCTCCTGTGCAGCCACCCGGACAGACTCTCCCCTTCAGCTATATAAGTGAGTTAGATATGATGCAATATGAAGAATAAGAGGACGAATAGGTGTTACATAACAGTCTTGCTATCGCAATCCTCAATAATTTTAGAACATCTTTATTTCTTGTCCTCTTTGTTCCTGGATGATGGAAAATTTTGTTAATTGGAACGCCGTGTGCAACTTTCTATCAAACCTAACCCCCAACCCCTTCCCTACAAGGGAAGGGGAGCAAGATTCAAAGCCTCTCTCCGCTTCGGGGAGAGGTTTGGAGAGGGGTTTCAAGAATAAGTTGCACATCGCGTAATTGGAAGTCTTCTCAATCAAAAATGCTATCCTTCTGTAGCAATTAAGTATTGTGAACTCTCCCAATCATTCTATTAATCCACTCTGACACGAAAACGTACAAAACCGAAATTACTACCTGCTGTATAGTTGAGAGTGCCGAAATTCACAACTACTGCTCCTGTGGGATTAGTTTGATTAGGACACACATTATTGGCACTTAAAGGAGCTAAAGGTGAGAAAAAGCTACCATTATCACTATCCGCAGCATTAGTGCTGGGTGTAGTTGTATTAGCTAAATTCACTAAAATTCCACTAGCGGAAGCAAAGCTGTTACTAATAAATGTTGTACCTGTAGGGATAGGGTCACAAAATCTGGCATTTTGTATTGCCTGGTTGCCATCGGCGAGAAAGTAAATTGTATATTCAACTTCGTCGCCACTTTGTAAGGTGAATTGCGAACTCAGGTTAATAATTCCTACTGGGAAAAGTTGAGACCAACCTGCGGCGTTATCGTTCTGGTCATTAGGATCATCAATAAAACTCCCAAAGTTAACACCACTCAAAGGCAAACCATTTCTGACAACATTGGTAATTCGTTTCACACCCCGCAACCTTAAAATTGGAGTTGGAACAAAAGAACCCACCGCTACTTCCTCTCCTACTGTTGCGGGGTCGTAAGTAACGCTAGTTGTGCCATTTGTTGTGGTTCGAGTGGGGTCAAGATAGGTTGCAGTTGCACCATTGTTATAAACTCCATCAGGCACAGTTGCAGCCACATCGGTAGTAAAGGTAATCTGCACACTTGCACCACCGGGTATATTGAAGCTACCAAAATTCAGCGTTGTTGCACCAGCAGTTGGGTTAGTCACACTAGTACGTGTTGCACCGCCATTCAATGTCACCGTAGGAGTAACCGAGCCATCAAAACTAAAACCACTAGGCAAAGGATCAGTAATATCAATATTGTTAGCAGTAGCTCGGTTAGTAGCATTGGCAACAGTGATGGTATAAGTTGCCTTACCTGGTTTCATAATTGGCCCTGGCGTGCTGGTGGTTTTTGTAATAGTTAGTTGAGGAATACATTGTGCGCCAGAACTGGCACCAGGGATAGTACCAACACCTTGGCTGATACCACCTGTACCTGCGGTAGCACCAAAATAAGGGTCAGCAGGATCAACGGGGTCTTTTGCTGTACCACTCTGCCCACCTGTAACGTTAACACTAGCACCAGAACTAGTAAAAACAACTCCACCACCGCCTCCACCACCAGGGCCATGAGCGCCATCAAATGGTTGACTTGCACTGCTGAATCTGACATTACCACCGTTACCACCTCTGGCATTTACATTTAAACCAGTAAGGTTATTATTGGCAGACATCACCACCACACTACCACCCGCACCACCTCCGCCAGTACCATCTTGACGGACATCAAAGGCAGTGGCTCCATTAGCATTGATAGTGCCAGTACCACTGACACTGCCAGTACGAATCAATACCATACCGCCACCAGCAGCACCACTACTAGCAATACCATTGGTCGGAACACCTATAGTTGCGCTAGTTGCCTGATTTGTTGTACCAGCACCACCTCCACCACCTAAGACAACACGACTGCTGGTAGCAGGAAAGTTAGCGCCACCAAAACCACCAATAAATAACCCAGATGTCCAAGAACGACCGCCTAGACCGCCCGAACCTCCATTACTACCGCCGCCACCACCGGAGTTTTGCTCGTTGGTAGATGGTCTACCATCGGTACTACCGCCACCAGCGTTACCAGGTGCGCCACGGCCGTAACTCCCACCAGGATAGCCTTCAACACCAGTGTCAGTGGCTGAGATGGTGGCTGAATTCAGTACATACTGAGGTGTGCCAGCAGTACCTTCCCCTTTAGAACCGTTGGCATTAGTAGTGGATAAAGTAACATAATCTGTAAGACTACCAGTAGTATCACCACGTAGTTGGCGACCTGCGCCGCCACGGAAACCAATACCACTCACATCTACCGTGGCGCTGGCTAAATTCAAGTTACCTGCAACGTCATAAATTAAAATTCCGCCTGAAGCACCGTTCCAAGGTGCGGCGGTGAGGCTAGAACTCATGGTGGCACTGGAATATTGGGGTACGCGGATAACTTGATAGGTTCTTTGTCCTTGAGTTCCGAATGGGGTATTACTATAGGAATTAATTAATCCTCCGCCATTGATGCCTTGAATGGGGATGGAACTGCCAGATATTGGCCCGGTAGCGACAACATATTCGTAATTACCTGCGGTGAAGTTGGCATTGTTGAGGTTGCCACTAGCGCCTGTGGTGGCGGGAGTAAGGTTAACATTGCTATTATTGCCACCACCAGAAACTCCATTACCGTAACTATCTGTGTTGCTGGAGTTAATATCTGCGCCTTGCATTTGGATGATGAGCAACAAGTCACCTGCTGTAATGGGGGTGGTAGAACCGTTGGGGTTAATTGCACCGACAGGAATTGAGGTTGAACCTGCGGCAACGGTTGTATTTGTCGCACCAGGGTAGTAAGTGTTGATGATGCCGCCTAAACTGCTGGGGCCGTCTTTGCCAGGGGTGGCACATAATTGGGGTGTGACTTGGGCTGTGGCTGGTGTTTGGGTGAGTAATATTAGGCTTTGATAGCTGAGGGTAGTGAGGATGAGGGTGACGCTACGGATAAGTTTTAGGAGATGGTTGTGAGAATGGTGGGGTTTTAGCATTTTGAATAAACCGCAAAGGACACAAAGGTATAAGAGTTTAAGAGGGTTTTTGCGTAAGTTTTGAATTAGTTAAGAAGTTGGTTCTATTTGTAAGTCTTTCTCTTGTTCTTCAAGGATGATTTCTAGCCCTCTGGTATCTTTGAAAATTATTTCTACTCTTCTATCTCTGGCTGTATCGATGACGGTGTTACCGGAGGTTCTGCGTTGTTTTTCGCCTCTTGAGCGAATGGTCATTCTTTCGGCGGCAATGCCTTGTTTTAGTAGGTAATTTCTAGCGGACATGGCGCGGCGTTTGCCTAAATCTAAGTTGTAGGCATCACTGGCGCGGATATCGGTATGGCCTTCAATTTCAATGACAATGAAGGGATATTGTTGTAAGACTTGGGCAACTTGGTTGAGGACTTTAGTACTTTCTTGGCTGATGAAGTCTTTATCTAAGGCAAAGTGGATGATGCGCGGAACTTTGAGCCGGATGGGTTCTGGTTTTCGTTCAGGTTGTGGGGTTGGTTGGGGTGGTTGGGGTGCGCTGACACATTTGGGCGGTGTGGAAGTTGCTAGGGGAGAAGGTGAGTCATTCTTTTCTGAGGGGTCTGTGATGATGGCGTTATAGGCTGGTTCGGAAGTACCGTATTTTGGATGGGTAGCGATCGCACTTATTCTCTCCCCAGCCCGCAAACCTGCTAAACTACCGCTAAAGTTACCTTTTTCATCGGGTGTTAAGGTTGTAAGTGGTTCACTCAAGGGGCCGTAGTTCTCGTTTCCCTGGACGCGATATATCTGCACTTGAGTACCAGGGTCGGCTTGACCGCTAATTAAGGCTTGACCGTTCACTAGTAATAATTGAGAACTGGCAAATTCTGGTGCATTCACCGCGCCATTGGCTGTTTCAAGTCTGCGGTTGGGACTGTTGCGTTTGGGGTTGGGGCCGTCTCCTCGTTGAAAGTCGCTGATGTTTAGTTGTTGTTGGGTGTTGAGGTCTATACTTAAACCTTCTAAGTCGCTAAATTTATTATTTTGAATGATGTTAGCGATCGCACTCCCAAAACCACTACCATGAGTACCAAATGCTGTCACCGCAACTCCCGGCCCGGTTTGGTGGCGAATTTCGTTATCAGTAACTTGATTTTCGTTACCCATTAAGTAAACTGCGGCGCGGCGCAAACGTCTACCGTTAAAGGTGATGCGGTTATCGTGAATTTTGACGTTACCTGTGGGCTTGAATAAATAAATACCAGCCCCATCGTTACCGCAAATCAAATTTCCTTGCAGTTGGGAATTGGCAATTACTCCTTCTAACCTCACAGCATCAGGCATTCCGGCTATCCCGTTACCAACGATGATGTTTTCTGTCATTAAGGTATTTTCGGCACGTACTGAGGTAATAATTGCACTACCTTCATGGTAAGAAATACGGTTAAGGCGAATTGTTGTCCCGGTGCTGTTGAAAACGTAGACACCAAAGGCTGAGGTGTTCTCTGGCATTTTTTCATCTGGGGTAATACCTAACCAGTTGTTTTCTATGACCACGCCTTTGGGGGGAATGTCTTTGTCTCCAAAGGGAAAGTTACTGTTTGGTGGTTGTTGCTGTTGGGTATTGGGAGGCGGTAAGCGATGGGAAATAAAAATATCAGCTGGTGGTGTGGTTAAGGTTGCGCCTTGGTTCAGGGAACGGAAACCGTAGATGCTTAAACCGCGAATCTGCACATTATCAGCAACGACTGTAAAACCACGCAATATCTCTTGGTTGGCGGCGGGGGTGATAGCAACTATTGGTTGAGGAATGGCAATTTCCGCCGTTGCAGAACGGGAAGCATCGTAACCGGGTTGGCTAGTACCATCTATTATTAATCTGGGTGTGGCTAGGGGTGGTAATTCTTGCTGTAGTTGGATAGTTGTTTGATTTGGCGGTAAGTTAAATTCAATTCGCGGGTTGTTGTTGCTGGGTTTTACTTGCGCTTTTTCTTGGTTACTCAGTTTTTCTACGGGGAGATTACCATTTACTATTGCAATGGCTTCGCGTAAGGTGAGTTTGTCGTCTGGTTGTATTTGTCCATCTTGGTTACTGTTGACTATAACTCTGAAGGCTGTGGGGGATGATTGAGCGATCGCAATTTGGGGGATGATTACAAGTAAGACAGGAACGAACCGCCAAGTACGCCAAGTACGCCAAGGAAGAGGAGTTTGAGAGGGTTTTAGGGAATTAGGGGGGTTTTTTGCTATCATTGCTCTCCTCACTTCGACTCTAAGGCTACTGGTTGAATTACTGACTCTTGCTGTTGTGGTGGTACTACTTTTTGCCTACCGAAACCACCAAAAAGCTCGTTGAGTTTAAAGCTAATGTTTAAATAGGGGCCGCCTGCGGAGCGATAACCGCTAAAATCTCTGTCATCTGCACTTCCGAAGGCATAACCTACGCCAATTCGTAAATCCGGTGTTAAATGATACCCACCTTCAACAGCTAAACCAAATTCGTTAAAGCCTTGTTCTGGTTGACCTAGCCAGCGTCCTTCGACGGCTAAGTCTGTGCGGTAGCCTAGTTGGTAAGTTGTGCGTAACTGCGCTAGGTGAACGCTGCTGTGATTGGTAAAATCTTCGGCTAGGGAAGTAGAACTGCTGCGGAAGGCGTATTTACCATACAATTCCCATTGCCAGTTGGGTGCATAAATCGCTTCGGCGGAGAAAATATGATCTATGGAACCGTTACCGCTACCAGCTAATAAGGTATCGGGTGTGGTGGCGGGGTTTTGGCGGTATTCGTATCCTAATAAAGCGTTGAATTTATCGTCGTTGGGGTCACGGTAAGCTAAACCGACGCGCAGATTTGCGGTGTCTCCTAATCCTTGCAACAGTTGGTTTGCGCCACCGGCTTGTTGATAGCGTACCGCCGCAGTTAAAGCTGGGGAAAGTTTACCGGATGCGGCGGCGGAAATTACTGTATGATTGCCTTCGCTGCCACTACGATGTTCTAATCTGGCGTTGGCTTGGAAGTTGGGGTTATCGGTGTAATCTAAGCCGATGCTGTAAACATCACCTGCAAACAAACCTAATGAGGAAGCACTTTGTCCGACTGCGTAAGGTTGAGCAAATCTGATACCTGTGGCGGAATCTCCAAAAATATCTTTGAAGATGTGTTCGTAACCGAGGCTTAATTTTAATCCTGGTGCGAGGCGGATACCGTGATTGAGGGATACGGAACCTTGGTCAGTCATTCCATCCGCACCGCCTAAAATTGAGTAACGACCTCTGACGGTGGTATCTGGAGAAAATTTGTGTTCGACAATTGTATCTAGACTGGTGATGCTATTGCCTTGTAATAACCCACCTTCATAAAATTGGTGTGCTAGTCGCATACTTACGCCAGGATACAATGCCCAATCTAAGCCGAATGTGGTGCGGTTGGGATAGAGTGGGTCGCTTTTACCTAAGTTGAGTTCGTTTTGCGCGTGAAATGTGAGTGATTCGGATAAGGGAACGTCAAGACGAGAGACTAACTGGCTGGCGTTTCCGTTGAATTGGTTAGTAATGCGGTCTTCGCGGGAACGGTTGACGTATTCCAGACTTAAATCTGATTGACCGATTTTTTGTTGAATACCTGCGCGAATAGTGGTGAGGGAATTATTAATTTTGCTTCCTGGTGCGGCTTGAGGTTGGGGGTTGAATAAGTCAATTAATTGGGTACGTTCGGCTGGGGCGATACCAAAATTGTCTTCGCGATCGTACCCTAGATTAAAGCTGGTGGTTTGTCCCAGTTTCCCTGTTAAGGCTGCGCCGTAGCGAGTTTGTCCTGGTGTGAAACTCCAAGTGGCGTTATTGGCAAAGTTTTCGGTGACAGAACGATAGTAAGCTTGTCCTTGAAAGTTTTTACCGAGATTTGCACTGGCTTCTAAACGGTACGCAGAACCACTGACGTTACCAAAGGCGAGGGTGTTGTGGCGAGAGTGTGCATATTCACCGATAATTTGCCCAGAATTACCTAAAGGTGCAAAGAAATCAAATCCGTATAGTTCAAAATCTTGCTGTCCTTGGTCTTCTTTGAGGTAACTGGCACCGATAAATGGATTTCCGTTGGGACTATTTTCGGAAGTTCTCAGATTATATTGCAGTCGTCCAGCATAAAGTTTGCTGTCTTCTCCAGCGTCGTTTTGATAGGTAACAACGATGCGGCGTACCAAAGTTTTACCAAAGGGGTTTAATTCTGTGGCGACAATGGGGCGACGGAATAATAATGTACCGCGATCGTAATCTATTTCATAGTCGGAACCACGAGATAAAGCTTTACGTTCCAAGACTGTACCAGGACGGTTGATTTCTTCAGCTTCGATAAAGACGTTTTCACTACCAGGAATAACTAAGCGGCGAGAGAGGAAGTAGTAACCACTGGTTCCGTTGGGAGTAATTGCATCGCGTTGGAAGCCTTGAATATTGTTGGCGTATAAGGCTGTTAGTTGCAGGTTGCCAAAGTTGTAATTACCTTTGAAGCCGTGCAGTTGTCTGGTGGTAGCTGTATATAACTGGGATGATCTGGCAAACTCTTCAGTGCTGTAGTCACCCCACATAAAATAGTCTGATTCTGCACCTCGGATATCTGGCGTGCGTTCAATGCGAGCATAGACACTATCTGTAGAAGGTGCAGTGTTAGTAAAGCTAGAACTATCACCATATACGGGATAGTCTTTTTCACAAGATTGAATACCACCAAACAGGCGGTTATCTCCGTTACAGTCTTGATTTAGGGGACGTTTGCTATTAAATGCGCCTGTAAATAACCAATCTCCAACTTTACCTGTGGCGAAGACTGCTGCATCTACATCTACACTTGTGCGACCGATTTTATCGGGGTTGAGGTAGTCGCGGAAACTACCTCGGTAATCTGTACCACCTGCGCCAATCCTCACGTTAATGCTACCTGTGGCTAAGGAAGGACGCAAGTTGGTAATAAATTCTACATTGGTATAAGCTTCAATCTCTGCATCTTGATTAATCGCCGCGCGTATTTTCACGTTTTGAGCGATTAAACCTGCTTGGATTGTGGCTGTAAACTCACCTTTCCGTGCGAGTACCTGAAACCCTGGTGTGTCTTTATCTTGGTCTGCACCGACAAATTGACCTGCACTAGCTGTTAAGGTGACAGAAATATCTTCGGTGATGATTTCGCCTTTTTCGTCGGTAATTTTACCTTCTAAGGTGATGAGAGAGCGTCCATCGGCGGGGATTCTGGGTTCTTGGCTGGGTGCGATCGCAATTTTTTTCTGAACTTCTTCAACTGTGACTTTCACACTGGTTGATTTACCATCAGCACCTTGAGCAATGATTGTATTTTCACCTTTATTTAATGGCACGTTATACCAAATTAAGGTGTTTAACTGTTGTGCTTCATCTTTATGCAAGTATTGAGAAATAGACGCATCAATAGGTTTACCATTCAATGTCACCGTGACTTGGTTATCAGGGTGATATTGAACTCCCAAGTTAGTCGTTTTGGCAGCTGTTACACCTGCAACTGGTGTGATAATCCGAATTTCTGAATCAATAGAAGTTGCGGTTGCTTCTGGTGTCTGCTTGGTTTCAGCTTTCTCTCCAGCAGCCAACGCATCTATATGATCTGAGGAAATCTTCGCCTGATTGACTTCTGTGTTTTCTCCAGACGTGAAAGAGTCTATTTGATCTGAAGTGACTAACTTATCCGGTTGGCTTGGTCTTGGTGGCGAGAAAACAGCTTCGATATCATCTTCTACAGGTGCAATTAACTCTGGAACATTAGGAGATTCAACTTTTTGTTGTGTTTGTGGTGGTGTTTGTGCAGTCGCCGCCGCAACTGGGAGGATAGGAAATGCACTACAAATGCTTAATAATGTTAAGTCACGCTTTCTAGCACTAATCTGCGTCATCTTAATTACGTCCTTCCCCTGATGCTGGTGTGACTGCAAAATTCATCCGTCCCATGCTTCTGGGTGCGAGTCGGACGAGACGCGATTGGCTATTTTTTTCAATGTTGTAGAGGTTAGGCGCAAGGCTATATCCGGGTAGGCTGGTTAAATCTAAAGTTCCAGTCCGATTACCAGCAATCACATTAGCTAGAGAAAACATCCCGTTAGCATCAGTAAGGATGCGGTTTCCGTCATCCATGTAAATTACGGCGTTGGGTATCCCTGGTTCTCCTGGTTGCTGTTCGCCGTCAAAGTTTTTATCAATAAAGACTCGTCCAATTAAAGTTGCACAGTCGGAGATAATACCAGGACGAATCTTAAGTAAGTGGCTGGCTGTGTTACTGCGGATGCTACCTGCGGCGGCGACGGCTAAGTTTTTCCCGCTTCCGCGAACAGCATCAGGTGTGACTGTGACTGCATAGACGACATTCATCGTTCCCTGTGCAGGGATAGTACCAGCGTAGTTGATAGTTACTGTGCGGTTATCTCGGCTACTGGATACAGTGACGGGTGTGGTGGTGTTATTGCTGGTTAAAGATAATTGCAGCGATCGCGTCTCGAAATTCAAGCCGAGGGGGAGAGTATCAGTCAGGGTAATGTTGCTGGCGGGAGAGTTACCAGTGTTGCGGATAACCAACCGATAAACCACAGTATCACCTGGTTCCACGGCGATGCGATCGGCAGTTTTGACAATCTCTAATGCAGTTGCACCTCTAGTAAAGAACACAGTATTAGAAGTAACAGGTTGAATATTGTCGCCTCCCAACACGGCTGTATTCGTAGTTTCTTCAGCAATTACGGCTGTAATTCCCAGTGAAAAAAATCCAGGTAGAAGCAGAAGCAGAATCATCTTTTTCTGCTTCGAGTCTTTTATGAACTTCATAGCTAAATTAAAAAATGTATTTTTCCCTTAAAAGCATCAAAATGAGGAGAATTTATGATTGAAAATAACTAATCATGATTATTTAAAACACCCTTGTTAAACTCAAAATTAATATGTGATTTGAATACTATGCTCTTCTGTCCAGTATTTTTTCTATCCAGATGTTTTTGATAATCAATACATAAAATTTATATTCTTCGGTTTTGATGATAAGTTTGCAAATTGCCATTGAAGTAAAGATGTAATTCCAAATAGTCTGTCAGGCTAAAGGTTTAGAACTATCCAAGTCAAGTCTGATTTAACTCGCGACGATGAATTTATCTGGTATAGCCGTGATTTTAATCATGCGGTATTCATTCCACAAGTTCATTTATCAATGAGAGTAAATCCAATAATTAAAATCACCCTCAAAAAATATTTGGTTATACGTCTGCTGCTGTTCCAGCAAAATAAGATGCTTAAGACTGTTATGGGTTTTTAGGTAAATGCTTTCAGAATACAGTTAGGTAGATGCGGCGACTTACTTAAAACAAATATAACTACCATGATATTAAATGGCAATTAATTTACAGGAAAATCATTCTTGGCTAATCAACACAACAAAATTTTTAACCGTCAATGTAGATACCACGAGATTGATTAACTAAATTTTGATGAATTTTTGAGATTTTTCCTAGTATTTACTGTCTAAATCAATCAACCGAAAATATTTTTGTTTCCAAAATAGTAATTATACGGGTATAGAAAAATATAAGTTTATAGAGAAATTGACTATTTACTCAATGTTGATGGCTGATAAATTTTCTGAGGCAGACAACAGTCCCAAAATTTTTAGCTAGTAATCAAACCATTTTTTATCAGAAATAAATTTAAATATTTGATAAAAAATGAACAAGAGGAAGTAAATATTTCAGCATCTGATCATACTTAAAAATTAAATATCATTCACTGATTCTTAAATATATCTAAGTAAAACCACCCTAGTTGTTTTGGGAATAAACAGCGAAAGTAAGTATTAACAAGTAAATAAATATTCATTCGACTCATTTTTTAAGTAGTTAAACATTATTACTATAGGACTCATATTTGATTTCTGAAAAAATCAGTACACCCAAATCAGGCTTCTTTCCTACTCCCTACTCCCTGCCAATACAACTAGATTCAGGAATCAAACCGTATTCTTATATTCATCAGGAAATACTACCATGTTAGAGTTAACCCTTAAAGATAAAAAATCATCTAATTCTCAAGCAACACTTGAGAAAATGCTTCAAAATTCTGAATATACCCCAAGAAAATCACAAAAACAAACTTTTTCTTCCTTACAAATTGCTGATGTTATTGGCAGAGCTTTTATTATTGCGTATAAAGAACAAACTAATTTACTGCAAACATCTTTGATTAATGAAGGTTTACAGTGTGAAGTCCTCCGACAGAAGCACCAACCACAATATAAAAACTTTTCTCCTAGTTATCTCTGTTTACTCAATCATTTAAGAGCTTGGCAAATAGCAGCCAGGGAAACTCAACCCACTTTAATTGTTGAGGCCGATTTTGTTCCCGTTGTGGGGTTTGGCAAACTTCCTCTACCTTTCAACCCGAATCAAACTGATGTAGGTATGTGTTGGCTATATACTTGCGCTTCTCAAGTATATAGTGTTTCTGCTGATGGCTATGCAGAAGGGTTTTCTGTATCAACAGTTGCTTACATTGTTACTCCCCAAGGAGCAGCAAAATTAATTAATTTTGCCGAAGAACTTATGAAAAGCTTGGAGCCTAATGCTTATTCTACTTGGGATACTTATCTTGATAATTTTCTTCGTCGTCACCAGTTGAAAAACTACATTCCTTTCCGCAACTATGGTGAGCATGGCGGTTTACCTAATTTAGAACATTCTCGTCATGGATTAAGTAAAACTCATAGAGCAGATGTGCTATACAATCAGCTTGCTTTTATGCCGATGTATGCTACAAATCATGGCGTAGATTATTTCACTTTTTTCTCTGTAAGGATACAAGCCAGAATAAAGGGAATAGGAAGGTTACTAACAGGTAAATTTCTCCGCTTACCAATTCTCAAACGTTCTACAGTTCCTGCTAGGTTGGCTAATTTTGCAATTCGTAGACAATTTTTTCTTTCTATCTAGAGTTTGTGGAATACTTTTTAGTTCAGGGGAAAAATGTAGCAGTATGATGTGAAAGAAAGTATATAAATAGTTTATTAGTATATTACTATAAATGGTTTTAAATAATGGCTTTGTACGTAGGATGTGTTAGCGACAGCGTAACGCATCTACAACCAAGTTTTAGGTGCGTTACGGCTTACGCCTAACACACCCTACTGGATTGTCTAGACTAGAATAGTGCATTAGATTGAAAAAATTAACCGCAGATGAACTGGTCTCAACAATTAAGCCAAGGTAAATCTTACCTTGGCTTAATTAATTATTCGGCGGGGGATTCTTCTGAGACTGGTTCTGAGTCTGTTTCTGGTTCTGGTTTAATCACTGGAGGTTTAACTGGTTTCGGCCCACGCGCTAATGCAGGATTAACTGGCGGTTTAATTTCTTCCTTCGCTGTACCTTTTTTTCTTTTACCAGAGGAGCGATTGTCTCTAGAATTTGAGCGTTTTGGATAAGATTCAATAGAAGGCGCAGAATCAGAATTTTCTGAATTGTTTTCGGTATTAGCTTGGGCTTGACGTTCCGATTTCTTAATTGGGCGTTCTACCATTGTTAATTGTTAAAAATTTACTTGTATGGTGCATCGGTTTGATCATTATCAAACTGATGATCAGGACTTTTTCTGGGTGTTGTTGTGACTTAAAATTAACTAAGTATAAATACTTAAATACTTTTAATTTTGAAAGACACCTTACAATATTAGCGCATGGGTGCAGGCTGTGTTAACGCAGTAATCTACGATCCAGCCTTAAACTCATCATATAGCAGAAGGCAGGAGGAAAAATCTTACTATTCCTGCATTCACGCTTTCAAATTGTCCTAACATGTCTCAATACGGTTCAGTTAAGATAATAGTAGGTTGGGTGTAGGGATAGCGTAACCCAACAAAGTATGCGTGAATGTTGGGTTCCGTTCCTCCACCCAACCTACACCTACTGCTATAAATGCCAAAAATGACTTACTGTCCTAGTGCGATCGCATTATCTAAACCCACTGGACGTAATCGATAAAAAATGCTTTTGTCAAACTGCACACGTTCAAAGGATTGATGCAGATTGATTGTAGTTTCACCGCTACCCAGAAATAAATAACCATCTGGGTTTAATTGCTGTCTAACTTTGGTGAGTAAATTTTTCTTAGTATTGATATCAAAATAAATTAAAACATTCCGCAGCATAATAATATCTATCTGGGGTAACACTGCCCAAGGATGTACTAAATTCATCTGCCGAAATTCAATTTTCTGCCGAATTTCATCTTGGATTTGCCATTCATTATCTAATAATTTAAAATACCGATCGCGCAAATTTTTCGGCAGCCCACGTTTAATTTCTAATTGGTTATAACGCCCAGCTTTCGCCCGTTCTAGTACTTTACCAGAAAAGTCACTAGCAATAATTTTAACAGACCAATTAGCTAATAAAGGAAAGTATTCTCGCAGGAGAATGGCAATACTATAAGGTTCTTGTCCATGCGAGCAAGCCGCACACCAAATATTCAGCGATCGCTCAATGCGTCGTTTTTTAATTAACTCTGGCAATACCAATTGTTTCAAAGCTTCAAAGGGATAGGTATCGCGGAAAAATGAAGTTTCGTTAGTAACTAATGCTTCAATTGCTTGGATATGTAAATCACTCACAGGCTGATGCCGCAAATGAGCAATTAATTCAGTAATAGTCTCAAATCCTGCTGCTTCAGCAATTGGCTGCAAATGTAATTCCGCTAAATAAGTTTTATCGCCATCTAAAACTACGGCTGAATGCTGATGAACTAATTGCCGTAAATAGTCAAAATCCCCAGTATTGATCCTCATTGTCTGTTTCATAACAGACCTAACCTGGGAACAGAATTGACACGCTGGATAATTTCATCTGCCATTTGTTCAAGGGGAACAACTTGATTTGCCAGTCCAGCATTCACCACAAAACCGGGCATTCCCCAAACCACACTACTAGCTTCGTCTTGGGCTAGTACTTGTCCGCCAACTTCTCGGATACACTGACAGCCATGTAAGCCATCTTGACCCATACCTGTCAGCATAACTGCGATCGCACCTGCACCGTAAACTTGGGCAACTGAACGCAATAAGACATCCACTGAAGGGCGACAGGAATTTTCTGGGGGTGCTTGATGAATGGCTAAACGCACCTTTGTTCCCTCCCGTTGCACAATCAGATGGAAATCTCCTGGTGCTAACCATACCTGGCCAGCAGCTAATTCCACACCATCAACTCCTTCCCTGACAGGAAGTTGACACTTAGAAGATAATCTTTCAGCTAGTAACTTTGTAAACATCGGTGGCATGTGCTGGACAATCAAAATTGGAACTGGAAAATCGGCAGATATGTTACTCAGTAATTCAGCTAGTGCATTCGGCCCTCCGGTTGAAACTCCAATTGCTACCACATTTACTGGTGCTTTTTTGCTAGGGATGGGCAGAACAACACCAGAACTTTGATGAGTCGGGGATAATGCCGCCATTCTTGCGCCAAATAACTTAATTTTGGGAATTAATTCTTGGCGGATATGTTCATTGGCAGCCTCCACACTCCCCAGATTACTGGGTTTGGTGGCATAATCTGAAGCACCCAAAGAAAGAGCTTCTAAAGTAGCAGCCGCACCAGCGTATGTGGAGGTGCTGAACATAATTACTGGTAGGTGGGGATATATTGGACGGAGGGCGGCCAGAGTTTCTAAACCGTTCATATCGGGCATTTCCACATCTAAGAGAACAACATCAGGGTTGACTTGCGGAATTCTGCCCAAGGCAATGCGACCATTCGCCGCCACTCCCACTACCTCTAATTGCGGATCACTGGATAAAATTTTACTGACGCGACTGCGAACCAATACCGCATCATCCACAACTAATACCCGAATTTTTGGCATGGTGTAGTTTTAAGAACAAGAGTTTAATGTTTTACGCATAGGCACAAAGATTTCTGTTTTACCTATCAGACAATGAACAAGATTTGGGGGATTCTCCCCCAAACCCCCTCCAAAATCATTTTTTAGTTTTTTGTTGAGTCATTATTTGTTGGTTTTGTTTTAATTTAGTTTTCTTATCTGAAGTGTATTGCAGTATAAACCCTTACTCCCTACTCCCCACTCCCCACTCCCTACTCCCCACTCCCCACTCCCTACTCCCCACTCCCCACTCCCTACTCCCTACTCCCCACTCCCCACTCCCCACTCCCCACTCCCTTCAATACTTAAACTGCGTGACAATTTTTTGCAAATCTACAGCCATCCGGGCTAATTCGTTGGCGGCGGCGGAAGTGTTACTGGCTCCAATGGTGGTGGTTTGAGCATTCAGGGCGACAATGCCGATACTTTTGGCAATATCTGTGGTGCCTTTGGCGGCTTCGGCTATGTTGCGGGCAATTTCGTTGGTGGTTGCTGTTTGTTCTTCTATAGCACTGGCAATGGTGCTTTGCAGGTCATTAATTTGCTGGATAATCTCAGTAATTTGACTGATGGCTGTCATTGCCCCTTTGGTATCAGTTTGAATGGCTTCAATGCGTTGACTAATATCTTCAGTGGCGCTGGCGGTTTGTTTGGCGAGTTCTTTGACTTCGTTGGCGACGACGGCAAATCCTCTCCCTGCATCCCCGGCTCTAGCGGCTTCGATGGTGGCGTTGAGTGCGAGTAAGTTGGTTTGCTGGGCAATGGATGTAATAACTTTAATGACTTTACCAATTTCAATACTACTTTGACCGAGTTTATCTATTGTCCCATTGGTGCGATCGGCGGTTTTAACGGCTTGGTTGGCGACTTTTGCACCTTCAGCAACGGTTTTAGCAATTTCTCGAATGCTGGCATCCATTTCCTCTACTGCTGTCACTACTGTAATGCTATTTTGATTGACTTGTTCGGCTGAGGCGGAGGCGGAAGTTGCTTGTTCGGCGGTTTGTTTGGCGTTTTCTGTCATTTCTTTGCTGACTGCGGTGAGTTCTTCCGCCGAGGATGCAACGGCTGTGGCTACATCTGCCATTTGCTTGATAGAAGAACGCAGACGACTAATCATTTGATTGGCATTTTCCGTTAGCTGCTGAAATTCTCCGGCATTTTCGGCTGCGATGTGCTGGGATAAATTGCCTTGAGTCACCACAAGGGTAACTTCTTGAATGCTTTTAATCTGCTCGGAGATATTTGCAGACATTTGATTGATGTTGTTGATTAATTCTTGCCAAGCACCTTTCGCACCTTTGACTACGGCTTGAGAACCTAATTTACCTTCTGTACCAATTTCTGTGGCGATGCGTGCTACTTCGTTGCTGACATTGTGGTTCAAACTCACCCATTCATTAAATACTGTGGCAATTTCACCTAAACCATCATCAGTAACTGCTAAACGGACTGTGAAATCTCCATTTTTGGCGGCTTTGAGGGCTGCTAATAAAGGTTGTAGTTGTATATCTGTGGTGGTTTGATTGTTTTCTGTGGGAGATTTCGAGTTGGCTGTTTTGCCAGTCCGACTTGTCGCCATTGCCAATAGCTCCTAAATGATTTTAACGTTGAGAATTTTTTCAGTGTCAACAACTAACAAAAACCCTGCTGCTAGTGGGTAAGCTCCCGCCAGTATGTCACGCATTCTACCTTTTAAGCTGGCGGGTGGGGGTTGAAAGGTGTTTTCGGGAAACTCTAAGACATCGCCAACATCATCAACCAGCAAACTCACTATCTCATGATCAGAAGATACAACGATATTAAACCCCGGCGATGCTTCTGGTTGAAGGTTCCGCCTAGCAGGTTCACCCATATCTAAGCGTTGTTGCAAATCGATGACAGTAATAATTTGTCCACGCAAGTTAATTAACCCACAAATATCTGGCGGTGTTAAAGGTACAGGAGTTATGGCTTGGGGACGAATGACTTCTTGAACATGGCGCACATCAATGCCAAAGTAAGTTTTATTTAACCAAAAAGTGCAGAGTTGTTGTTCAACCACGATCGCTCACTTGCAACAAATAAGGGTTAACCATGTTAATCACTGCCTCTATATCTAATATTTCTGTGATTTGTCCTTGAATCACAGCACAAAACAAAACTCCTGGTCTACTAGGGATACCTTTAACTGTCAGTGGTTCTTCTACAATATCAAGAATGCGCTCCACAACTAAGCCCACACTTAATCCGGCTTGGGGAGAAACAATCACTAATTGCAGTTTTTCGGTTTCTTTATTCGGGGTTGGCTGCTGACTCGGAAAGATTTTTTGCAGGTCAATTACAGGTAAAATTCTGTCAGCAGTCCGCACTACATCTTGATTACCGACTTTTTCAATGGCAGTAGAGGGAATTTCTTCTAAGCGAAAAGCGATCGCCACGGGAATACCCATCAATGCGCCTTGCGGCCCTTGAAATAGTAAAATTAATTGGTGTTCCTCTTGTTCTGTGGGAATGTTTGCATCAGAATTACTGGACAATAGCTGCCGTTTTTCATACAGTCCAGCCTGTTTTGCCAAATTTACCGCATCAATGATTAATGCTACTCTGCCATCGCCCATAATTGTCGCACCCATAAACACAGATATAGCTTGCAACTGTTTACCTAAAGGTTTAACTACAATATCTTGAATGTCTTCCACTGCTTCTACAACTAGTCCATATTGATAGTTGTCGGCTTGGATAACTACTAGGGTGAGTGCTGAGTGCTGAGTGCTGAGTGCTGAGTGCTGAGTTGGGAGTTGGGAGTGGGGAGGGTTTGATGGGTGTAGGATTTGATTGAGGTTAACAATGGGGATGAGATTTCCTCGCAGGGGGTATACAGGTACGTCGTAAAATGTTTCAATTTGGTTGTGTGCTTGCTCTGGTTCTAGGCGCACTAATTCTTGTAGGCTGGCTTGGGGGATGGCGTAGCGATCGCCGTTACTATTGACAATTAATGCGGGAATAATTGTTAATGTCAGGGGAATTTTAAGTTGAAATTTAGTTCCTTGTCCGGGCTGACTTTCAATTTCAATACTGCCGTTAATTTTATCAATATTACTTTTAACAATATCCATCCCCACGCCGCGCCCAGAAATGTTTGTTACTTGGGCGGCGGTGGAAAAGCCAGGTAAGAAAATTAAATTAATGGCTGCTGCATCGCTCATTGTCTCAGCTTGTGCAGAGGTAAGTAAACCTAGTTTCTGCGCCCGCATTTTGAGTTGTGTTGGCGATAAACCACGCCCATCATCGCTAATTTCAATGTTGACTTTACTGTTTTCATAACAGGCTTTCAAAGATATCTTACCTGTGGGTGATTTACCAGCAGCATGGCGCTCAGTTGGTGATTCTATGCCATGATCAATACAGTTGCGGACTAAATGGGTTAAGGGGTCTTTAATCGCTTCAATAATGCTTTTATCAACTTCTGTATCGGCTCCTTGAATTTCGACAGCCACTTGTTTACCGTGCGCGATCGCTAAATCTCGAATTACTCTGGGGAATTTTTGCCAAATTGTACTCATCTGTTGCAGGCGAGTTTTCATTACTCCTTCCTGCAATTGGCTAGTAATTAAATTTAGGCGCTGGCAAGTTGCTGTCAAGTTACTATCTTTATACCTCTGGGATAAACCTATGACTTGGTTACGGGTTAAAACCAGTTCCCCGACTAAGTTCATTAGTTGATCTAGTAAACTCACACTTACGCGGATATAAGCTGATTCTGCTCCAGTGATGGTGCTTTCTTCGGTTTCTGGCGATGATGATAATACAGTAATTACCTGTTGATTTTCTTGTAGTTTCGCTAAAGCACAAATAAGTGTAGAATAATCTGCATCACCTTCTTGCTTGGTTGTTTGAATTTGAGATAGCAACTGACGGATGCTATCTACGGTTTGGAGTAAGGCAGTAATAATTTGTGGTGTGGCTGTAAAGTTGCGATCGCTGTTAACCAATGATTGCTTTGTATCTTCACGCAAATATGAAATTAAACTTTCTCCGGCATGAGCCAGTGATTCTAACTTAGGAAATGGCAAAAAGCCGCAGTTTCCTTTGAGTGTATGAAGTGAGCGATAAATTCTATCTAACGCTGCTCGATTAACAGATGCTTTCTCTAGCTCAATAATATCGCTTTCAATTTGAGTCAAACTTTCATAGCTTTCTAAAAGAAATGCTTCTAGATCCTCGTTGTCAATTTCTGTTAACTCCATTGGATTCAGAGATGATAAACCTATATAGCAATCCTAAATGATTTACAAACATCTATCCCCCTTGTCTCTCTGGAATCCCTGATTTATATCTCAAATAAGATGGCTATATCTTTTGTCTTAATTTTAATATTTTTTAAATCAATAGATATATTTCGCCAGCAAGATGCCCACAGTAGTTAATGCTGAAAAGATAATGATTATCTCTTCCAGCAATTAAATCTAGAGTATGCAATGTCCCCGTTGTCAATCAACGCAAACTACAAAGAATGGTCATCGTAAAAATCGACAATGCTACAAATGTAAACATTGTGGTCGTCAGTTTCTCGAATCTTACCATTCTTGGAGCTATTCAAACGATATCAAGCAACTTTGTTTAAAAATGTATTTCAAGGGGATGAGCCTACGAGAAATTGAACGTGTTACCGAAATTCACCACACAACCGTTTTACACTGGTTACGGCAAGCTCAGTCAACCATAGATTATGTTTCCAAAGCCTAATAAGTTTGACAAAAGTATCCTCAAAGTAGCATTATAGTTTCAGCACTATATGTTGCTTGAGGGTATGTTGATTTTGTTGAAAAAATATAAAATTAATTTATATAAAAATTAAAAATAATTGCAAAACTCTGCGTTTTATTTAACAAGACTTCTAGGCGAAATCACAAATTTACAATAAAGAAATATAAGCAAATAAATTTTTCAGGAACAGGCTGATGAGCTTAGTGTTAATTATTGATGATGCGGCTTTTTCTCGCAGAATGATTCGGAAGTTTCTGCAAGTAGATGGATATGAAATATTAGAAGCCAGTAATGGACGTGAAGGATTAGAAATAGTTCATCAATCTCAGCCTAATTGTGTGTTGGCTGATTTACTAATGCCAGAAATGAACGGGTTTGAATTTCTCCAGGCTTTACAAGATGAAGGCTTAAACATTCCCACAATTATCATTTCCGCAGATATTCAAGAAAGCGCCCGCAATCAAAGTTACAGCTTAGGAGCAGTTAATTTTATTAATAAACCACCCAAAGAACAAGAATTACGCGCAGCAGTACAGCAAGCTATTAAAACCAAGGAATAAATTCCGATGAATGTGACAGCAGATCAACTAGATGCTTTACAAGAATTAATCAATATTGGAGTTGGTCGAGCCGCCAGTTTACTCAATGAAATGGTGGATTCCCACATTCACTTAGAAATTCCTTTTGTAAAAATTTTAACAGCAACGGCAGCTTACCAAGAATTAAATAGCCGATTTAATGATACGAGTTTAGCATCTGTCAAACTAAACTTTACAGGCTCATTTTATGGCACTGCTGGATTAATTTTTCCTACAGAAAGCGCCTCAGCCTTGGTGTCAGTTTTGACTGGTGAAGAGCCTGGATCAGATGATTTAGATGCAGTAAAAATTGGCACACTTACTGAGGTTGGTAATATTGTGATTAATGGTGTGATGGGTTCCATTAGTAATGTGTTAAAGCAACACATGAATTACGCTTTGCCTGTATATTTAGAGGATAAGATTGATAATTTATTATTACCTGCTAATGCTAGTGAGGCAACTAAAATTCTACTAGCGCAAGCCCGGTTTACAATTGCACAATTAGAACTGATTGGTGATATTATTTTAATTTTTGAAGTAGGAACATTTGATGCGTTAATCCATGTGATTGACGAAGAAATATCACTATTGGCGGACAATTCCTATTAGGTTGAACAGCACCAAATAAAAACAGTGTGAGCAGATGAACAGAATTGAGCAAGCCCAAGAAAAATATAGCTTGTTAGACCAAATTCCTTTGGGAACTTTTATCTTAGATTCGGAACACACCGTTTTATTTTGGAATTGTGCTTTAGAAGAATGGACAAAAATCCCCAGATATCAGATTTTAGGTAACTCAATTAATGATTATTTTCCCCATTTGCATCAACCTCGTTATGCAATTCGCTTAAAGCAAATTTTTGAAGGTGGGCCGCCGACAATTTTTTCTTCACAACTGCATAAATATGTGATTCCTGTAGCGTTACCGCAAGATAAATACCGCATTCAACACACAACCGTAACGTCTGTACCCGCATTAGAAGGTAATGGGTTTTATGCACTGTTTTCGATTCAAGATGTGACTGATTTAACTTTTAGAGTGCAGGAATACAAGCACTTACGAGATCAAGCTTTAGCCTTAGCCGCAGAACGTCAGCAAGCCAAAGAAGCCGCAGAGTCAGCCAACCGCATTAAAGATGAATTTCTCGCTATAGTTTCCCATGAACTGCGATCGCCCCTCAATCCGATTTTGGGTTGGTCAAAGCTACTCCGTAAACGCACCCTCAACGAAGCCGCCAGTCTTCGCGCCTTAGAAACAATAGAACGCAACGCCGAATTGCAGGTGCAACTCATTGATGATTTATTAGATATCTCTCGCATTCTGCGCGGTAAATTATCACTGAATTTAGAAAATGTTAACCTTGCTTCGACCATTGAAGCAGCCTTAGAAACAGTGCAATTAGCCGCAGAAGCCAAATCAATTCAAATTCAACTGCATCTTGATGCCAACATTGGACAAGTAAAAGGTGATAGCAGTCGTTTGCAACAAATTGTTTGGAATTTGTTATCGAACGCTGTCAAATTTACCCCAGATGGCGGCCAAGTGAATGTGTATTTAACCCAAGTAGGTTCCCAAGCCCAAATCCAAGTTCAGGATACAGGTAAAGGTATTAGTGGGGAATTTTTACCATTCGTATTTGAATATTTTCGTCAAGCAGATAGCAGCATTACGCGCAGATCAGGCGGACTAGGGCTAGGCTTGGCAATTGTTCGCCAATTAGTTGAGTTACATGGTGGCAGAGTTTGGGCAGAAAGTCCAGGGGAAGAACAAGGCGCAACATTTACAGTTTGTTTACCAGCCCAGCCAGCAAATCAAGAATTAGTCATAGCCGAAAAAAAATTAGTGGGTAATTCCTATCCCTTTTCTTTGATTTCTCAGCCCCTGGAAGGCATCAAACTGTTAATTGTGGATGACGATGTAGATACAAGGGAATTTATGGCATTTTTTTTGGAACAGCAAGGAGCCATCGTCACCACAGCTGCATCTGCCCATACAGCCTGGGAAGCCATCGCCCAGTCGCCCCCAGATTTACTCTTAAGTGATTTAGGGATGCCCGATGTTGATGGCTATGCGTTGATTCGCAAAGTGCGATCGCTGCCGGCTGATCAAGGTGGTACAATTCCTGCGATCGCCCTTACTGCTTATGCTGCTGAGACAACACAACAACTAGTCTTCGCAGCCGGATTTCAACTGCACATCGCCAAACCCGCCGATCCTGCCAAATTAATCACCGCCATTGCTGGACTAGTTCATAAGTAATAGGACTTATACCAATTCTGTATGAAGATGCACTGAATTAAAGAACGAACCACAAAGGGCGCATAGACGCGATAGCGGCTTCCCGTTCGCGTAGCGTCTCCCTTTGGGAGAAGGGTAGAACACAAAGAAAGAAGAAATATGAAGGTTAAATGCAGACTCACATAGAATTGGTATTACGCAGTGAGTGGTGATTCCGAGAATCTGTGCAGAAACCTTAAAACCTTCTCCTCTGCTTCCTCTGCGGTCTGGATGATAAGTCTTTGACTGGACACGATATAAGTTCCCATCGCACTACCTCTGCCAAAATCTTAAATTAATCCCTCTAGCGCGACGGAAGCGGCGAGTTGGTCTTCTTTTTTGTTGTTTAGTGGATCTTTCACCTACGGTTTCCTCTCCCTCAATTAAACTTTGCGGTAGCTGAGTTCTCGTTTCTTCTTTGCTGCCCCACCAAGCAATAATCCAACCGCCACCAACAGCACCTATTCCCCCTAGTAAAATACTCATTGGTGCTGAATAGCCCAACCACACAAAGCCCAGCAAGAACAATAACCAATATTTCAGCCCCGCATCAATACCATCAGAAGAGGCTATGGTTGGCGCTTGGGGACTAGTTTTACTGGCACTAGTAAGCCAGCCCAAGCTAAATCCACCCAGAATGCCCAAGAAAATACTCAGGGAGGTCGGGGAACCCGTCAATATCAAGATGAACGTTAAAAATGACCCAAAAATTAATTGAGAAATAAAGTCAGGGGTGAAATTAAATAAGTTGTTATTTTTCGCCATGAGTTTACTAAGGGTGTAAATGTATAGGGGTGTACTTCTCTGCGAGACGCTCCGCGAACGACTGCGCTCAGTAACCAGGGGGTAGGGTAGGGAGAAAATTTTTACAAATACCTTTTACCCCCTTGCCCTTTAAACCCTTTTCTCGCGCAGAAGTTTTAATTGTGCCTCGTTTGCTTGAGTTGTATCCCAAGTATGGACGTAAGGTGTTTCTGCTGCACTAAAAGTTTCCACTTGCTTGAGTTGTGATGCTAATAAATCTACCGTAGCATCAGCAATATCACCAGTACGATGAATGAGACGTTCTCGAATTACTTCTACGGGCGCTGTACAGTGAACAATTTGCAGAGGCAGTTGATACTGTTGCGCTTGGGAAATAGCTTCTTGTCGCTGTTGTTGTCGGTCATACTTAGCATCTAAAATCACAGTGAAACCTTGATTAGCTAGTATAGTTCCCAAGTTTAACAACCGTGCATAAGTTTTTTGCGTCATTTCCGGCGTATACAAATCATCACCACCCCGTTCCGCCAAAGAAATGCCACCCAAATGCTTCCGCACCGCATCAGAGCGAATATGAATGGCGTTCAATTGTCGCGCCAAATATTTTGCGGTTGTACTCTTCCCTGAACCCGACAAGCCCGACATTAAAATTAGGCTTCCTTGTTTGGGTTGAGTATATTCCCAAGCCAGCTTGTAATATTTGGCGGCGGTTTGTGCTGCTTCTTGTTTAACTTCTGCTGGTACACCAGGATCATCTAATAAAAATGACGTGACTTTCGCCCGGACATAAGACTGTCGGTTTAAATATATTGGTAATACCTCTAAGCCTTCCCAGTCGCCAGTCTGCTCTAGATAGGTATTTAAATAAGCATTACTCAAGTCTGGACGTGCTTGCGCTTCTAAATCCATCACCGCATAAGCAATATCGAACATGACATCGACAAAGCGAAACGGTTCGTTAAACTCTATGCAATCAAATAAGAGAATTTTATCTTGCCATAGACAAATATTCCGCAGGTGTAAGTCGCCATGACATTCTCGAATGCGGTGATTTTGCATTCTTGTGTGGAATAATTCTTGTCTTTCGGCAAAAAATTTATCAGTATAAGCTTTGCTGTCATCAAACTGCTGTTGTGTCTGGGGGCCGCCGATATATTTTTCCGTTTGCTCGTAATTTTCATCAAACGCCGCCCTTATTTGCGGAACTTCGCCAAAACTGCGAATATAATCATTTGTCTCGGTTTTAGCATGATACTGCGCCACAACCCGACCCAATTCTTCTAAATGCGCTTCATTTAACTTGCCTTGGGCAAACAAGTTACTTAATAGTGTTTCTTGGGGAAACTCGCGCATTTTGAGTACATACTCTACAGGCTCACCTGCGCCGCCTAAATGATATTTTTCGCCTTCTTGGGTGATGGGTAAAACTTCCAAATATAATTCAGCCGCGCCCCGTTGATTTAGTAGTAATTCTTCCTGACAAAAATGCTGTCGTTTCTCCAAAGTCGAAAAATCCAAAAACCCAAAATTCACGGGTTTTTTCAGCTTATAGGCGTAGTTTCCTGTTAACAGCACATAAGAAACGTGGGTTTGGCTGAGTCGAATTGGTTCTGTTACAGGGTGGGGATAAAACTCAGGCTGTAACATTTGCTGAATTAAAGGTGGAAGAGTTACTTCTGTCATATTTTTGTTGGTAGAGGCTAGGGGCTAGGGGCTAGGAAAGAATGATTTTTTTATAGTTAGAGACTAGAGGCTAGGGACTAGGGGCTAGGAAAGAATGATGTTTTTATAGTGTTAGGACTAGAGACTAGGAGCTAGGGGCTAGAACGAAGGAAAAAGATATATTTTTATGTTTTTGAAAAAAACTAACCTCTAACCTCCAACCTCTAACCTCTAGACCCTAATCCCTAGTGCCTCTAGCCCCTTTTTCATCTTTAGTAGCTTAACAAAAAACCAGGGTTTCACCCCTGGCATCATCAGCAATTATTTCACAGTTAAACTATCTAGAAAAACAAATAATGCAATTGTTCTAGCGTTTTGCACCAGCATAGAAACTCAAGTGATAAGGTGTACCCTTAGCTGGGTGGACTTGAACTTCTTTTAAAACTGTTTTACCAGTCCATTGCAGTTCAGGAATGTTGAGTTCAATTTCGGTTTTGTTCACAGCTGCTTTTTTGAGCAGGCGTTCAACTTCTTTGGCATCAACTACCAAAGAAATAGATTCAGAACCGTTATGTCCGTATAAGTTGGCGGGGATTAAACCAGAACGACGTAAAGCATTTGGCTTACTGCCTTCTGGGCGTTTTTGAGATTCAACTGTCACAGTCATGTTATTTGTCCTTTGTCATTTGTCCTTTGTCATTTGTCCTTTGTCATTTGTCCTTTGTCATTTACTAATGACGAATGACCAATGACGAATGACTAAATACTATGCACTCAGCAAGGAGGCAGGTGTGCCGTCAGCGTGTAGTAATGCACGTTTGGGGCCGTGAATGGGGTCTTCTACAATTATGGTTTGATCGCGGCTTGCGCCTAAAGAGACGATCGCAATTGGGACTTCCATTAATTCTGCTAAGAATTTTAGGTAGTCTAGGGCTTGCTGTGGCAAGTCTTCTAAGGTACGGCAGTCACTTGTAGACTGCTGCCATCCTGGTAAGGTTTTGTAGATGGGGCGACAACGGGCAAACTGACGGGAACTGGTGGGGAAATGTTCGCAGCGTTCGCCATCTATTTCGTAGGCGACGCAAACTTGAATTTCCTCTAATTCGTCAAGCACGTCAAGTTTGGTGATGGCCATACAATCCATCCCGTTAATGCGGACGGCATAGCGACCAATTACGGCATCAAACCAGCCGCAGCGCCGCTTACGTCCGGTGGTTGTGCCGAATTCTGCGCCGCGATCGCACAAATGTTCACCTAACTCTCCATGCAACTCTGTGGGGAAAGGCCCTTCTCCCACACGGGTTGTATAGGCTTTAGATACGCCAATTACCCGATCTATCATTGTCGGCCCTAATCCTGTACCTACGCAAGCTCCACCTGCTACGGGGTTAGAGGAGGTAACATAGGGATAAGTGCCATGATCTAAGTCCAGGAGTGTACCTTGCGCTCCTTCAAACAAGATGTTGCGTCTTCGCAGAATGGCATCGTATATTTTCAACGATGTATCAATTACGTAAGGACGCAAGCGATCGGCATAACCCAAATACTCGTCAATGATTTTTTTTGGGTCTAAAGGCGGCAGGTTGTAAAGTTTTTCTAAAATGACGTTTTTATAATTGATTGTCCACTCTAACTGGTCGCGCAGACCTTCTGAGTCCATCAAATCTAAAACTCTGATGCCTGTACGCTCTGATTTATCAGCATAAGTTGGGCCAATTCCTCGACCGGTTGTCCCGATTTTATGGCTTCCCCGCCGTTCTTCTGATGCCTTGTCAATCAACCGATGGTATGGCATCGTGACATGGGCTGTTTCAGATATCAACAGTTTGGCAGTGGAAATATTGAGTTTTTCTAGTTGGTCGAGTTCTGCAATCAAAACCTGTGGATCAATGACTGTCCCACAGCCAATGATGCACTCGGTATCTGGATACAAAATACCAGAGGGAATCAGGTGGAGTTTAAAAGTTTGGTTCTGAGCTACGATTGTATGCCCAGCATTGACACCCCCTTGGTAACGTACCACTACATCTGCGGAACGGCTGAGTAAGTCGGTGATTTTACCCTTCCCTTCGTCGCCCCACTGAGCACCTATGACAATGACGTTAGCCAAGCGTTTATATTATGAGGTAAAGTTTCCACAAATCGCTATTCTATACATATACAGCTAAATATGTCAAGTCACTCAAGAAACAAACTCTAGGAGTGGTGACTTGTTGCTAATACTGAAAATAATATCGAGTATAAATTCACACGTAATATTTTTGTCAAAGAAAGTGGGTAGCGATCGCACTTTCTCTAGCAGCTTTTACCTATTAATATCATATCTGTTATCTGTCAAATTACTTGTGATGACAAACGTTTAGGCTAGGAGCTATAGGAATACGGTTTGATTCCTGAATCTAGTTGTGTAGGTAGGGAGTAGGAAAGAAGCCTGATCTGGGTGTACCGATTTTTTCTCAGAAATCAAATATGAGTCCTATAGGACTAGAAAAATTTACTTGACTGAGATGAAAACTGCTGTAGTTATCATCCTTAATATCGTTAAGTTTTGACTTAAGACTTCTGTATACAGAAGTCTTAATTGTTCTGTACGGAATTTATTCAAAAATCAAATCAAATTGCTGATTGCTTTTCTGCTAGTTATTAACTATAAAATTCGCAATTTTTGCCTAAATTCTAATAATTAACCGTAGCTTTACAGAATCTTACTCTCCGTATAGAGGTTTCTTTTTAATGTTTTTGTTACCATTAATAAAATTTTCTAAAGAAACTACTATGGCTTTACATGCTGAATTACACAGACATTTGGGCGGTTCCGTTGTACCGCGCGTTTTATGGCGATATTTTGAGCGACATTCTACAGAATTAATTTCTCGCTTTCCTAACTACGGGGAGTTTGAAGATTTTTATACCAGACCTCGTAACACTTTAGATGAATATTTGGAATTGCATACTTTGGTGGAAAGTGTGCAAACTGTGGAGACTTTGCCTTACTTTATTTATCGCTTGGTGCGGGGTGCTTATATATTTGAAAATTTGGCTTATCTGGAACTGCGCTATACTCCATACCTACGGACACCAGAACATCTGAGTCAATCACAACGAATTGACAAAATGGCAGAAATTGTGGATGTGGTGGGTAAAGCGAGTCATATTCAAGAATGTCCGATTGTGACGAGTCAAATTCTGTGTATGCACTCGCGCTTGCCGTTTGAGGTGAATAAGGCGATTATTGATTTGGCTGTGGAGAACAGACAATATGTGTGTGGAATAGATGTGGCTGGGGGTGATAGCTATTACGCCGATCGCCTGCAAGAATGGATTAGTTTGTATGATTATGCGCGATCGCAAGGTGTGAACACTACCGGACACCTTTACGAAACCACGGCCGGTTGTTACCCAGAACTTTTACCTTATCTCAAACGCATTGGTCACGGTATCCAAATTCCGTTATTGTCTCCAGAGTTACTTCCAGAAATTGCCAGACGCGGACAGTGTTTAGAAGTTTGTCCAACCACATACATTAAAACAGGTACTTTACAAGATATCCGCCAACTCAAATTAGTTTTTGACCGTTGTTTTGAAGCTGGGGTAGATATTGCGATTTGTACAGATAATGCTGGGTTACACAATGTCCGTTTGCCATTTGAATATGAAAATCTCTTGACTTACGACATTATTAGCTTTGCACAGTTACAAGCTTGTCAAGAAGCGGCTTTTCGCCACGCCTTTGCTTGGCCTTATACCCACCGTCCAGCATCACTGTTAAATGGCTTACTACAACCAGAAACTCCCAAAGTTATGGCGATGAAAGATTAAACTATTTAACAGCTACAGGACTTACGCCAAAGGTTTTCAAAGTCACATTATTTAGGCCATCAAGGCAAAAAAATCCCCTAGTTGGTATAAACCAGCCAGGGGAATTAGTTATCAGGGTGCATCTACCAATTACTTGTTCTATTGCTACTCCCCTGAAACCGGATAAAATTTTGCTGATTTAGGAAATCAAGGCAAAAAAAATCCCCCAGTTGGTGTAAACCAGCCAGGGGAATTAGTTATCAGGGTGCATCTACCAATTACTTGTTCTATTGCTACTCCCCTGAAACCGGATAAAAATTGTCCAAAATTTCCTAGCCTTGTAGTAAAGTTTGTGCAGGCTTCGTTATTTTATCGGTCGACTTGTAATTTTTTTATGCAACCTCGACAAAGCATTATTGAAATTTTTTCAACTTTTGTGCAGTTTGAAGGCGATCGCTTCAGTCGGTGGGCGACGGAATCACGCTTGCGTCGCAGCATCCAAAGTTGTCTTCAGCAAATACCAAAAGAAAATTCGGAATATTTTTGGGTGCTGTATTGGTATAAGTTTTGGCAAGATTCAGCCGCCGCCGCTTTAGCGAGACAACATCTCACAGCTTATTTACAAGAACCTTGTTATTGGATATCGCAAAAAACCAGTGCAGCTTTCACCAGTAGCCAGTTTAAATTGGCGGATTGTTTCCAAATTGCGATCGCTCAAGTTGAACTTGTCTTAAAAAATTTTAATCCTTCCCAAAGCAGTACCTTAAAAAACTACGCCAGTCTGATTTTTAGTACTGCTATCCGCGAAACTTTGCGCCAGCGTCAAGAAGTTGATATCTGTAGCGATTGGGGTTTGTTACGCAAAACCAGTCAAAAGCGGTTGGTAGAATCTTTGCAAAATGCTGGTTTATCTCCTGAGACAATTCACGCCTATGTTTTGGCTTGGAATGGGTTTAAAACTTTGTATGTTCCCAGCAAAGCAGGTAATTCTCGCCAATTATCTCGCCCAGATGATGCCACTTGGGAAGCGATCGCCAAATTCTACAATTCCCAAACCAGCCAACCTGCTAATTCTCCAACTCTGGAAAAATGGTTACTCAGTGCGGCAAAAGCTGTCCGTAAATATCTTTATCCCACCCCCGATTCTCTGAATGTTTCTCTAGGCGGTGATGATGGATTTGAGTTATTGGATAATTTACCGGGGACACAAGAATCGTTAATTAACGAAATCATCGCCCAAGAAGAAGCCCAAACTAAAAGCCAACAGCAAGGCGAGATTAACCAAGTATTATCAACTGCGATCGCTCAATTAGAAGCCCAAATTCAGGAAATATTGCAACTATACTACGCAAAGCAACTCAATCAAGATGCGATCGCCAAACAATTAGATATCAAGCAGTATACTGTTTCCCGGCGACTGACGAAAGCTAAGGAGGTTTTGTTGCGGTCTTTAGCTAATTGGTGCCAAGATAGCCTGCATATTTCTCTGACATCAGACTTACTTAAAAGTATGAGTGCTGTGATGGAAGAATGGCTACAAAATTACTACAGTCCATCTTCTAGCTAAATTCTTTGTAGCCTGTGCGGGAAAGAGAATGTTCCCTAGTAGCGCCAAAACAAGCCAAACCTTTCCCTGGAGAAACCGCTATGACTGTTACTTTTGCTAATTCTACAGACTTAATTTTAGAGATTTCCGAATTTACCCAAGGTAGTCAGGCTTTTTCTCATCCCACTGCGGAATATCAAGCTTATTTGAATGAACTTTGCCTGAATGCTGTCTTACCTTGGTTACAGGAGGACTTTACACCACAGGCAAAGGTTTGGCCAACTACCACTGCATTATCCAGTTTTTGGGAACTGGTAAATGGAACTGCTGTTACAGTAGATGCAACAAGGTTTATCTTAGTTCCCAGTGAAAATATTGATTTCAGTGAATTACGTGTACCCCAAGAATGGATAGATTTACCGAGTTGGGTGGGAGATTATTATTTGGCGGTGCAAGTAGAAGCAGATGCAGGTTATGTCAGGGTTTGGGGTTATTGTACTCACACCCAACTCAAGCAGCAGGGTAATTATGATCCAGGCGATCGCACCTATTCTCTCAATGCTAGTGAGATAATTACTGATATCAGTGTTTTAGCTGTGGCGCGGGAATTTTGTCCAGCCGAAGCAACACGCACCACTGTTGCGGTAATTCCCACCCTACCACAAGCCCAAGCCCAAAACTTAATTAACCGCCTCGGTAATGCGGAAGTCATCACCCCTCGGTTAGCGATTCCTTTTCAACTGTGGGGTGGGTTAATTGAACATAGCGGTTGGCGACAAAATTTATATGAACGTCGGATTAATTTACCCGAACAGCGTTCTGTGTTGCAATGGTTAGAAAGTGGTGTATCGCAACTTGCTCAAGCAATTGGTTGGGAACGATGGAATTTAGAATTAAGTGCGGCGGCGCGGAGTGTCGAAGATAGAGCAACTGAGGCAAATATATCACGGCAGTTAGCGATCGCCGGACAAATCTACGAACTGACAATTATCCCCCAAGGCGAACCAGACTCACCTTATTGGCGGTTTGAGTTGCGTAACGCCACAGTCGGCGCAGCCATTCCCGGCGGTTTTAAACTGCGCCTGCTAACAGAAGACTTACAGCCATTTCCCAACAACGAAGATATAGCTACAACCGCAGTCGAACAACTGTTTGTTGAAGTGGCTTTAGAACCAGGGGAAGGTATCGTCTGGGAAGTAGAACCTTTACCCGAAAATTATGAGCGAGAAATACTTAAATTTTAAACTTTTCTCCTGCTAGTTTAACGGTAGTGTGGTAAGTAGAGATTCTATTTATCCATCTCCTCATTCACAAGCCATGAGAAAACAAGTCCAAAAACAAATGCGTACATGGGCGATGTTATGTCATCTTTCGGCTTTAGTAGCATGGCTATTGTTATTTGGATTGGTTTTTCTGGGTATTCCCTTGTATTTACCATTGAATATTCTATTACCCTTGGTCATTTGGCGACTGAAAAAAGCTAAATATCCTTGGATTGACTTTCAAGGTAGAGAATCTTTAAACTTTCAAATTTCCTTAACTTTATATACTTTAGTGGTGATTATTTTTTCTTTACTACTCGTTTTGGGTAGCTGTGGTATTGCCATCACAACTAATGGTGCAGTCAATGAAGTCAAATCGGTGTTAGATGGGTTACTTCTGGTCTGGACATTTTTAATTATTGCCTTATTTTTATTACAATCATTTTTAGTTACATTTGCTGGTATCAAAGCTTATCACGGAGAACATTATCGCTATCCTTTGACTATGCGAATTTTAAGATGAAAGTAATAAATTAACCCTGGGAACTATATTTTATTTAAAAAAATACTACACCCAGATAAAGCTTCTTTCCTATTCCCTATCTACACAACTAGATTCGGAAACAAAATCAGATTCCCATATATGCTTGATAGGAAGCTCAATCACAAATTCTGTACCATTACCTGATGAAGAATTACAGATAATATTTCCTTTGTGCTTATCTACAATAATTTGATAACTAATAGATAATCCTAAGCCAGTACCTTTACCCACAGGTTTAGTAGTAAAAAATGGGTCAAATAGTTTACTTTTAACTTCCTCTGGTATACCAAAACCGTTATCTTTAATGCGAATAATTATATATTTTTCGTTTTTAACTTGTGTTTGGATCTGAATATAACTAGTCTGTTGTTTAATTTTTTGCTTTAATTCTTCAACTTCCTTTTCTCTTAGGGCATCAATAGCATTATTTAATATATTCATAAACACCTGATTTAACCCACCTGCATAACATTCAATCTGAGGTAAATTCTCACAATAGTCTTTAATGATTTTAATTTCTTGCTGACCAGTCTTACCTTTCAGGTGATACTGTAAAATTAACAAAGTACTGTCAATACCTTCATGAATATCTACAGGTTTCATTTCGGCTTCATCAAGACGAGAAAAGTTACGTAATGTTAGTACAATCTCGCGGATACGATCAGCACCAACTTCCATTGATGATAAAATTTTAGGCAAATCATCCAAAATAAATTCTATATCCAACTCTTTAAATTTAGTATTTATTTGCGAATTAGTAACCGAATATTCTTGTCGATATAAATTCATTAAATCCATTAATTGCTGAGTATATTCCCGCGCATATTTTAAATTACCGTAAATAAAATTAACAGGATTATTAATTTCATGAGCCACACCAGCAACTAACTGACCAAGAGAAGACATCTTTTCAGTTTGAATTAAATGTATTTGAGTACTTTGTAGTTCTTGCAAGGTATTTTCTAGTTCTATATTTTTCTGGTTTAATGTTTCTGTCCTGGCTGCAACTTTTGTTTCTAGCGCCAAATTAGTTTCTTCTAAGGCAAGTTGAGCAATTTTTTTGGCTTTTAAATATTCCTGTAACAATCTCAATACCAATAGCCATGAGGGAATCAGCAATATTAAACTGATGATAGACCCTAAAATTGCCCAAAATATTTTTTGGCGATAATAAACAACTTGTTGTTGTAATTCTAATGCTATATTCAATCTTCTTTTGGCAACACCATCAGCATAAATTTGCTTTTGATTTTCATATTCACGGCTAGAAAGTAGTTGTTGTGCTGCTTGTTGTTTATTATCCTTCACTAAATCAAAAGATTGATATTCCATTTTCACTAACTTCTGATTAGCCACATCAATTTTTTTAGCATCTTCACTGTTATATGCTTGAGGTGCTAATTTAATAGATTCTTGAATAGCTCCATCTAGTTTTTGTTCAAATTGACGATATCGTTTTTCCCACATTGTGTTACCTGTGGCAGCATTCATCCTGGCCGACATGGTTAATACTTCATCAAGATAAACAATTTCATCACTTAGTTTTTGTAATCTAAATTCATTTTTAGTAATATTATTAAAATTATAATATGCTTGCCAATTCAGCCAAATTTGCGGAATAAATAAAAGTAAGGTTAGTAGTACTGTGATAGTGACTAAGTGTGAGGGAGAAAATTTCAGTTTAGTAGGCGCATACATTCGTCTATACACAATATTTTTAGATAAATTTTGGGATGGATTATGTATTGTAAACCATGTCATTGCATGATTACTCTACGGTAATCTAATTTTATAGATATTGGTTTTTCGAGTATTTGTCCAGGTTTGTTGAGAAATATATTCTGATTTTTATATACAAAAGAATAAAAATTAATTTTTATAAAGTTTCGGTAAAATTACTAATATGAAAAAATCTATTTTAATTAATCAAACAAAATATAGCAGTTCTCGACTCAGCGAGGTATAAGAAAAATAATTAACCGCAGATGGACGCGGATAAACGCAGATAAATTTGTATTTTACCCAAGTGAAAATCACTATAAAATACATTAGATCCAATGTTGTAGCATTTCACTGTTGTACTAGGCTCAAATTAATTCGAGGAATGTCAAGTGATTAATGTAGCGATCGCATCTAGTAGTAGTTGCGGTTCAATTGGTTTAGCTAGGTGTGCTTGAAATCCCGCCGCGAGGATTTGACGTTTATTTGTCTCCCCAACAAAAGCAGTCAAAGCGATCGCGGGAATATCTCGGTTAAATTGGGGTACTAGATGACGCACTTGATGAATAAAAGTGTAGCCGTCCATGTCTGGCATTCCAATGTCACTGATTAGCAAATCGAATGGTGTTGTAGCTAACAAAGGTAGGGCTTTAATCGGAGATAATACTTCTTTGACAAGTGCGCCTTCTTGTTCCAGTATTACCTTCAGCAGTTCGAGGGAATCGGCCTCATCATCAACCACCACCACGCGGAGATTTTCTATACTCAGTTTTTGAGAGTCGGAATCATCAGGAGTATGGAGATTTAATGCAGACATTAAAGGTAACTGTACCGTAAAGGTTGCCCCTTGTCCTTCTCCGGCACTGGCAGCATTGATACTCCCCCCATGTGCTTCAATAATTTTACGTGCGATCGCCAACCCCAACCCTAACCCACCAAAATTCCGAGTTGTGGAACTATCCTGTTGTTGGAATAACTCAAACACGAATGGCAAAAATTCTGCTTGGATGCCTTTACCAGTATCACTCACTTGAATGTGTGCATGGTTATTAATACAAGTGAGTTGCACTGTTACCTGTCCACCGTGGGGGGTAAATTTGATGGCATTTGAGAGTAAATTCCAGATGACTTGTTGTAATCTGCCTGCATCCCCTCTGACATAAGCCTTTAATGGCTCTAGTAACACATCTAATTTAATCGCTTTTGCCTGTGCTGCTAAATTCACAGTTTCTAAAGCCGCAGCGATTGGTTCCGATAAATTCACAGCCCCAAAACTGAGGGAGAGTTTACCACGAATGATGCGGGAGATATCGAGGAGATCATCAATTAGTTGCGCCTGTTGTTTGGCATTCCGCTCAATCGTAATTAAGCCATGCTGGAGTTTTTCGGCATTCATCTTGGGTGATTGCAGCATTTTTGCCCAACCCAAAATCGGGTTTAAGGGCGTTCGTAATTCATGAGAGAGAATCGCCAAAAATTCATCCTTGATTTGATTGGCGCGTTCGGCAGCTTCTCTGGCGGCTTGTTCTTGTTGGAGTAATTTTTCTCGTTGGGTTTCTATGGCTTTGCGATAACTAATATTCTTAAATAAAATGGCAACTTTACGGTTTTCTGCCCGTTCAATGGGGAAGGCATAAACCTCAAACCAGCGATTCATAACCTCAGAGCCATTTTCAAAGCGCACAGGTTCACCGGTGAGGGCAACTCTGCCATAAGTTTCAAACCAAAATTCTTCTAAATTAGGAAGAAGTTGCCGGGCTGTTTTACCAACTGCCTGTCGAAGTCCGGTTTCTCGCTCAAAAGCAGGGTTAATTTCTAAAAAGCAATAATCAACTGGTTTGTTGTTTTCATCAAACAACATTTCAATTACACAAAAACCGTCTTCCATCGTCTTAAACAGGGTGCGATAACGTTCTTCTGAACGACGTAGGGCTAACTCGGATTTTTTGTGTTCGGTAATATCGCGGTTTGTTTCTAAAACTAGTTTCTGTCCGTTCGTCTCAATTAGTTGCTGACGGCTTTCTACAATTACCTGCTGTCCTGTATGAGTAGTATGCTTTAACTCTCCTGTCCATTGGCGATCGCGTTCTAAGATGGTAAGCAGTTCCGCTAATGGTAAGGGGTAAACTGTTTGAAGCAGAATATGGGTATTCTGCCCCATGACTTGTTCTCTTGTATAACCGTACAGTTGCTCACAACCCTGATTCCAACTGATAATGCCTTGCTCAAAACTCCATACCAGTATCGGTTCATAAGATAACTCAATCAGCAAGTTGAATTGACGTAGTTGTTCTTCGGTGCGTTTGCGTTCAGTAATTTCTTCACACACAGTACTGACACCAATCACACGTTCTCCGTCCTTCAACGGCAAAAATTTTTCTAACCAAACCCTTTCTACGCCCGGTTGTGCCGGAGTTTCCCCGCGAATTTCAACATTCAGTAATGGTTCTCCTGTGTCAAAAATCGGACGGATTAATTGTTCGGCAGTATCGGCAATGTCAGGTAACAACTCGCGGATGGTGCGCCCAAGATGTTCTTCTACAGAAAACCCATTAATTTCCGCCAATTGCTGGTTAATTCGCACAAAACGCAGGTCAGGATCGAGAACATTTAAGCCAATGGGGGCAGATTGGTAGATAGTCTCAATTTCTGTTAGTTGCTGTTGCAAGGTTGCCCGACTTGATTCTAATTCGGCTGCTAGTCGCTGACGTTCTGTAATGTCTGCCACCATCCCAATTAGGCGAATTAACTTTCCTTGCTGGTCAAAAAATCCGCGTCCACTTTCCTCGAAGGTGATTATTTGCTCATCTGGGCGCAGGAGTCGATAGGTAATTTTGTAGCTGCTATTCTCAGGTTTGAGTGTTTGTATAATTCCTTTGAAGCGATCGCGATCATCAGGATGGACACGCTGAAAAAAATTTGTGCCTGTGTCTTGTTGCGCTGATGATGGAGTTAACCCTAAAATCACACCACATTGAGGCGATCGCTTGACTGCATCGGTGCTTACATCCCATTCAAAGGTATAAATCCGGGCAACTTCCATTGCTAATTGATTGCGTTCTTCACTCTCCCGCAGTGCGGCATTTGCCTGTTCTAACTCGGCAGTCCGTTCGGCAATGCGCTGTTCTAGTTCCTGGTTGATGTTTTGTAAGGTAACTTCTGTCTGCTTTTGCTGGGTAATGTCTCGCGCCACGCAGTAAATCACACCCCTGCTAATTTGTGGTGATGCTGTCCACTCTAGCCAGCGATCATCTCCATCTTTCGTCCGGTAGCGATTCTCGAAATTGAATATAGGTATGCCTGCCTTGATTTTCTCCATTTCTGCCAAGGTGGCAATATGGTCATCTGGATGCACAAAGTCCAAGAAAGGACGGGCTAAAAATTCTGCTTCTGAGTAACCCAGGATTTGAGTAAATGCTGGGTTGATTCGCCGAAAGTAGCCATCCAGACCAACTACCGACAGCAGATCAAGCGATCGCTCAAAGAAAAAGGCTTCTTCGGATAATACCAATTCATTTACAGGTGAGAAAATATGATCTTCAGCAGTCATAACATAAATCACGCTGGAGACACAGCGAAATAAAAGCCAAGCCAAAATCTAAAACAAGTATTCATTACAGAGCGATCGCTGACGTTTCCTCTGTAATGAAGGTCATCACTATCGTATTATATTGTGATAATTATTCAAGATGATTAATGTAAATAGTCTTGCTATTGTTAAATTTAATTTAGAGGTGCAGAATTAACCATGAATCAAAATGTAGTTGGTGTGGCTGTAGTTGGGACTGGATTTGGTCAAAAAGTTCATATCCCTGGGTTGATTGCCCATCCTCGAACTAATGTAGTTGCTGTTTATCATCGGGATATTCATCAAGCCCAAGTTATTGCTGATGCCCATAATATTCCTCATGCTTGTACTAATATTGCCGATATTGTCAACATCCCAGAAGTACAAGCAGTTAGTATTTCCACACCTCCATTTTTGCATTATGAAATGGCTAAAACTGTACTAAAAGCAGGTAAACATTTATTATTAGAAAAACCCACAAGTTTAAATGCAACTGAAGCTAAAGAATTATATCAATTAGCAATTACAAATCAAGTAACTGCGGTAGTAGATTTTGAATTTCGCTTTGTTCCCGGCTGGCAATTATTTGCAGATTTATTAGCATCAGGTTATGTCGGTAACAAACGCCTGATTAAAATTGATTGGTTTGGTTCTTCTCGCGCTGATACTTCTCGCCCGTGGAATTGGTATTCGTCTCAAGCCCAAGGCGGTGGTGCTTTGGGGTCTTTGGGTTCCCACGCCTTTGATTATATTTATTGGTTATTTGGGCCTGTCCGCAGATTAAGTGCTTATTTAAGTACCGCCATCCCCAACCGCCTTGACCCCAGCACCAATCAACTCAAGCCAGTGGAAACCGATGATAATTGTTTGTTGTCCCTGGAATTAGCCGATGGCACACCTTGTCAACTGAATATTAGTGCGGTAGTTCACGCACCGCGCACTCATTGGTTAGAGGTGTATGGCGATCGCGGTACATTAGTCTTAGGCAGCGAAAATCAAAAAGACTACATCCACGGTTTTCGCGTTTGGGGTTCCCAAGTCGGACAACCACTCACAGAAATTGAAATTCCTCAGTCGTTAATGTTTACCCAAAACTTCACCGACGGACGTATTTCTGCATTCATCCGCGTAGTAGACCAATGGCTACAGGGAATTGACCAAAAACAGTCAGTTGTCCCATCTTTACGAGAAGGGGTTTATTCCCAATTATTAATGGATTTATCCCATCAATCTCATCAAACTAGCAGTTGGGTTGATGTTCCCAGTTTGGAAGATTATCTGCAAAATTAAGAGCAGCAGTATTCACATAACTTATGCAGATGTTGATAGATAATTATTTTTTCCCAATAATTGTGACTGCATAAGTTTTCATCAGCCATAATAGAACATATTCGAGAGGAGATGAGCAAGTATCTTTTTATTTAAAAGTATTAATCAATACTAAAAACTAGGAGTTTTTATGTTTTTGCAGAGAATTCGAGTTCCTGATTTTCGTGTTTTAAAAAATGTTGATATTTCTTTTGAAAAAGAATTTACTCCTAGTATATTTCCACTTGGTAGTTTGAATGGCGGTGGTAAAAGTACACTATTGCAATTAATTTTTGTGTTACTCCATTGTTCTATTCATGAAGATAGAAAAATTTTTTTAAAAAATTTAATTGAAGGTTTTAAGATTGATAAAGACTCTGATAAGCGAGTTTTGGCAATAATTGATATTTGGGATGGCAAACAAAATATAGAGCTTGAGTTTTTTACTTGTAAAGAATCTTTTGTATTAGATACCTATGAACAAGAAAATAATGATAGTGAAATTAGTGAGAATAATCTTTCAGGAAAGGATGTATATGATGACATAAAAAAAAATCAATCAGAATATAGTCTTGGAAAAACATTCTATTTACTATACGAAAAAAAACACAGACAAGAATATTTCCATAGAATATTTTCTAAATATCTTCAGAGTAATAAAACAGGATATATATGTGATGTATATACTGATAATGTTGATTCTTCCAAAGAAATGTTACTGTGCCGTTTTGATAATTTAGAGATAAATGATGTAGAATCATTTCTGATTAATTTATCAGAGAAAGTATTCTTGGCAGCACATATTTCACAGATTTTTCTATTTCTTTCAGCTAACTCCAGAAAATCATTATTTAATAATCAAAGTGAAAATGACTATTACTTAGGTTTAAAACAAGATAAAACTAAATTACCTAATTTTTTCACCTATGATTTTATGGCTATAGATATTCTGATTAAATCTTTTACTGATGCTCGTGATCAAGATTTTAGACAAGCTATAGAAACAGGAGGTTACGGTGATAATTATAAAACATTATTAAAGGATTTAAATTCTGTATTAAATAATAAAAAAATCAATATAAATAAAGATTTATCTGGTGTTAACTTTAAAAGAGACGATGATGATGTAGAACTTTACCCAGAAGATTTAAGTCACGGTGAACTCAAAAAATTATGTATCTATGTATGGATTAAATCTAATAAAATAGAAAATGCAATTGTTTTAATGGATGAAATTGAAATAGCATTTCATCCAGATTGGCAATATCAAATAGTTAGGGATTTAGAAGAATGGTCGCCTAGCAATCAATATATTTTAGCAACTCATTCTTATGAGCTATGTCAAGCAGTTACCCCTGCTCATGTTAAAGAATTACCACCAAAACTTATCAAGCCAAACAAATTATAAAATAACTAAATATGGGTCTTAGTGAAGCAGAGCTAGAAGAGCATTGTCGATATATTCTAGAAGATAGAAGAATCCTCAACAAAATAGTTATACTGTGTGAAGGCGAAATTCCAAAAACGTCAGGTAGATTATCGCCTCAATCGTACAGAAATATGGATAAAATGCCTGATGCTAACTTTTATCATGCTTGCGTTCCAAGATGGTGGAAGCAGTATAGACCTCAGTTTATCAATTGCGGCGATCGCCAAGATGTATTAAATACATTTTTTAGTATTTTAGACTTACATAATCAAAATCCTGCTAACTCTTATCTCAGTCCCCATCAGCTATTTGCCATTGTAGATTTAGATATTCAAATAGCCAGCATAAAAAACGATTACGCTTTTACAGATACCGATTCTATTTTCTACAATTTATATGAGAAAGCTAAAATTAATGAAGGGAATTGTATAAATCATCGTATATGGGTGACTGGCTTAGTTCACAAAGAAGCATACTTTTTAACACCTGATATTCAGTTAGTCTTGGACAATTACTCAAATACACCTGTCTATCAAGATTCAGTTGTGAATCTTGAGCAAGTTTATCTTGATATAGTTGATAGTTTGCATGAAGATATAGATTTACAAAATAACTTAGAAAAAATATTTAATCGAATTAACTACTGTTCAAATTTAGATTTTGATGATATCAAAAATTTTCAAACTTCTTGGAAAATAAATTTTATAAATAGTCAAAATAATTTCGATAAAAACATCTTAAGTTTAGCTTTACTGACAATTGCTAAAGCCAAAAAATATTGGAAACAGATTCAACCGCCTCAAGCATGGACTAGTTCAGAACGGGCGTTTAGAGATGGATTAACGCTAGAGATAGGAAAATTTTATTCAGAACAAGAATGTGATGCTAAAAACCACATTCCTTTTTTCTTCAAAATTCTATATGGTTTGATTGAGCAGGAGTAATCCCAAATCGATATGAAGAAGCGTATATGTTTGATAGCGCCAGACTTCCAGTGTGATACCATTTCACGAAATTACTGATAGAAATCGCTTCCTCTGCAACTCTGCTTCTGGTCGCCGAGCGTTCGCGCAGCGTCTCCGTCAGGAGAAGTCGAGGCGCTACTTGCATATCCGTATCATTTTTAAAGTGAAATGGTATGAGGGGTTTATTTAGCGCGTATGAAATTCCACGGCCAATACGGTTCGGATAAGAAACTTACTTGTGTAGGCAAGCAAGGGTGCAGGGGTGCAGGGGTGAAAGGGGGAACGAAGCTACGCTCTCCCCTGCACCTGAAGCTCCTCCGCCCCCCTGCTCACCTCAACAGATACATTTGTTAACCAAACCGTATTGATTTCACGACTGTTTGTCAAATTTTGATGTCATAGTTATCAAAAAAATCGAGGCTCAGATCCCCGACTTCTTCAGTTACGAAGATAATAAAAACCCGCTATAGAAAGACTTACTATAGCGGGTAATAATTCAAAATTCTAATTGTGGATTATTTAGAAAATCCATTCGGGAATAGCTTCTTCTTTGGTATTCGTATTGCGAGATGGTGTTTCACGATTGAACTTCATGTGAATTGAGCGTGTTTGCTCACCATCAGCAGCCACAGCCAAAATTGGGTAGTCAATTAAACCATCTTGGAAGGACATCTGGAAGCGGAATGTCCCATCGGGATTCAGTTTAATTTCACGACCGCCGATTGTTACAGTCGCATCAGGTTCAGTTGCACCGTAAACAATCAATTCCGCATCAGCAATTAACCAGAACTGGCGGGGACGAATGGGTGCGGCAGAAGCTGAGAAGCCAACACCAGACATTCCTGCACCAGACATGGTTAAACCAGACACGGTGGGAACAGCCCACATACCAACACCAGATGGGAAGACGTAGGAACTGATAGCCTGTTCGGGGCGTACAGAACCAGCTACGTGCTGCATAGAACCAAACAGAGAACCTGCAACCCGTTGTGCTTCGGCAGATTCTGCTAAACCAAAGATGTGGTCGTAGATGGGGTTTCCATTTGTACCAGTTGCTGTTGGCAGTTTCTTAGCTGGTGGTACTAGTTCGTACAGAGTTCTACCGCGCAGGTCTTCTTCAAAATTAACAGTGATGAAGACATCTTCAATCCAGTCAGATGGGTATACAGGAGGAATGTGTACTTGAGCAGAACGCGCCAAAACTAACCAACGACCATCAAAAGTCCGATAACCAATATCGATAACATAATCGCGATCGCTCACAGGAATAGGTAAATACCATTCTCTTGCTAGTTCATCAACAGGATATTCTTGGATGCTGTGGGGGCTTTGATAATCAAGACTGATGTCGGTAACATCATAAATCCGCAGTGCTAATTGCTGTCCGCCCTGACGACGCAGTTCTTCTTTATGATCATTGGGAATATCCCAATAAGTGTAAGCCCATTGGGGATCACGGGGTAAAAGTACAATCCGGCTTTCACCATAACCACCCGGTAGATCGGCGAGTCCTTCATCAACATCAGCCAGAGAGCCACCTGTACGGTCTTCTTGACCCAGTTCAAATTTTGCTGCTTCCACGGTTTCCTGTGCCTCAAGTGAACGAGATGGACTAAGGGACGCTTTGCTGCGCTGCACTTCTTGAATTGCTGCCAACAACTGTGATTTACGCATTCGGCTATAGCGGGAGACGCTATACTCACTGGCAACTTTACGTAGTTGTCTCAGTGTCATCTCCTCTAGCGGTGGGCGTTCTTTTGCCATTAATTTGGCCTCCAGTAGTTTGAAAGGTAATTATCTCTCTGAGTTAGAGAATGTTTGATAAAAAAGTCATTCTTCTCAGATGAATTTCTTATTCCTGACTCCTGGTTTTGCCCAGTTTTTAAAGTTTTTTAATTCGCTTTTAAAATGAGGGTCACTCCCTTTCAATTTCCTTGAATGCTTGGGTAAGCATTTTTCGGGATCGGAGGAGTCGTTTTGTTAAGTAAATATTAACCAGTAACCCTCGGTATTGATCAAGGGGTCTAAAGGTACTTTTTTCGGGCTTTTACGAATTTAATAGCTTTGGCGGGATCATATTGTTATGATTTAATGACATTTGAGTTTTCTACTCCTCAGCATTGTCAAAGTTTCATGACTTTTGTGAGGCTCAAGCTATCAAACCCTTGCCCAGATGTGATCTCATCTCCAATTCTGGGATTTAATCTAGTTGCACAGCTAATACGTCAAAATCTAAATAAAAGCGAACTTTAGTAACTATGCAGATTACCCAAAGCCTTCATACAGCCATTCTCGTTACCGACTTAGAACGCGCTGAAAACTTTTACACTCAAGTGTTGGGATTATCTAAAATTGACCGTTCCCTAAAATATCCTGGTGCATGGTATCAAGTCGGCGACTATCAAGTTCATCTCATAGTCGCATCCACAGTACCAACCGATAACCCCAACGAAAAATGGGGACGTAATCCCCATATCGCTTTTGCAGTAGCTGATTTAGAACAAGCTAAACAAGAACTGCTGAGTCAAAATTATCTTATTCAAGCCAGCGCCTCTGGTCGCTCCGCCATCTTTACTCAAGATCCCGACGGAAATGTAATTGAGATCAGTCAGCAGTGATTGAATGATTAACTGATGAAAGTTATTGCCTACATTTATTGTGACCCTCTCCTAGACTCTGTTCCACAAAACATTAATTGGCAATGGGAGGTAGAACGGATTTATGAAGATTTGGCTAAGAGAAATGCTGATGGATGTACTGTACGATCGCAATTACAACAATTACTCACAGACTGCCAAAATGAACCAGTAGAATATTTGCTGGTTCGTCGTCTGGAAGAATTAGGTGATACTGTAAAGGAAGTCAGCGATCGCTTAAACGAATTAGAAGCGATGGGTGTAGCTGTGATTGCGACTGAACAATCCTACACATCAGAGCAATCCCAGTTTCGGGCTGAGTTACTCAAACTAATCCAAGAAATTCAATATCAACAAAGAAGTCGGCGTATTCGTCAAGGACACGCTCGGAATCGTCTTGAAGCCGCACCGCCACCCGGAAAAGCACCTTATGGTTATCGCCGTGGTCAAGGAAAATATATTATTGACCGCAGCACCTCCCCCGTTGTGAAAGACTTTTTTGATCACTTTTTACTCTACGGTTCCTTGCGGGGCGCAGTGCGTTACTTAGCAAAAAAATATGCGAAGAAAATTTCTGTTACCACTGGGCGACGCTGGTTAACAAATCCTGTTTATCGGGGAGATACCGCTTATCTCAACGGTGAAATTATCTCTGATACCCATACAGCGATTCTTTCTAAAGAAGAAGCAGCCCAAATTGACCGACTGTTACGCCGTAATAGCCGCTTACCATCTCGAACTGCAAGTGCGCCCCGTTCTTTAGCTGGGTTAGTTGTCTGCGGCGAATGTCAATCTCATACAACAGTCACTCGCGTTACCCGTCGCTACCAAGACCAAGAGTATCTTTATTTACGTCCGATTAATTGTCCTCGCAGTCCCAAGTGTCGCGCCATTCCTTACCAAGACATTTTAGAATCGACGATCGCTAAAGTTTGTCGTGATTTACCATTAGCAGTAGCCGGGATGAATTCTCCAGAGTTGGATACTGTCAAGAATAGTTTAGGCGATGCGATCGCACGTCAACAAGAAATATTAGCTCAGTTACCTGCTTTAATTGAAACTGGTATTTTAGATGCAGAAACAGCAAAACTTAGAGAATACAAAATCCGCACCGAAATCTCTGCACTCCAAGCCAAGTTAGCCACACTCCCTCCTGTCAATCTGCGTTCTGTCGCCCAAGCCGTTTCTATTCCGCAATTTTGGTTAGATTTGTCAGAAACAGAACGACGCTTTTACCTGCGAGAATTTATTCGCCAAATTGAAATTAGCCGTGAAGATAAACAATGGGATTTACGAATAGTGTTTATTTTTTAGTAAGTCATTTAAGGCTTTCCATCAACTTTTTGCAACTGTGCTACTCTGGGGTCAATAATTTTTTGACCTAAACTAGCAAATTTAATCGCCACAGATATTTTATTTCCTGAACCGAAAACGTGAGTTATTTCGCCAATTCCAAAGGTTTTGTGTAGGACTTGATCCCCAACTTGCCAATTGTGAGATCCTTCTTGTTTTTCGTTATTTGTTGCAGCATTCCTAGGATAATTTTGCCGAACTTTACTTTGACTAGTTAATAATTCTGGGGGTAATTCGTCCAGAAATTGCGATCGCAGTGCGGGTTCTCGTGAACCATATAAACGGCGTTCACGGGCGAAGGATAAATGTAACCGTTCTTGGGCGCGGGTAATTCCTACATAACACAAGCGGCGTTCTTCTTCTAAGGATGCGGGATCATTCATTGAACGATAGTTAGGAAATAACCCTTGTTCTAACCCTACTAAAAATACTACGGGAAACTCCAATCCTTTAGAAGCGTGTAGAGTCATCAAAGAAACAGCTGTTTGTCCTTCTTTTAAATTATCCAAATCAGAACTTAAGGCGGTACTTTGCAAAAAGGCTGTTAAGGAAACATCCTCATTTTCTTCTTGAAATTGCAAAACGGCGTTATAAAGTTCCTGGACGTTTTGAATTCTGTCTTCTGCTTCATCTGTACCTTGACTGTGCAAGTCTTGGACATAACCAGATTCTTCTAACAAACCCATAACAATTTCCGAGACTGGAACCGTTGCGACTTGTTCTTGATAACGGCCAATCATTTGTCCAAAATTATTCACCGCTTTTGCTGAACGCCCAGCTAATGTATTAACAGATGTTTCATCGCTGAGAATTTCCCATAAGCTGACACCTAATTGCTGGGAGGCGTTAATTAAGTTATCAATGGTGGCTTTACCGATTCCCCGTCGGGGAGTATTAATCACCCGCAATAAACTCACTGTATCAGCAGGGTTAGCGATCGCTCTGAGATAAGCTATCACATCTTTAATTTCTTTGCGGTCATAAAATTTCATTCCGCCCACAACTGTGTAAGGAATTTGATTCCTCACCAACAATTCTTCAAAGGGGCGAGATTGGGCGTTAGTGCGATACAAAATTGCAAAACTACCCCAATTTAATTCGGGATGTTGATGTTCTAAGGTACGAATTTGCCGAATCACAAAATCTGCTTCCGCCAGTTCATCATCAGCTTTGTGACAATGAATTTGTTCACCACTTCCCCGCGTTGGTTTTAGGACTTTATCAATTCGTTGGGTGTTATTTTCAATTAATTCATTGGCAGCCTGTAAAATATTTTCACAAGAGCGATAGTTTTCTTCTAACTTCACCATTGTGCGGGTATCTTCATCCGGTAAACCATCGCCGAAATCATTTTGAAATTCCAGCAGAATGGTAAAGTCTGCCATGCGGAAACTATAAATTGATTGGTCAGCATCGCCTACGACAAAGACTGAGCGATTTTGCCAATTCCATTCACTTTTTCTATCTTCTCCATTAGTTACTAACAACCGAATCAAATCATATTGCGTGCGGTTGGTATCTTGATATTCATCAACTAAAATATGACAGAATTTGCGATGCCAATAACCTAAGACTTGCTCGTTTTGTTGAAATAATTTGGTAGGGACAAGAATTAAATCATCAAAATCTAGGGCGTTATTTTCTGCTAGTTTATCTTGATAGGAACTGTAGACTTGAGCAATTACTCGTCCGCGATAATTTGGCTGTTCTTTTTCAAAGTCTTGGGGTGATAAACCTTGGTTTTTGGCGTTACTGATGGCGTAGCGAACAGAACGCGGCTCAAACTTTTTATCGTCGAGGTTTAATTGTTTGGTGACGATTTCTTTAACTAAAGATTGGGCATCTGATTCGTCAAAAATCGAAAAATTTCGATTCCATTTGCGCCCTTTTTCATCTTGATATTTCTCAATATCAAAGCGCAAAATCCTTGAAAATAAACTGTGGAAAGTACCGCACCACAAATCTTTGATGGTTGTGCGGTAAACTTGCGATCGCAGTTTTGTTTGTTCGTGTTCTGGTAATAAATCAAATTTTGTCCCGTGTTGCGTCATCGCCAATTGTTCCGCAAACAGCTTTTGAATGCGTTCCTTCATTTCTCGTGCAGCTTTGTTGGTGAAAGTCACCGCCAAGATATTTTCAGGATTCACACGGTGTTTGAGAATCAAGTTAGCGATACGATAAGTCAAAGCGCGGGTTTTCCCGGAACCAGCGCCAGCCACAACTAACAACGGGCCACAATAGTGTTCTACGGCTTGACGTTGGCTAGGGTTGAGGTGACTGAGAAAGTCAATAGTTGTAGTCATGGCTTGTGAGGTGTGCGGGTTTGTCGCTGCTAGTCATAAGGTATTTTAGCAGCGTCACCTGTCAAGTTTTTATTTGGGGCGATCGCACAAATATCAAGCCAGAGTATTTTTATGCAGCAAAATGACTCTTTGCATCGTACCAAGCATTTACATCGTCAACAATCTGTCTAATTCCATTCTCATCTAGAGAATGCCATTGTAGAGATACTTGGTTAGAGTCAGCAATAACATGATTTAGCCATTTGTAATATCCTTTGTCATCCTCCATCGTAAACAAGAATAAAAATAGCGGAAACGGCACATTATGAAGATATTCAGTTGTTTTTTGGGTAATAGATAGTGAAAAATCTTTTAAATTTCTGATAGCTGTGTCTTGTGCTTTAACTTCCACACCAAAAACTCTTCCAGTCGGCAGGTTATCTCGTAGTATCGTTACAAGAATATCAAAGCCATAATCAGCCGACTTCATCCTTTCAATCACTAAATCGTTGCGACGAGTCAGGTACATAACTGCAAGATATTCGGCGCGTTCTGCAATAAAATTTTGTAGATTCTGCTTCATTACTTCCTCCATTTCGGATCGCAAAAAATTGATCGGAAGGTTGCGTGGTGAGGAGAAGTCCAGTATGCTTTCACCTCATCCCATAGTAATGCCAATACATCGGGGTTGAGGGGATAATCTGTACACAAACTGGAAAACCCTGTGGTACTTTCGCCGTTACCTGACAAAATATAACCCTGCTCTGCTTGCTCATCAATACCAATAACATAAGTAGGCGCAGGATAGGCTGCAAGACGCTTCATATCGCTGTCATTAACTTTGACTCTTAATCGGCGATCGCTTTGAGTGTAACCTTGGGATGTTGACTTTACTTGCACAAAAAAGAAAGGTATCAAAGACTCATCATGAAAGAGTTCTACGTAAAAATCGATTGCTCGCTTTTTTTCTCCTAAAAATCGCGGATGCTCAAATAAATAACCACGACTAGGATGTTTACGTGTGATGAGAACTCGAAAAATTGATTCGCCACGTTCTCCGATAACTTCTCTTGTATCCACTACACTAAATACCCCTCTAATCTCCTCAGTATAAGTCTGCCCGCAGATGAAACACCCCGACTATCTACCACTTGTATTAAGCTTTCGTGATTAACATTGGCTTACTTACTTGTCAATGAGTACATATTGCATATACTGAACAGTATAGTTAATATAAATTTTTGTATAGCGAGGACTAGGAATGTACATAGTACAGATTGCCTCGGAATGCGCTCCTGTAATCAAAGCAGGCGGTTTAGGGGATGTTGTTTACGGACTGAGTAGGGAATTAGAAGGCAGGGGCAATTGCGTTGAGATTATTCTGCCCATGTATGATTGTATGCGCTACGACCATATTTGGGGTCTGCATGATGCCTACAAAGACTTGTGGGTACCCTGGTATGGCGCAGCAATTCACTGTTCTGTATATTGCGGATGGGTGCATGGTAGGCTGTGCTTCTTTATTCAACCCCACTCCGAAGACAATTTCTTTAATCGCGGCTGTTATTACGGTTGTGATGATGACAATATGCGCTTTGCCTTCTTTAGCAAAGCCGCTTTAGAATTTTTAAATCAAAGTAACAAGCGTCCTGATATTATCCATTGTCACGACTGGCAAACAGGCTTAATTCCTGTTTTGCTGGCTGAGATTTACAAATACAATGGTATGGAATATCAGCGAGCTTGCTACACCATCCATAACTTTAAGCATCAGGGAATAGGCGGTGTTCAAACTCTCTGGGCGACAGGGTTAAATCGAGAAGATTACTATTTCCAATACGATAAGCTGCGTGACAACTTTAACCCCTTTGCCTTGAATTATATGAAAGGGGGTATTGTTTACGCCAATGCAGTCACCACAGTTTCACCCAACCACGCAGAAGAAGCGAGATTTACAGAAGTGGGTTGTGGTTTAGGTCATACACTGCATTTAAATCAAGATAAATTCTCTGGGGTACTTAACGGTATAGATTACGATTTTTGGAATCCTGAAATTGACCGTTACATCCCCAATAACTATACCTACGAAGATTTTGAACAAAAAATATATAACAAAAAAGCTTTACGCGAAAGGCTCTTGCTTGATGCAGCCGATAAACCAATCATTGCTTATATTGGTCGGTTAGATAATCAAAAAGGTGTGCATTTAGTACATCACGCGATTTATCATGCACTCAATAAAGGCGCACAATTTGTATTACTGGGTTCAGCCACAGAATCAGGAATCAATGCTCATTTCCGTCATGAAAAAGCATTTTTAAATAGTCACCCCGATGTGCATTTAGAATTGGGCTTTAATGAAGAATTATCCCATCTCATCTATGCAGGGGCAGATATGATTGTGGTTCCCAGCAATTACGAACCATGCGGTTTAACTCAGATGATTGGTTTAAAATATGGTACAGTGCCAATTGTGCGTGGTGTTGGTGGGTTAGTCAATACGGTATTTGATAGGGATTACGACCAAAATCTACCACCAGAAAAACGCAATGGTTATGTATTTTATCAAACAGATAATTACGCCCTAGAATCGGCAATGAATCGGGCAATTGATTTGTGGTATCAGTCACCTGATGAGTTCCGCCAATTAGCGATTCAAGGGATGAAATATGATTACTCATGGAACATTCCAGGAGCCGACTACTTAAAGATTTACGAATGGATTAGACATCGTTGGTAAGTCAGCATAAACAGATTTATCTTGGTTTAATTTAATACAATTTTCATCCTAAAAGGTGCGGTTTGCTATGGCGATCGCACCTTTACTAATTTATACATACCTACATATAAATTGATAAATATTTGTTGCTGATTTTGTGGATTTTCTAGAAATTTCAAACTTGTCTTGTTAACAATTTTTTATATAACGTGAAATGTCAAAGTTACTCTTGAGCTAATTGGATCTCTTAGGATAGATGTCAGAATTTAAACACAAGCTATAAATCAAAATATCAGGTTTGATTCATATTTTGAGAGGTAACTATGCTCCACCATATTTCCATTGCTGTCAAAAATCCTCAGCACGTAGCTAATGTTATGGCAGAAATTATGCACGGTCGAGTGGCACCATTTTCACCTAATCCCGGTGGGTATATGATGTTCGTGGGGGATGAGTTTGGTACTGGAATTGAATTTTATCCCTTGGGTAGTGAAATTATCCCTGATGTATGGCAAGGACAAGCAGGATTTCAAATAAATGAACATCCTGCAAATTACACGTCAGTTCATGCAGCAATTTCTGTTCCCGTCAGCATAGAAGAAATTGAGCGTATTGGCGCACAGGAAGGTTGGCGAGTGCTTGCTTGTAGCCGTAATGGTGTGTTTGATGTGGTGGAATTTTGGATTGAAAATCGTTTGATGTTGGAACTCCTGACACCGGAGATGGCTGCGAAGTATCTGGAAGTAACCAGTCCGCAAAAATTAGAACAGCTGGCTAATTCAGTGGCGGGTGTGAATGTGGGTGGATAAGGGAGACAAGGGAGATGGGTATTACGCTAAAAGATTGTAGCGGCTAATATCTGGTGCAGCAGCTAATAAACCTTCTAGTTTGCCTAATGCTGCTTGGATATGAGGTGTATTTAAATGAGTTTCCAATGCTTCCGCAGAAGTCCATTCTTCAACAAATGTGAAATCTGTTGGGTCAGACTGGTTTTGCAGAAGTTCGTAACTAATTACACCTGCTTCTTGTCTGGTCGGTGCGATTACACTGAGTAGTAAAGCTTTGAGTTCTTCTACTTTATTTGGTAAGGCAATAAAACGAGCCACAACACGCAGATTTTGATTAGACATTTTGTACCTCAGTTAATAGTTAATAGTCATTTACAGCACTTTTGTTAAGTAGTGAGTCATAAGTAAATTTCGGACTCATTACTCATTACTTTTTTCAATCAGTTGCTGTACCTCATAAACATCGAATCTGCTGTATTAATTGTTATTGTCTCCCTCAAGTCCCAGTTGTCTTACAGCTACCATATAACGGAAGATGTAGTCTATCAACTCTATGTAGTTACGGGCTGTTTGCCAAGAAGATGCCCAGACAGTGATACCGTGGTCACGGATGAGTAAGGCGGGAATTTTGGGTGAATTAATTGTAAAGCGATCGCTAATCTCCGCCACAATCTGGGAAACTTGGAGGTGATTGGTAAAAATTGGTACTGTACAACTGGGGTTTTCTTCCCACACTCCCAAGCCTTTGAGCATTTCTAAAGGTGGTAGAAGTAAACTATCTCCCACTACAAAACGCGCCACTAAGTTGGACTCGATGGAATGGATATGATAGCAGGCATGGGCTTCAGGAAACAGGTGATAAATTAATTGGTGAATACCAGTTTCCGCCGAAGGTTTGAAATGCGGTGCGGCTGTCTCAATTTTGCCATCTGGATAAACACGGACAAAATCACTGTGTGAAAGTTCGCCTTTAGACACACCACTAGCGGTAATCCAAAAACTGCGATCGCTCAATAATACCGAAAGATTTCCGGCTGTGCCTACCATCCAACCTTGCTGGTAAAAGTGACGGGCTGTTGTTATTAATTCTGTACGAGGATCAATCACAGTTTCCACAATTGCTGTAGATACGCCTGAATATCTGAGAAATTATTCCAGGGAATATAAGGTTTTTGATGTTGGTCTAAGTAATATGCTAGGCGATCGCGGGCAAATACAATCGAAGCTTGTAAGCCCATATTCAAATCTGTGAGGGAGTCACCTATGGCAATTGTCTCATCAGCCGGATATTTTGCCATGACTTGCACCTTGGCGACTAATTCTGTACCGCCTTCATAATCAGAGTTGACTTGGAAGTAAGCACCAGTCGTATCTAGATCAACGGCGTGAATTGCTGTTACTCTTGGGGCTATCTCACCTAAAACTATTTCTACCATTCCCCGCAGTCCACCAGACACCACAACCAAAGGGACATTTTGGGAATCTAGAAAATCTAGCAGTTCGATAAATCCTTGACGGATGGGTTGCGATCGCGTAAATTCTAAAACTTTTCCATACTCTGAAGATGGAATTGATTCTAAAATTTTCTTGACTCCCTCCCGCAGTGTTACCCTTTGAGCATACATTTCTGGTAGAAATTTTCCAGCCACTTCCGGCGCAAACTTTTTTAGCACCGCCACAAAGGTTTCCTCTACAGTGATTGTCCCATCAAAATCGCAAAAAACAATCCGCTTCACAGTTTCATCCTGTTAGATTAATTTGATTTTTCCGAGAAAACTCTTTTCCCCTATCCCTGGTTGGTGAGCGTACTTGTACTGAGCGCAGCCGAAGTAGCCGAACCAATGCTCCCTGCCTACACAGTGATAATTTTTAATCGGAAGTCCCTTACCCTTGTTAAGCAACAGCTTGATGGGTGCGAATCTCTTTACCTGTATACTGAGGAACCCAGCCTGCTGTATCGATAAAATAACGCACAGCTTTGACTCGTCGCGCAGAGGTGAGATAAAACCAGTGTTCGGTTCCGGCTGGTACGTTGATATATTCTTGTGGTTGTACTGTGAGTTCTACTTGGCTATCATCAGGACGCACGAAGCCAAAAACGGCTTCACCATCAATCACGTAGCGTACCTCATCATCAGCGTGGGTATGAATTTGGGAAAATTTTGCCAGAAATCCATCCAAGTCGGGAATTGCTGGATGCAACACAATTAAATCACGGGATTGATAACCTGCTGTTTGTTGTAGCTTTTCAAAATAATGATCTAGAAATTCCAGGACTTGGTTTTTTTGGTCTTCGTTGAGGCTATCTTGGTTTAATAGATGATGTAACTCTGAATTTTCTCCCACAGACCAGCGATTGAGTTGAATGTTTAACGGTGCGAGTTCTTGGGCAATGTGATTGATATCTGTGAGAATTTTGCCATCTTCTAATTTTAAAATCGCCATAGCTCATCCCATTTTGAATTTTAAAAATTTAACTAGTCAAGTTTTTAGCAATTAAACCCAGTAAAAATACTAACCTCTAACCCCTTTCTCATCAACTTCGGCATTTAACCAATTAAGAAACCCTGCATTCACCATTGTGGGTGAAATCTCTGCAACAAAGTTAGTGTAGCTGATGTGCTGGCGGATTAACTTTTCAATTTCTGCACCATAACCATCTTGAGTTTTCACTATCAGTACTACTTCTGGTTCTTCAGTAATTTCCCCTTCCCAGCTATAAGCGCAGGTAATCGGAAACCAATTCACGCAAACTGCTAACTTATGTTCGAGTAATGAGCGTCCAATTTGTCGCGCTTCATCTGTATTATTCAATGTGACGTAGTAGAGCTTCATTGAACATTCCCATTAAATTTTAGAACTGAGTAAGAGATTTATCTCAATTAAATTTGAACTAAATGAGCGCATAAATCAACTACGGCAACATTTTCTGATTTTTTACGTCAGCTACCAAATACTTGTGATTAAATCCTTAATTGTATGTTTTCATCCTGTCTTCTATCTAAAGTAGTAAATTATTTCTATAAATTTATACATATTTCCAGAGCTAAATTTTCAACCAGGAAGTTCATAAGTTTATGACTTATGACCGATTAATAAATATTAATTTTTCAGTAGAAATATTTAAGTAGCATCACCAAGAAATAGAAATTTTGTGTATGAAGATACAAAAATTTATGATACTGTATGTTAATTTTATAAAGTCAAGCAGATATCAATGTCCTGACTTGATGATTGTTTTTTAGCAATTATTAAAAATAAATTAATTCATCAGTATACCTGTCCGAAAAAGATTGCTAAATTTTCCAATATTATGTACGTAAGTACAACATAATTGGAATCACAATCACATACAGAAATCCGGTTTATTTTCCGAATCTATTTGTTTAGTCAGAGAGTAGGGAATAGCTAAGAACCACTGTGTTGCGGAAGTTTCTTCCGTTTTAGCAGGTGGGCATTGGGAAGTAGGAAAGAAGCCTTTTGTGGGTGTACTGATGTGTTCTCAAATTAAATATGAGTCTTATATAAATCAAATTAATGACTCAACATTAATACTAAAACAAGCATAAATTTAATTACAAATCAAGATATTAGTAGGTGGTATTTTTAATAGTCTTGACAGCTAAATTAGACAATTAATTGCTCAAGAAAACTCGCCATGAATGCACTACCGATTACAAAACTTGCTGTCCCCGATAGATTTTGGTATACAGGAGTGAGGAAAAAAGTCTTAATTGACTTTGGTAGCGATCGCCCAAAAATTCTTCATCAAGTAGGACAGAGTTCAGGCTTTGAAGCAACTGCCAGCTACACCGACCCAATAACAGGTAAACTTCGGTTATACAGTGATGGTCAATTCATTTTCCACGGACAAACTCATGAAATATTAGATAACGGAGTTTGGGGTGCAAAAAGTTGGTCGGCGACACAAGCAGTAGCAATTGTACCTGCGCCTGGTAGTCATCCTGACAGATTTTACATCTTTACCAATAACAACCAAGAGATATATTACTCGATTGCGGATTTATCTCAAGGTATGAATGGTTCAGTAATTTTACTGAACCGGAAATTGACAGGTAAACAAGATAACCCTGGGGAAGCATTGGGTGTTGTACCCCATAGCAATGGCGAAGCTTTTTGGCTGATAATTTTTAATGGCAGAACAGAGGTGCGTGCCTACCTAGTAGATAAAAATGGCATCAATAGTAAATATGTAGCTTCACCAATTGATTTTCCCGAAAATCGGTTGAATCCCTTAGTTGGTAAAAAAGTTCATAAAGGTTCGATTATTTTCAGTCCCAATTGGCAGAAAGTTGCTTTGGGTGTGGCAGGGTTAGGAATTGCGATCGCCAAAGTTGACCGGACTACAGGTACAATTAGCCACAGCGATTTTTTAATTCGCGGTTCGGCTGGTTATTCTTGCGCCTTCTCCCCTGATAGTACAAAGTTGTATTACTCTAGAGGTGATTGGGAGTTTGGACAGTGGAAACACCAGACTTTAGAAGGTTGGAACGCCACACCACATCAAATCGACTTAGTGACTGAGATTGAAACCGAAATTGATATTTTACCTATTGGCGATACAACTGGCTATTCCGGGCCGAGGTTAGCACCTGACGGCAAAATCTATTGGACAGGACAAGGCAAATCTTCTCTAGCGGTAGTCGAAAACCCCAACGCGCCAGGACACGCCCTCAGATTTAACCCTGATGGCTTACCCTTGGGAAATGGGATATTTGCTAGTTGGAACTTACCAACACAGACGTTTAGTTTTTGTCGGGAGTAGGGAGTGGTTCGGCTACTTCGGCTGCGCTCAGTACAAGTACGCTCACCAACCGGGAGTAGGGAGTAGGGAGTAGGGAGTAGGGAGTAGGGAGTAGGGAGAGAATCTTTTACTCAGCACTCATAACTCAGCACTCATAACTCAGCACTCAGCACTCAGCACTCAGCACTCAGCACTCATAACTCAGCACTCAGCACTCAGCACTCATTACTCACCTACATACGTCCCTAAAGCACGGGCGCTGTGTATCAAATAACTGCCGGGGTCTACGGGTGATGGGCTTTTAGCGACTACATCAGCAATGGGGACAGAGACGACTTGGCCATTTTGCCAAGCTACCATCCGGTCGTATTTTTCTTGAGCAATTAAATCTACAGCAGCTTTGCCAAAGACTGTAGCTGTGAGTCTGTCTAAGGCAGAAGGAATTCCACCGCGTTGAATATGTCCTAAAACTGAAACTCGTGTATCTACTTCATGGTTAGTACATTGAGCGATTTGGTCTGCAATGTATTGTCCCATACCACATTTTAATGATGGGGATTTGCTATTGAGTTCTAAACTGCAACTGTTACCAAAATCGGCTACGCAGGGTGAAATACCTTCCGCAACAACAACAATGGCAAATTTCCGCCGCCAAGTATTTCGCAGTTCGTCAATATGTTGACATAAACCGGGAATTGTGTATGTTAATTCGGGGATTAATATGACATCTGCGCCGCCGGCAATACCGGAATGTAAAGCTAAATGTCCGGCGTTGCGCCCCATCACTTCGACAATCATGACGCGATCATGGCTGGCGGCGGTAAATGTGAGACGATTGAGAGCATCAACAATTGTATTGACAGCAGTATCAAATCCGATCGCTCTTTCTGTTAAAGCAACGTCATTGTCTATGGTTTTGGGAATCGTAATTAAATTCCAATTGCCAAGAATAGCTAGTTGATGGATGATATTCATACTGCCATCACCACCAATAGCAATTAAAGCATCTAATTTTAACTCGGCATAACCAGCAATCATCTCACTAGCACGGGCTAGGGTATCACCTTTATTGATTGTGCCGAGAATAGTACCGCCCATATTCAACAGGGGATCAATACCGCGCAAATCCCAACCGTGAACACTGAGTGCGATCGCTTGTCGCTCTAATAAACCTTGTGTAGCGTAAGGAATACCAACAACTTCCCAATCGTATGTGAGTGTGGCATGACTCACAACTGCACGAATCACACAATTCAAACCCGGACAGTCGCCACCACTAGTAAGAATACCAATACGTTTTTTCATAAAAGTAGGGAGTAGTGAGTAGGGGATAAATGAAGATTTAGGGAGTAGAGAGTGGAAAGTAGGGAATAAATTCTTCAATAGCAACAACACCTAAGAATGTCAGGGATTCATAAGGTTTATGAGTGTATCAGGACTTACGCGCAAGCGGCACCACAGAGGCGCAGAGTTCACGGAGAAATGAGAGTTTGAGAGATATTTTGCGTAAGTCCTATTTATATCAGTTCTTCACCCCACTCCCCACTCCCAACTCCCAACTCCCGGCTTTAGCCATGATAATAAGATGGTTCATAAATCCGCCCCCATTCAGGTTTATAAGTCCGCAAGGCCTTCATATATTGGGCGCGTTCAAAGGCGCTGGGATTTGGGCAATTTTTCTGACTCATGCTACCTTGCAACTGTCGGACTGATTCGTATTCGTGTTTTTCCATCCATTGGCGCATTTCCTCCTCGATGCAACGGATGTGATTAATACCTTGACGCAGCAGTACAGAACACAACATAGTAATATTTGCGCCAACCATTAGCATTTTTAAGACATCGTGAGCGTTATGAATACCACTAGTTGCGGCTAAGTCGGCATGGATGCGATCGTAGAGAATAGCAATCCAACGCAGAGGTAAGCGGATATCGTGGGGAGTGCTTAACAATACGTTTGGTTCGACTTCCAAGGTTTCGAGGTTGATATCTGGTTGATAAAAGCGGTTGAACAATACCAAAGCATCGGCCCCAGCATGATCTAAACGCTGGGCGAAATTGGCCATATTGGTAAAATAGGGACTCAGCTTGACTGCAACGGGAACATTCACAGAGGCTTTGACGTTACGCACCATATTGACGTAACTTTCCTCGATATCTTCCCCTGGAAGTTCCGTGTCAGTTTGGACGTAGTAAGTATTTAATTCTAGTGCGGAAATACCTGCTTGTTCTAAAAGCCTAGCGTAGTCAGTCCAGCCATCTAAAGAAGAACCATTCAAACTGCCAATAATCGGGATATCGACTTTTTCCTTAGCTTTGTGAATTAGTTCTAAATACTCGTCTGGGCCGATGCGAAATCTTTCTGGTTCAGGAAAATAAGTGAGAGATTCGGCAAAACTTTCTGTCCCATAAGTTAAGTGATGGTGCAGTTCGTAGCTTTCTAAGATTAACTGTTCTTCAAACAGTGAGTGCATTACCACTGCACCAGCACCAGCATCTTCCATCCGTTGAATGTTATCAACATTTTCTGTTAGGGGAGACGATGAGGGGACAAGGGGCGATCGCAGTTGCAACCCCATGTATGTTGTAGTTATATCCATATTATTTAAGGGGTTAGAGGTTAGAGGCTAGAGGCTAGTAGTCTGCCAAGGAAACTTTGCGTTGTGGTCAGCAGAGGAGCAGAGGGGCAGAGGGGCAGTGGGGAAAGACTTACTGCAAGTTTCTCCCCTGCTCCCCTGCTCCCTTGCTCCCTTGCTTACCTCCACGTAGCAATTTTGGGTTGGTACACTACTAGAGGCTAGGGAGTATGAAATTTCAGACTTCACACTTCATACTTCATACTTTTCAACTGTTGATAGGTTTGCCATCGCGTATGAACATCGGCTTGGGCTTCTTGGAGTAACTGCTTGGCTGCTGCGGGGTTAATTTTGGTCAGCATTTTGAAGCGGTTTTCTAAATACATCGATTGTTCTATCGGTAGTTTTGGTGTGCGCGAGTCTATTTGTAGGGGATTTTCGCTGAGGTTGCGGAGTTCGGGGTTATACCTATACAGTAGCCATCTACCAGAATCTACTGCGGCTTTTTGATTTTGCATACCTTGACTCAAATCTATGCCGTGAGCAATGCAATGACTGTAGGCGATAATCAATGATGTTCCAGGATAAGCCTCGGCTTCTAAAAATGCTTTGAGTGTATGTTCATCTCTCGCACCCATCGCCACACTCGCAACGTAGACGTTACCGTAAGTCATGGCGATTAAGCCTAAGTCTTTTTTGGGTGCAGGTTTACCACCAGCCGCAAATTTGGCGACGGCGGCTTTCGGGGTAGATTTGGACATCTGCCCGCCTGTGTTGGAATATACCTCTGTATCAAGCACTAAAATATTCACATTCCGACCACTGGCGAAGACGTGATCTAGTCCGCCAAAGCCGATATCATACGCCCAACCATCACCGCCAATCATCCAGACGCTCTTTTTCACGAGGTAGTCGGTAATACTCAGCAGTTCCTTGGCTTTGGGATGATTTATAATTTCTAGCTTTTGCTTGAGGATAGCAATGCGATCGCGTTGTTCGCAAATATCAGCTTCATCTTTCTGCACTGCGTTGAGAATACTATTTGCAAGTTCCTCGCCTACCACTGGTGCAAGTAAAGTCAGCAATTCAGCAGCGAATTCGGCTTGTTTATCAATGGAAATGCGAAAACCTAACCCAAATTCGGCGTTATCTTCAAATAGACTGTTAGACCAAGCCGGGCCGCGTCCTGCGGCGTTTTGTGTCCAAGGTGTGGTAGGTAAGTTACCGCCGTAAATCGAAGAACAACCAGTGGCGTTAGCAACAATCATGCGATCGCCAAACAACTGTGTTGCTAATTTAATATAGGGAGTTTCCCCACAACCGCCGCAAGCACCAGAAAATTCAAATAGCGGTTCTTGCATTTGCTGTTGGTTGATATGATTTAGCTTTAAGTTGCGTCTATCAGGGTTGGGAAGATTCAAAAAGAAATCCCAATTTTGCCGTTCAGCTTCTCGCAATGGGGGTTGTGGTTCCATATTGATGGCTTTTTTGCGTGTTTCGCTTTTATTCTTCGCGGGACACACATCGACGCAAATACCGCACCCTGTACAATCTTCTGCTGCTACTTGGATGGTATATTTTAACCCGTGCCAATCATGGTCTTTGGCATTGCTACTCTTAAAAGTCGGCGGTGCATTTTCCAGTTCTTGGGGTTCATAAACCTTACTGCGAATCACACTGTGAGGACATACCATCACACATTTACCACACTGCACGCAGACATCTGCATCCCACACAGGAATTTCTTGGGTAATGTTGCGTTTTTCCCATTTGGCTGTGCCGGTGGGGTAAGTTCCATCCACAGGTAATGCACTTACAGGTAAATCATCGCCACATTTAGCAATCATTTTACCCAACACTTCCCGCACAAAAGCTGGTGCAGTATCGGGTACAGGTGGGCGCAGTTCGATGTGACTATCTACACCTTGGGGAACTGGGACTTCGTGGAGGTTCTCTAAGGTACGGTCTACGGCGTTGAGGTTCATTTGCACAATTTCATTACCCTTTTTGCCGTAGGATTTGATAATTGATTGTTTGATTTGGGCGATCGCATCTTCTCGTGGCAACACACCAGACAATGCAAAAAAGCATACTTGCATTACCGTATTTATTCTGCCACCCATCCCAGCTTCGCGGGCAACTTTATAAGCGTTAATTACATAAAATTTGAGTTGCTTTTCAATAATTTGTGTTTGGACTAATCTGGGTAATTTCTGCCAAACATCTTCTAAGTTGTAAGGACTATTTAATAAGAAAATTCCACCAGGGATAATATGCGTCAACATCTCAAACTGTTCTAAAAATCCCCATTGGTGACAGGCGACAAAGTTGGCTTGGCTAATTAAATAAGTAGAGTGAATAGGTTGAGAACCGAAGCGGAGATGTGAAACCGTCACTGAACCAGATTTTTTCGAGTCGTAGACAAAATAACCTTGGGCGTAATTATCAGTTTCCTCGCCAATAATTTTGATGGAGTTTTTATTTGCACCCACAGTCCCATCGGAACCCAAGCCATAGAAAATTGCCCGGACTATATTATCAGGTTCGATGTTGAAATCGGGGTCATAATCTAAGCTGGTGTGAGTGACATCATCATTAATGCCAATTGTGAAATGATTTTTAGGTGTAGTCTGTGCCAAATTATCAAACACCGCTTTAATCATCGCTGGTGTAAATTCTTTGGAAGATAAACCATATCTTCCGCCAACAACTTTAGGAGTGCTGAGTGTTGTACACTGAGCGACTTGTACCGAGCGAAGTCGAGGTAAGTCGAAGTGTGAGTGCTGAGTGCTGAGTACGTGTTCAGTTATAGCTGTAACAACATCCAAATACAACGGTTCGCCCGATGAGCCTGGTTCTTTACTGCGGTCTAAAACTGCGATAGTGCGAGTAGTGGCGGGTAAAGCGGCGATAAATCTTTGACTATCAAAGGGACGATATAGCCGTACTTTAACTACACCAACTTTTTCACCACGGGCGTTGAGATAATCTACGGTTTCTTGGACGGCTTCGCAACCAGAACCCATAATCACGATAATTCTCTCGGCGCTGGGGTCGCCATAATATTCAAATAATTGATATTGTCGCCCTGTCATTTGGGCGAACTCATCCATAATTTTTTGGGTGATTTCAGAACAAGCATCATAGTAAGAATTAACTGTTTCTCTGGCTTGAAAATAAACATCAGGGTTTTGGGCTGTACCCCGTAACACTGGTTTATCGGGAGTTAAGGCGCGGGAACGATGAGCAAATACTAATTCATTGGGTATAAAAGCGCGTAAATCTTCTTCATCTAAAAGTTCTAATTTATCAACTTCGTGGGATGTACGAAAACCATCAAAGAAATGTAAAAAAGGAAGGCGAGATTCTAAACTTGCTCTGGTAGAAATTAAAGCAAAATCATGGGCTTCTTGCACAGAGGCGGCGCATAACATCGCAAAACCAGTCCCACGACAAGCCATCACATCACTATGATCGCCAAAAATCGATAGACCTTGGGCGGCGAGCGATCGCGCCGCAATATGAAATACTGTAGGTGTGAGTTCTCCCGCGATTTTGTACATATTCGGGATCATCAACAATAATCCCTGGGATGCGGTGAATGTGGTTGTTAAAGAACCTGTTTGCAAAGCACCATGTACAGCACCCGCTACGCCGCCTTCACTCTGCATCTGCACTACTGTTGGTACAGTTCCCCAAATATTTGGTTTACTTTCACTCGCCCAAGCATCCGCCCATTCAGCCATCGGTGACGAAGGCGTAATGGGATAAATGGCGATAACTTCATTCAGTTTATAGATAACTTGGGCAACAGCTTCGTTACCATCAATGGTTGCAAAGGTTCTGTTGTTCATTCTGCTCCGTTCCCCTGGTTTGATAAAAGAGGCTAGTATCGCTACACGGAAGTCAAAAGTTAAAAGTCAAAAGTTAAAAGGCTTGTGGTATCGTTATTATTTCTTTTTCCTTTTGCCTTGTTGTACTAGCCTCTCTTGCTTCTAGACTTTGCTGTTTCTAAGTTGAAGTTAAAGTAAAAACTTGAGGAACTTGTGAGGACAATATACAAGGAAGGATTCTTAGCTGAAACCACATAGATTAAGTCATAAATAAGACTAAGTGATTCAACTGTTGAGCAACAGCTTATGATGCGGTTATAGTCAAAATCCAATATTTATATATATTTTGACTAATTTTATCTGTTTGTGAACACTCAGTTATTTCTTGGGAATACTAGCTTTATCAATATAAATTATACCATGAGGTCAGTAGAGATGGCGGCTAGTGCTACTCCCGTGATTCCTGGATATCAAATTAGCTCTCAGCTTTATGCAGGTTCTAAAACCCAAGTTTATCGAGCTATCCGAGAGAAAGAAAATCTCCCAGTCGTCATTAAACTGCTGACCTCTGAATCTCCCAACTTCAATGAATTATTGCAATTTCGTAACCAATATACCATTAGCAAAAATCTCAATATTCCTGGGATTATTCGTCCTTTAGGGTTAGAAGCATATAACAATGGTTATATTTTGGTGATGGAAGATGCTGGAGAAATTTCTTTAAAAGAATATGTTGAAAATACGCCATTATCACTCGTTGATTTTTTAGCGATCGCTATTCAATTAACCCAGATTTTGCAAGATTTACACCAAAATCGTGTGATTCATAAAGATATTAAACCAGTCAATATCTTAATTCATCCCCAAACTAAAAAAGTTAGATTAATAGATTTTAGTATTGCCTCTCTTTTACCCAAAGAAACTCAAGAAATAAAAAGTCCTAATATTTTAGAAGGTACACTTGCTTATATCTCTCCTGAACAAACAGGAAGAATGAATCGAGGGATAGATTATCGTAGTGATTTTTATTCTTTAGGTGTGACGTTTTATGAGTTACTAACCGGAGAATTACCATTTATCTCTGCTGATCCAATGGAGTTGGTGCATTGTCATCTGGCAAAAATGCCAACAGCAATAGGGAACAATAAAGAAATCCCACAGATAATTTCAGATATTGTGCTGAAATTAATGGCGAAAAATGCCGAAGATAGATATCAAAGTGCTTTGGGATTAAGATATGATTTAGAAATTTGTTTAGCTCAACTCCAAGAGACAGGCGAAATTAGAAATTTTGCCATAGGAAAGCGGGATACTTGCGATCGCTTCTTGATTCCTGAAAAACTTTATGGCCGAGAATCTGAAGTCAGCATCCTATTACAAGCTTTTGAGCGCGTCACTAATGGTAGTTCCGAAATGATGTTGGTGGCTGGGTTTTCGGGAATTGGTAAAACTGCTGTCGTCAATGAAATCCACAAATCAATTACTCGTCAGCAAGGATATTTTATTAAAGGTAAATTTGACCAATTTAACCGGAACATTCCCCTATCAGCATTTGTACAAGCATTCCGGGATTTAATGGGACATTTGTTGTCAGAAACTGAGGCACAGTTGCAAACTTGGAAAACTAAAATTTTGGCGGCGTTAGGTGATAATGGACAAGTGTTAATTGAGGTAATTCCTGAACTAGAATTAATTATTGGTAAACAACCTACTGTGCCAGAAGTGTCAGGAAATGCGGCACAAAATCGCTTTAATTTATTATTTTCAAATTTTATTGCTGTCTTTACAAGCAAAGCACATCCATTAGTTATTTTTCTCGATGATTTACAGTGGTCAGATTCCGCTTCCTTACAATTGATTAACCTGCTGATGCAGGATAACAGTTATTTACTTTTATTGGGAGCTTATCGAGACAATGAAGTTTCACCTACACATCCATTTATGTTGATGGTAGATGAACTGAAGAAAGCTCAAAAAACTGTGAATACAATTATTCTGTCGCCCCTTGCTTTCGGTGATATGAATCAATTAGTTGCCGATACATTGCATTGTACAACCGAGCGATCGCACCCTCTGACAGAATTAATTACTCGCAAAACTCAAGGAAATCCATTTTTCATTACCCAGTTTCTCAAAGCATTACACGAAACCGGCAAGATTATATTTAATCGTCAACAAGGCTATTGGGAATGTGATATTGCCCAAATCAATACCTTATCTCTAACTGATGATGTCGTAGAATTTATGGCGACTCAGTTACAGAAATTACCTAGTGAAACCCAAGAAGTACTCAAGTTAGCCGCTTGTATTGGTAATTCTTTTGATTTAACAACTTTAGCGATTATTTATCAACAATCACCAGACAATACAGCAACAGCTTTATGGAAAGCTTTACAAGAAGGATTGATTCTGCCACATAGCCAAATGTACAAATTCTATCTTAATTATGATGTAGCTGAAAAAAATATTGGCAATATCGAAAAGGTCGTTTACCGCTTTCTACATGATCGCGTCCAACAAGCTGCTTATTCCCTCATTCCTGAATCACAAAAACAAGCTACTCACCTCAATATTGGTCAATTACTTTTGAGTAATTTAGCAGTACCAGAATTAGAAAACCGGATATTTGATATTGTAAATCAGCTAAATATTGGGATAGCATTAATTCAAGATATTCACCAAAAAGAACAGTTAGCACAGTTAAATCTACAAGCTGGGAATAAAGCGAAAGCTGCTACAGCTTACTCCGCATCTGTCAATTATTTAAACACTGGTGTTGCACTTCTAAATCCAGATAGCTGGCAAAGTCAGTATGAGTTGACTTTGAAACTGTATGAATCTTTAGCAGAAGCAGAATATTTAAATACTAATTTTGCCAAATCAAAATATTTAATTGACCAAACCCTATTATCGGCTCGTCACTCATTAGACAAAATCAAGGTCTATGAAATTCAAATTCAATCATACACATCCCAAAATCAACTTCTAGATGCAATAGATACAGGTAGAGAAGCTTTGAATTTACTGGGTATAGATTTCCCAGAACAATGTGATGTTGAAACTATGAACAATCAACATCAAAAACTCAAAATTATTTTAGGCGATCGCCCAATAGCAACCCTAGCTGATTTACCACTGCTAAATGAATTATATCAATCAGCAGCAATGCGAATTCTGGCGGGTTTATTTGCATCGGTATATTTAGCTAAACCAGAATTGTTACCTTTAAAAATATTCACAATGGTGAAAATCTGCATTCAATATGGTAACTCTCCTCAAGCTGCGATCGCCTATAGTCTTTATGGCTTATTTTTATGTGCTACAGGAGAAATAGCACGCGGCTATGAATTTGGTAAACTGGCAACTATTGTTTTAGAAAAATTACAAGCTAAAGAATTAACTAGTAAAGTTAATTTTACTTTTGCCTTATTTATTAAACATTGGCAAGATTCTATTCGTTCTGTACTCCCAGTATTTTTATCTGGTCTAACTAGTGGGTTAGAACATGGCGATTTAGAATATGTTGGTTATTGCGCTAATAGCTATTGTCAATTTTTATTTTGGACAGGAGAAAATCTCGAAATTACTGAAGCTGAAGCAGATAAATACTGTAAATTAGTTCAGGAAATTAAACAAGAAGCCTCTGTAATTTGGGTAAATACATGGCGACAAACAGTCAATAATCTGCGGGGTAAAGCGGAAAATCCTACAATGCTCATTGGTTCTAGCTTCAATGAACTTGTAACTCTCCCATCTTTAATTCAAAGTTGTAATGTATGTGGAATTTGCTATGTTTATTTAGCCAAACTTTTACTGTTGTATTTATTTAATGAACCTAAACGTGCAGAAGAGTATGCGAATAAATTTGAAGAATATGAGCAAGGTGTAGCAGGATTATTGGTTCTGCCTTTGAAGAATTTCTATCAATCTTTGAGTTTACTATCATTATATTCTAGTCCCGATGCAGAGATTAAAACTGTTGATTTTGATAAGGTTATCAATAATCAACAGTTACTGAAAAAATGGGCGGAACATGCTCCGATGAATTACCTGCATAAGTTTCATTTAGTAGAAGCAGAAATTCATCGAGTATTAGGAAAACACTATGAGGCTATAGAATACTATGATCGCGCCATTTCTCAGGCTCAAGCTCATGGTTACATCCAAGAAGAAGCCTTAGCCAACGAACTGACAGCCAAATTTTATCTGAACTGGGGTAAAGTAAAACTGGCTCAAGTCTATATGGAGCAAGCTTATCACTGCTATACTCTTTGGGGTGCAGCAGCTAAAATCACCCATTTAGAACAACAATATCCGCAACTACTTGCAGCTATTATCAAACCCACAAAACAAGGCATTAACTCTGAAGCAAGTATAACTCAACATATCTCTAGTAAGACTACTGGTAAAGACTTTTGGTTAGATTTACCAGCAGTTATGAAAGCCGCACAAGCTATTTCACAAGAAATTGAATTAGAAAAATTATTGGCAACTTTAATGCAGATTGCCATAGCTAATGCAGGCGCACAAGTTGGTTATTTATTTTTGCTGCAAAATGAACAATTAGTAGTAGTAGCTAAAGCCAATACTGAGCAAGTAACAACTTTAGAAGTTCCTTTAGAAGAATCCCAAAATATTCCCCATAGTTTGATTTATGCCGTAGCACGCACTCAACAAACGACTGTATTTGAAAACCTGAGTGATTCACTACAATTTGCCAAAGATAAATATATCATTACTCATCAGCCTAAATCAGTTTTATGTACTCCCATTAGTCGTCAAGGCAAACTTGTCGGGATTTTGTATTTAGAAAATAACTTAACTATCGGAGCTTTTACAAGCGAACGCATCGAAACTCTCCAGCTTCTCACTAGACAAGCAGCTATTTCTGTAGAAAATGCTCGTTTATATCAACAAGCAGAAAACTATGCTTATACCTTAGAAGTAGAAGTAGAACGTCAAACTCAAGCCCTCAAACAAAAAGCTGAAGATTTAGAACAAACTTTAACCCAATTACAACAAACTCAAGCACTATTAATTCATAGCGAAAAAATGTCATCTCTTGGGCAAATGGTAGCGGGAATTGCTCATGAAATTAACAATCCAGTAACTTTTATTCAGGGCAATCTTAATCATACAAAAAATTACATTCAAGATATGATGCGATTGCTAAACCTTTATCAGCAGGAATATCCCCAACCTAATTCTGCTATTCAAGCTATGGAAACAGAAATTGAGCTTGATTTTTTATTAGCAGATGCTAATCAAACCTTAGAATCCATGAAAGCAGGTAGCGATCGCATTAGTCAAATTGTTTTGAGTTTACGTAACTTTTCGCGGCTAGATGAGGCAGAAATTAAGGCTGTAGACTTACACAGTGGAATTGAAAGCACATTATTACTTGTGCAGCATCGCTTACAAAAATCCGCAAATTCCCCCGAAATACAGGTGATTAAGAACTATGGCAATCTACCTTTAGTAACTTGCTATCCCAGTCAATTAAATCAAGTCTTTCTGAATATTATTAACAATGCGATTGATGCAATTCGAGCGCATCCCCAAAACAGTGAACAACCCCAAATTCGTATTTTTACTGAAGTAATTGAAAATGCAAAGTTAAAAATTGCGATCGCAAATACACACAGTTTTATCCCTGAGAGTCTCCACAACCGGATTTTTGAACCCTTTTTTACAACCAAATCCGTGGGACAAGGAAAAGGTTTGGGATTATCTGTGAGTTATTCAATTATTCAACAACATAAGGGTACTTTAACTGTGCGTTCTCAGCCAAACACAGAAACAGTATTTGAAATTGTCCTCCCTATTGCTTAAATTCCGCAAAATTCCCATCATTCCATATCAAGTTTGTTGTGTATTTTGGGAATAATTTAAACACCTTTAACCGTATTGCCAACTGCTCATATTTTCTTCAGTTGTCATATTTTGCCAGACGCAACCCCACACAGCCATACTAGATAAACACAACTTGTAGAACTCGGCTCATGAAAAGTATTAGTTCACTTTCTCTTACCAAAAAGTCTCCCGTCATTCTCGTAGCTGATGATGATCCCGTCATCCGTATGACATTGCGGCGAATTATGGAAAATGAAGGCTACCAAGTAGTTGAAGTTGCTAATGGTAAACAGTGTTTAGATGCTTATGAAACTGTGAAGCCCGATATCATTTTGCTAGATGCTATCATGCCTGTAATGGATGGTTTTACCTGTTGTCAGGAATTATTACAAATTAACAGAGATAATTTAAAATCAGCAATGACAAAGTTTAATTCAGAGTTGGAAATACATGAACTCTTGATTTCTAAACTTTGGAAACATACGCCAATAGTCATGATTACGAATTTAGATGACGAAGATTCTATTAATCGTGCTTTTGATGTAGGTGCAATCAACTTTATTACAAAACCAATTCAACTAACAGTTTTACGTCGGCAGTTGCGCCAATTACTCAAACAAGCACAAGTTTATAAACAATTAGAAGCAGCCAATAAAGCCTTGCAAGAACTAGCAAACGAAGATAGTTTAACTGGCTTGGCTAATCGTCGTCGCTTTGATGATTATCTCAATACCCAGTGGATTAATTTAGCCCAGCAAGCTTTACCTTTATCGCTGATTCTTTGTGACATTGACTTTTTTAAATTATATAACGACCAATATGGTCATCCGATGGGAGATGTTTGTTTAAAAAAAGTAGGTAATGCCTTAAACTCGACAGTTCAAAAATATCAAGATTTAGTGGCTCGTTATGGCGGCGAAGAATTTGCCGTCATTATGCCCAATACCCATGCGGCTGGTGCTGTTCATATTGCTCATTTAATTCAATCAGAAATCAGAAATTTACAAATTATTCATGATGGTTCTTTAGTGAATCAGTACGTGACTTTAAGCTTAGGCGTAGCAACTGTAGTGCCAACTTGGGGTGCGTCAGCTCTCGATTTAATTATTGATGCAGATAAGGCACTTTACCAAGCAAAAGAAGCCGGACGCAATCGCATTGTTTCAAATGTCAAGATGATGGTCTAAAATTTTACTTTTCCAGCAGATTATTCATAATTAGTCTTTTTTCAATGCAATTCAAGAACAAAGCCGCATACCAAAAAACTTTCCCCCCTCTCTCCTACAAGATACTGCACAATAAATGTAGTTCGTTGTGGTGACTACCAACAAATGCCAACTACACTTGCTGACGCACAAAATTTAGTTGCTGACCTCATCTCCCGCTACTCATCCCGTGTAGATTATTTGATGATTCGCCTAGAGGAAGCAGAAGGGACTGATATCTTGTTGCGTGGCGACAAAGTAGAAACCCTTAGTGAAGGTATTTCTATTGGTGGACATATTCGCGCTTGTTATAAAGGTGGCTGGGGTTTGAGCAGTTTTAACCAGCTTTCTACTATTAAAGAACGAATTGAGGAAGCGATCGCAGCTGCTCGCATGGTAGGTGATGAAGAAACTCTACTAGCTCCCATTGACCCAGTGCAAGCAGTCTGTCAATTACCTTTGATGGGTACAGATCCGCGTAAAATTAGCTTATCGCAGAAAAAACAATTGTGCGATCGCTACACTCAACTATTAAAAAGTGTTGACCCTCAAATTACTACAACCTCCGTTCGCTACGGTGATAGCGCCCAAAGAATCATCATTGCGACCTCAGAAGGTACACTCATTGACCAATCTTGGGTAGATATGGAAATGCGCTTCGCCGCCACAGCCAGAAACGGCGAAACAGTCCAAACCGGAAGAGAAACAACAGGTTCTCGCAAAGCCTACGAAGATTTAATCAATTTAGATGAACAAGTCAAAAGTGCCGCACAAAGAGCAGTTGCAGCTTTATCTCTCCCACCAGTTAAAGGTAATACCTACACCGTAGTTATTGACCCCATCCTCACAGGTTTATTTGTTCATGAAGCCTTTGGTCATCTTTCCGAAGCCGATATGGCTTACGAAAACCCCGACTTACTCGAAGTTATGACCATCGGGCGGCGGTTTGGGCCAGAAGAACTACAAATTTTTGATGGTGCAGCCCCAACCGGACACCGTGGTAGTTATTTTTATGATGATGAAGGTACACCCGCCACCACCACTCAACTTATCCAAGATGGGGTTTTAGTGGGAAGGTTGCACTCACGAGAAACCGCCGGCAAATTAGACGAAGCCCCCACTGGTAACGCACGTTGTCTCAATTATCACTTCAGTCCCATTGTCCGCATGACTAATACCTGGATAGAACCAGGAAAAACGCCAGTCGCCGATTTATTTACCGATATCAAAGAAGGAGTCTACGCCCGTAACTGGCTCGGCGGGATGACTAATGGTGAAATGTTCACCTTTAGCGCCGGGGAAGCATGGATGATTAGAAACGGTAAAATTGCCGAACCTGTCAGAGATGTCACACTGTCGGGTAATGTTTTCCAAACCCTAGCTGATATTGAAGCAATTGGCGATGATTTCTACTGGGATGAGTCTGGTGGCTGCGGTAAAGGAGGACAAAACGGTTTACCTGTAGGCTGTGGTGGCCCCAGCCTCCGCATTAAAGATGTCGTTGTAGGCGGAGAAGCTTAATTAAACTCGTAATTGGTAATTTGTAATGATGAATTACCAATCATAAAATTTTCCATCCCAATAAGGTAAATTTATAGCGGTTATCGGTGGGATGAGGTACATTTCAACCCCACCCCCAACCCCTCCCCGCTTGCGGGGAGGGGAGCGTTTGCTTAAGCAAATGCGGGGTGGGGTTCCGACTGTATTACAAGCAAGTAAGAACCGCTATATCTAGCCTCCAGCCCCTAGCCTCTAGCCACTATCAACTTGTACTGCACTCAATCGGAAAACGCTATATCTATGATTTCTTGAGCGAAGCCATCCACATATCTGGCGGGTCAGCATAGTAATCTATTTCTACAACTTGATATCGTAATAATTCAGAATCACACCGTAAAAGAATGTAATCAAATGGCAGAATGCCTTGACCGATGGCTGTCATTCTGCCTTCTAAACCACAACTGAGCAACTCAAATACGTAATCTTTACCTGGGATAAATTGACTGTAATCATGTGTTCTACATTTTTGCTTTGGTTCATTAATTGACATAACTGATAATGGCAACCAATTAAAAAAATTAAAACTTAAAGTCATAGCTTTTTTCATACCAAAATTACGAAACCGATATATCTTGAGCAATAACAAATAGTGAAAACCAGAAGATAACCTCTATCTCCTGATAAATAACTGTTTATGTAGATGAACCAACAGGTCGAATCAGTAACCGTTTCATCATTTTATAAGCAGGATTCCGAATCGAGGCAAGTTTTTTGTAGACTTAATTCTGAATTTTAATTGTTTAATTTTTAGCTAAAGATAATATCCGTGTTACTGTTGATGCTAACTATAATATCTATCAATGATTCAGTTTCTTGTAGTAGACTCCTCAAAGATAGGTTAGTACACAAATTATAGAAGTATAAAAGGTAGTGTTCACATCCTATTTACTAAAATTTCAATTAAGAACACTTGAAGATATAAGTCTTGATTACTTGACTTTCGATTATATATAAATATGTGTATTCAAGATGACATCCGAGTGTCATTTGGATGAATTTTTATCAAAAATATAAAATTTTAAATTATTTCAGTGGCCACTCAGCGAATTGTTAATACCAATTCCCGAAATTACTGATACACTTCCTCTGCACACGCCAGAGTGCTTCGAGTCGGGAGATACTTTCGGCAGTGAGGGAGTCGGCAAAGCCGCCCAACGCACTGCCTCACCACGCCACTGGCTCCTCTGCTTCCGATCGCCGAGCGACTTTTACCGAACGGAGTCGAGGTAAGTCGAGGCACTGCTTACCGATATGTATCATATTTAAAGTGAAATGGTATACTCTCTAGCCCCTAGCTTATACAAAAATAAGCGTTACAAAAAATGTAACAGCAACAGTAATACCTAAGCAAATTAGTAAAATAACAAAAGATTTTCCGCAATCTCGCTGATGACAAATCAAAAATTGTCATTAGCCCTTATACTCTGCCCCCTTTCACCCCTAAACCCAATTTCCATAGAAAATTTTGATGGGTAAGTCCTGGTATCAAACCCTATCCCGCCTATAACAAAAGTTCCAGCCTAATAGCCAAAGTCCACTCAAGTGGACTGAAATGAACTTCTGCTTGAGTCCTCCCAAGAGGACTTGCGCTATGAGACTCGGAATTGATTCCGAGGCGGGATAGATGCACTCAACCTAGATTTATATGTACGCCATAGTCTCTAAGATGTCGGGTTTTGTTCCTCAAGCAAACCGACACCCAATATACAAAAAACTATGAACAATCCTTTTCCCCACTATCTTCTTTTACCTTTATTGCTGAGTTCGCTGCTGTTATCAGATACAGTCAGTGCCACATCAAAAACTCAAACCTTGCAGATAGCACAACAACCAACCCAACCAGACGCAACCCGCACCGCAGCAGAACAAGCATTGCTTGAAGGATTTGAGTTATACAAGCAAGGGACGGCCGAAAGCTTACAACAAGCACTTGAAAAATGGCAAATTGCCTTACCCCTGTGGCAGAAACTTGGCGATAAATCTAACGAAGCTTTTACTCTACTTGCAATTGGTCGTGTCTACGATGATTTAGGAGAAAAGCAGCAAGCACTGTCATATTATAACCAAGCTCTGCCCCTATATCGTGCAGTAGGCGATCGCAGGGGGGAAGCCACTACTCTCAATAACATTGGTCTAGTCTACGATGATTTAGGAGAAAAACAGCAAGCACTGTCATATTACAACAAAGCTCTACCCCTGTATCGTGTAGTAGGCGATCGCAGAGGGGAAGCCACTACTCTCAATAACATTGGTCTAGTCTACGACAATTTAGGAGAAGAGCAGCAAGCACTGTCATATTACAACAAAGCTCTACCCCTGTATCGTGTAGTAGGCGATCGCGCAAGGGAAGCCACTACTCTCAATAACATTGGTGCAGTCTACGACGATTTACGAGAACAGGACAAAGCACTGTCATTTTTCAACAAAGCTCTACCCCTATTACGTGAAGTGGGCGATCACGTTGGAGAAGCCAGAACCCTCAATAACATTGGTAAAGTCTACAACGATTTAGGAGAAAAGCAGCAAGCACTGTCATATTACAACCAATCTCTGATTATCAGACGTGCTGTGGGCGATCGCGCGGGGGAAGCTCTTACTCTCTACAACATTGCTTACTTAGAACGAGACAAAGGCAACTTGCAAACCGCGCTTACCCAAATTGCAGCAGCAGTCAAAATTGTTGAAGAATTACGCACCAAAATCGACAGTAAAGAATTACGTACTTCTTATTTCGCCACAGTACAAGACTATTATCAGTTTTATATTGACCTACTAATGCAGTTGCACAAACAAGAACCAAGCAAAGGTTATGCCGCCCAAGCACTGCACATCAGCGAACGTTCCCGCGCTAGAGGTTTAATAGAACTCTTAACAGAAGCCAATATTGATATCCGCAAAAATATTACCCCGGAATTAGCAGCCGAGGAAAAACGTCTGCAACTGCTCCGAGAAGCCAAAGAAAAACAACTATCACAATTTGCCAGTCAATCCCAACCAGCAGCAGAACTCATCGCCGCCACCAAAAAAGAAATCGAAGACATCCTCAAACAACAGCAAGAACTCACAAACAAAATTCGGGCGACTAACCCAGAATATGCCGCCTTGAAATATCCCCAACCCCTCACCTTGCCACAAATTCAGCAACAACTCGATAAAGATACACTCTTATTGCAATACTCCATCGGTAAAGAACGCAGTTATCTGTGGGCTGTCACACCCACTTCTCTCAACAGCTACGAACTACCAGGGCGCGACAAAATAGCCCAAGCCGTCAAGAACTATAAAGAACCCCTATTATTTTGTCAAAACCGCGACTGTCAAAGCCTCTCTTCTAAACAACAAGCTAAATTCTTCCAAGCAGCAACCCAACTCAGTCAACTAATTCTTGCACCTGTGGCTGAAAAATTAGGTGATAAACGCTTAGTTATCGTTGGCGATGGCGCATTACAAGATATTCCCTTCGCCGTCTTAGTTGCACCCAACACACCCGCCACCAACCAAAAAGATTACCAACCCCTCATCCTCAAACATGAAATTGTCAACTTGCCTTCCATGACTGCTATTGCTACCCACAGGCAAAAACTGCGTCAAAGGCAATTAGCACCCAAAACTTTAGCGGTTCTGGCTAACCCCGTTTTCAGTGCCGAAGATGAACGGGTAACAGGTAAACCAGCAGGAGTTACATCAGACTTAGACATTCGCGGTCAATTAGAACAGTCTGCCCTAAAACGCGCCGCACGCAATATCAACCGCAGTCAGTGGTGGGATGCGCTTCCCGGTACGCTCAAGGAAGCAGAGGCAATTTTACCGTTAGCACCATCAGACAGCCGCCTATTAGCTGTTAACTTCGATGCTAATTACAACTGGGCAACCAGCAAACAACTTGCACAATATCGCTTTGTGCATTTGGCAACACATGGCTTTGCCGACCCCACCAACCCAGAGTTATCAGGAATTGTGCTGTCTTTAGTTAACAAGCAAGGTCAATCTATTCCTGGTTATTTGCGCCTGAGTGATATTTTCAACCTGAATTTACCTGCTCAATTAGTGGTATTAAGTGCCTGTGAAACTGGTCTAGGTGCAGATATCAAAGGCGAGGGCTTGATAGGGTTGACAAGAGGATTAATGTATGCAGGTTCCGCCAGTGTGGCCTTGTCGTTGTGGCAAGTGAGTGATGAAGCGACACCAGAACTAATGAAGGAGTTTTATCAACAAATGTTGCAAGGGAAAAAGTCACCGAATGCCGCCTTACGTGCGGCGCAAATCGCTATGTTGCAAAACCCCGATTGGCGTTATCCGTACTATTGGGGGGCTTTCACAGTTCAGGGTGAGTGGCGATGAGGAGGAAGTTTCACGCAGAGACGCAGAGACGCAGAGACGCAGAGAAGTGTTTAAGCTGATTCTCATTGAGAAATGGTATTAGTGTTCATAAATAAAGGAGTTTGATGTCATGAATAACAAATCTATTTTATTTATCTCTGGTGTTGTTGGTCTCATGACTTTGGGTGTTTGGTTTTCTGTGGAAGCACAGGTGAAAAAACAACCAGTAACAACCACAGCCCCGACGTTAAAAAAAGTAGGTCAATTAGAATTACAAAATAATGGCAAACCTTTTAAACCATCAGAATTAGAACAATCAAATAAACCTATTAAAAAAGGAACACGAGGGACGATAGGCAGAGACGATCGCCTGCCGATGTTAAGCAATAATTATCCTTGGTCTACTGTTGGTCGAATTGTGGGTGAATCAAATTCGCAAACTTACACCTGTACAGGAACTTTAATTGATGAAGATATTGTATTAACCAATGCTCATTGTGTAGTTGATCCCAAAACTGGCAATGTAGCAGATAGAGTTGCTTTTCTACCCAATGTAGTTGATGGTCGATATCAAGATAGAGCTTATGCAGTGCAGTATCTAGCGGGTACACACTTTCAAGATCAAAATGCTGCGGCTAATGATTGGGCGGTAATAAAAATTGATAGACCTCTGGGGCGTAAATATGGTTATCTAGGTTGGAAGTCGTTACCTTCTACAACTTTAATTCGCAATGAGAAAAAATTCTTTTTTGTCGGATATTCTGGTGATTATCCCCAAGCAGAAACAGAAAAGTTTTGGGGTTTAACAGCCGGACAAGGATGGACAGCAGGTTTTCAAGCTGGTTGCAGTATTGTAGATGAACAGTCCAGTATCTTATTACATGACTGCGATACTGCGGGTGGTTCATCTGGCGGCCCCATTATTGCCTCAATTGGTGGTGAACCTTATATTGTGGCTTTAAATAATGCGGAAATTAAAGATAGTAGCACTGGTAAAGGGATTATTAATTTGGCTGTGAATATATCCTTTTTAGATAGGTTATTTGGGAAGAAATAAGAGGCTAGGGGCTAGTGAGAAATAAATTCGTAGCGTGTGTTAGGCGTAAGCCGTAACGCACGGAGAAATATGGTGCGTTACAGCTAATTTACTTTCGTAAGTTCCAAAATCCTTGTATAGCTGTAACACACCCTACTGGCGTGGCAAGCCTTAAATGTTGGCAAAGTCTTCTATAGGTGCGATCGCATATTTTCCTTGTTCATCTTGAGTGACTAAACCTAATGCGATTAAATCTCGATCAATAAACAATTTCGTCGCTTTACCACCTGCGTCAATTTTATGATTAATTAACTCCATTGCATAGCAAATTGTATCGTAAACTCTTTGAGGATTCACCGCAGTTGTAATTGGTTGATATCTACTCACCGATTCACATAATCGATACACACCGCGTTCTTGAAATTGGGGATAGCCATAATAATTGACGGCGCGTGGTAAAAAATATCCAGCAGTAATTGGCTTTGTTCCTGACGGACGCACACAGGCGTAACTACAGTCACCAACTGTATCAGCCGCCATACTCCCAGGCATAAATCGCAACACATTAAAATTCAAAAAATCTGGGTTACACTTTTCAATACCAAAGCGAATCGCCTTGATATCATCTTCAAAGGTCGTTGGTTCATATCCAATAATCTCAGTTTTATGAGAATTTAATTTAGCTTTTGGTAAACCTAAAATTAAAAAATAACTACTAGGTAAACCAGCTTGATTCATTTCTTGAAAAACTCTGACAATCTTAGCTGGATAATCAAAGGCTTGTTTAATTTGACTGGCAACAGAACCGTTAAATTTATGATTAGCTAATGAAACTTCTGGTAAAGTATGCTCAACCCCGAAAAACATATATACACAATTATGTTCTACTAAATAACGCATCTGTTCATAGTTGATTTTATCGATGCGTGTATTAGAACCCCAAACAAAGCCTTCTTCTTGGAGAATTTCGGCTTCGCGTCTGGCTGCATAATCATGGACTGTAAAAGTATCAACATCTAAATAAACTGCTTCATAACCAAGCTGTTTTAATTGTTGTAATTGTCTCTTAAAAGATGTTTCACTTAACCTAATCACATTATTACTTTCACTACTTTTATTACAAAAACCACATCCCCAAGGACAGCCGCGCTGAGTAAAAAGTTGGGCGGTTTTTAATTGTCTACCGTCTGAAGCTTTAAAAATATCCATATCATGTACTTGGGGTACATGCACTAAACCAAAGTTTTGGTCAATATCATCAAAGTTATTCACTCTCGTTGCAATAGTTTGATGAAATTTTCCCTCCTGAGTTATAAAACACAACCCTGGTAATTTTGGCATCTCCTGATAAAAAGTGCCTCTAGCAACTGCATAAGCAATTTCAATAATTGATTCTTCGCCTTCACCATCACAATAGGCTGTTATCCAAGGTGTAATCCGGGCAATATCTTCAACGCTTTTAGTTGCATAGCCACCAACTAAAATTGGGACATTTTCTCTACCATATTTTTGCAGTTCGGCGAAAATTTTACTACTATGATTGTCAATTTCTGGCCATTGTGTTGTTAGACAACCAGAAAATATAATCAAATCAGCATCTCTGATGTCAGATAAAACATCATCAATAGATAAATCAAGGCGTTCTAAATCTAGTTGTAAAACCTGCCTAAATCCAGCGTTGAATAAACTCGAAGCTAAAACAGGCAAGGCTTTATTAGCACCGTTAAAGCTTCTGTGTTTGAGAAACTCTCCAATTAATACAATTTTGATAGAATTAATTAGAGTCGATATTTGTTTAGTTTTAGTTTGAGATAACACTATTACATACCTAAGTCTACAGTTTTGGTTGATGTTGACACCTGGCTATAGTAGGTTTGTTGGATATAATTTATATTCTGTTCATAGAAACCCAACAAATTTTTGAGACTGCACCTAAACTATCAGTAAAATAGGAAAATGCTCAAAAAATTCACTTAATAACTGAACAGAAAAACAGAATAATGGACTTGTATTCATATATCCTCAGAAGGATTTGAGACACAAAATTCCATCATTCATGTATTCATTTTGAAAACCCTATAGCCGGAAAGCGGAGAACTTTAATCAAATATGAATTCGATGACCTCTCCCCAACCCCTCTCCGACGCGGAGAGGGGCTAAAATTTTAAAGCCTCTCTCCTTTTAGGGGAGAGGTTTGGAGAGGGGTTTTTAAACTGGTCGAATTCACTTTAATCAACAGCACCCAAAATTTTTAAAGAAGCTTTTTCCGCATCGGTCAAGCCTGTGGTGTTGCTAATATCCATGCGTTCGTATATGCGGTCTGGTTTAAGCGATCGCACTCTACTACCAGTCTTCACATCCCACAGTTGAATTTTTTCGTCTTCACCACCACTGGCTAAGAATTTGCCATCGGGGGTAAAAGCTAAAGAACGAATTGCGGCTGTATGTCCCAATTTGAAGATATCGAAGTTCTCACCTGTACTCACTAGCCACAACATCACAGTGGTATCAGCACCAGCACTGGCTAATATCTGCCCATCGGGACTAAAGGCGACGGAGTAGACTTGTTGCTGATGTCCTGTCAAGGTTTGAATACATTGACCTGTGCTAATATTCCATAACTTCACGCTTTGGTCTTCGCTACCACTGGCTAAAAGCTGTCCATCAGGACTAAAAGCCACTGACCAAATCATGTCTTGATGTTCGGTAAATGTTTGCAGACATTCTCCATTTGCCACATCCCAAAGTTTAATTTCACTGTCTGCACTACCACTAGCCAACATCTTGCCTTGGGGATGAAAGGCTACTGTCCACACCCAATGGCTATGTTCTTTGATTCTTCTCACAGATTCACCACTAGAAATGTCCCAGATGCGAATGCTGCGGTCTTCGCTGCTGCTGGCTAGGGTTTGCCCATCAGGACTAAAAGCCACTGACCATACCCAGTTACTATGACCAATTAGGGTTTGTATACACCTGCTATGGTGAATGTCTTTAATGTCCCAGAGTTTGATGGTGTTATCTGCACTACCACTGGCGAGGATTTGCCCATTGGGATGAAAGGCGACTGAACGAATCCGCCCTTGATGTTCTCTGATAATCTGACATTCTGATGTTTGTAAGTTCCACAGACTAATATTGTGGTCATCTCTTCCACTGGCGAGAATTTGGCTATCGGGGCTAAATGCTACAGAATAGACATCACGGGTATAGCCTTGCAATATATTCAGGCAATCTCCTGTATTTACATCCCAAAGTCTAGCTGTTTGGTCGTCGCTACAACTGATTAAAGTGCGGTTATCAGGAATAAATGCGATCGCCCACACCTGACTATAATGACCTTGCAAGGTTTTCAAACATTCACCCCGGACAATATCCCAGAGTTTAATGGTTCTATCTTCACTACCACTAGCCAAAATTTGACCATCGGGACTAAACCGCACGGAATAAACTTTTTTACTATGTCCCGCCAACATTTGCCGAAATTTACCTGTATTTACATCCCACAATCTCAAGGTGAGGTCTCTACTACCACTGGCTAACATTCGCCCATCGGGACTAAAAGCGACAGAGTAGACATCACGACTATGACCTTGCAAGGTTTTTAAGCATTTCCCCGTTTTGACATCCCACAGCTTGATTTTGCTATCGGCACTACCACTAGCCAATAACAAAGTATTTTTAATAGTTGGGGATGGTTGGAAGGTGACAGACCACACCCAACCATCATGATCAGTCAGTGTTTGCAGACAAACTCTGGTCGCAATATCCCAAATTTTAATTGTTTGGTCTTCACCTGCACTGGCTAATAAAGAACCATCGGGACTAAACCCTATGGAATAAACTTTATTAGTATGTTCTTGGAATGTGTGGAGACATTCGCCTGTTTGCACATCCCAGAGTTTAACTGTGTAGTCAGCACTTCCACTGGCGAGAATTTTACTATCTGGACTAAAGGCAAAAGCCCAAACCCAGGCGCTATGACCTTTGTAAATGCGAATTTGCTTAGTATCAGCAGTCCGCCATAATCGAATTTCTCCGGTGATTAAACCTGTGGCAAAAAATTTACCATCAGGACTAAATCTCACAGAAACAATGCTAGAAAGGGTTTCTGTGAAGACCGAACCATTTAAATCAGCATTGGCAAAGCTGGTATCTTTTAAGTTGACATCTTGGAGATAAGCTTGCCAAATAGTCAAACCCGAAAAATCACGCCCACTTAAATCAATTTCAGAGTCTGGCTGGGATTTATCTATCTGGAGTTGTCGCAGCAGATTGATTAAGTTCCCAGCCGCGTAACCTTTGCTTAAGGACGAATCTTGCTGCAAAGTCCGCAGTAATTTTCGTAAATGGGCTTCGAGTGCAGTTTTTGTACCAAAAGCTTTGATTAGCTGTTGTTTGACTGGTTCTAGTATCAGCCGTTCTTGTATTTGCCGGATATAATCTAGCGATCGCGCCTGAATTAAAGGGTGGGCATTAATAAACTCCGGTTTTTTTTTTCACTCAAGTCACGAGTCACCTGTTCTATGTAGCGGGCGCTGACATATTCCATCACTACAGATTGCTGACGAAATCTGCTGGCGTTTGCTTCTTTTTCAATGAGCGATCGCCTTAATAATGATTCAATAACTTCCAGGATTTTTAACTCTGCTTCTGTGTCTCTTAAATCATTTTTCAGTTCTGCTATGGATACATATTCCCGATAAATTGCCAGCCGATACATCACTTGTTTTTCTAGTTCTGACAAGCGGTTAAATTGCTGGTCTAAAAGTGTGCGAATATCTCCATAAACAGCGTTGGCTTCTCGAATTTCTCTTAAAAATTCTGTAACATTATTGCCAAATAAGTCATAAACTGTAGTACCTACTATCTTTAAAGCTAAAGGATTCCCAGAATATCTGGTGACTAATTCTGCTAACTGCTCATCTGTAAATTCTTTACAGCCTTTATCTAGCAAAATTTCTCTAGCTTCTGCTAAATCCAAGCTAGATAACTGCAAAACTTTCACTGGCAGATTTTTGCCTTCTAAAGCTGCGACTTCTTTTGGTTTTTCTCGACTAGTGATTAATAAACAACTCTCATGTAAGGCCTCTGCTACTTTTTTAAAAAAGTAGCCATAGTTTTCATAACCCTGTTCATATTCACCAGCACATTCTTGTGTTTTGCCTTCGCCACTGCGTAGCACCGATTCGACGTTATCTAAAATGACTAAGCATCGATGTTTTCGCAAAACATCAATCAGCGCCAGGATTTTGTTATTTTCCCGAATAATTTTGTTATTTTCACTATTTTCATTAATTTTTAGGTATTCTTCCGCATCTTTAGGTAAAAATCGCAAAAGTTGGTTGAGAATTTCTTCTAGGGGTGGTGCATTGCGGAGCGATCGCCAAATCAAATATTTAAACTCTGACTTGATTTCTTGGGCAACTTTGGCGGCGATCGCCGTCTTACCAATTCCACCTATACCTAAAACCGCTACTAGCCGACACTGCACAGCCTGATCGCTACCAACTATCCATTCCTTTAAATCTGTAACATCTTCTTCTCTACCTTTAAAGCCTTCGACATCAACAGCTTCACCCCAGTCATCTTTTGATGAAGTCAGGTTTTCTGGAATACCTTGATACTGAGCATATAGCTTTTGTTTCAAATTATAAATTTTCTTATTACCACTGCCTTCTATACCTAATTTGCGGTAACTTTCTCCTAATCTTTTTCTGACTGCGGGTTGCGAAATCTTCAGCTTTTCCGCAATTTCCGCACCAGAAAAGTCGTTTAATGCTAATAATAATGCCTCTAGCTCAGTTTTCGTTACATTATGTCTAATAGCAACATTTGTAATGAAATCATCAGGAAGCAGAGGCATATCTGCTGCGCTCGTCATCTCATTTAAGCTCCACACAATATATTTAACTTATCAGTATGTGAGAACATTTTTTTATAGCACGCCTGCTAAATCGAAAAAAGACTCTACCACTACAGAATCGCTAGTAAATACACAATTGTATTACTGGTTGATAGCTATCCTATTTCAGATTTTATCAATGTCAACTATATTTTTATCCTAGAAAATAAAAATATGGCTGATTTTTTTCTCACCGAATGAGCCGTTTATAAAGATTTGTTGTATAAAAACCTACTACAAGTATAGCTTTTTATATCTACGTGAGATATATTAGATGCGAAACTTATACATAAGTTTACAGACACAAAAAAATCTTTAAGAAAAATTCTTTTTAAGAGCTTGCTTTTTTAATTGAGATGTGATTATCTTATGTACAGAGAGGTATATGTGAGATATACAGATAAGTCACAACAACTCAACAGGCAACATCAGGGGGCAACAAAAATGAACAGCTGCTCACGACTGTCAGACTTTATCAGAACTTCCAACTCTGTCAAAACTGTCTTGAAAATAGGAGAACCATCCCCAGAAACCGCTTCTATATTCAAACCTCAAGAAAGAGGTAGCCCAGAAATTGTTCTCAAGCCGAAACAATGGTGTGAAGTTGAGTTGCCACTTGTCTTTTCTCACATGAGCATTTTACTCATCGAAACCTTATCGGAAACTCAACATGGCGAGTTAATGATTACCAGTAGAAAAGCTAACCACGAGACTTTTGTCAACTTGAAGAGTCATATAAACCACCGCCACCATGTGAATCAAAAGCAACTACAAGACATCCATACACTGTACGAAGAAATCATCGAAGCATGGATAGCTTATAGGCAGTCTCACAACCAAAAATAATCCCCTCCATCGCCCCGGTTCGGATAAGAAACTTACTTGTGTAGGCAAGCAAGGGTGCAGGGGTGCAGGGGTGAAAGGGGGAACGAAGGTACGCTCTCCCCTGCACCTGAAGCTCCTCCGCCCCCCTGCTCACCTCAACAGATACATTTGTTAACCGAACCGTATTGCTTCATCGCCACAGCTATCCCAAAGTCTAGAAGACTGGCAGCTTGGCGAGGTGATCAAGACAACTAAATACTTATTTCTCTGAAGAAATTTGGCTTTCGATAAATCAGAAGTTTACAAGCCAGATATGTAATCAAAATTACGTATCTGGCTTTTTGCTTAGGTTTTTCTATCAGGAAGGAAATTCTATGAGCAATCACAAACAAGATCAAGGGTCTCTCGTTCAACTCCCATCTGAAAACAGGAATAAAACTATGAAAACTAACCATCAAGACCGCCACAATCCACTTTTAATCTTGACTGCCAGAGGATTGAAGTTTTTTCTATGGACGTTGGCTGGTTTTGCGATCGCTTTTGTAGTGTTTCATATTTTCGGTGCGATCGCCATTGCCAACAGCCTGCTATCTTTCGATGTTTTAGTTTGGTTTTTCCGGGGTGCAGCCTCGTTGTTTTGCTTATTTGCGATCGCAATGATGATTGAGTCCTGGCGTTAATTCCAATTCTGGTGCTGTTTTACATATAGCCTTTGGCTTGGTTTTCATTTAGCCAAAGGCTTCACATTACGGAGGTCATATTTATGTCCGATAACAATGGCTTCAAAGGTGATACACTCTCACCAATTTTAGTCATCTTAGTTGCAGGATCAATCTCTCTGGCAATTGTCAATAAAGAGAATCATCCGGCTTACTTTGACATCGTAAAAATTGCAATGGCTTATAGCTTTGGTTCTCACAAGTCCAAAAATAAACCAAAACAGTAAGCTTGAGGTAGGGTTTAGAAAAGGGTATTTATATTCATTGCACCAAGCGACTGAAGTCATTTGGTGCAATGAATGAATATACATACTATAGCCTTCTGGTCAATTAACGATGGGTTAGACCACCTATCAATTAGCCAACAGTCTCATTCCATTCGTCGGGGTTAGGTGCAGAATGTATCTTAAGGGAAGATTGCTCTTACTTCACTTCTGCCTGAAACACACCTACCGGACAAGCAACATTTGTCCCACCTAAACCACAATAGCCGTTGGGATTTTTGGCGAGGTATTGCTGATGATAAGCTTCAGCATAGTAAAATTCTGGTGCATCGAGAATTTCTGTGGTGATTTCGCCATAACGCGCTTTGGTTAGTTCTTGTTGATAAGCATCTCGTGATGCTTCGGCTTGCTGTTTTTGACTTGCAGAATAGACGTAAATCCCGGAACGGTATTGTGTGCCAACGTCGTTACCTTGGCGCATTCCTTGGGTGGGGTTGTGGCTTTCCCAAAAAACTTTGAGAAGTTGAGCGTAACTAATAACTTGGGGGTCAAATACAACGAAGACGACTTCATTGTGACCAGTCATACCTGTACATACTTCTTCGTAAGTGGGGTTGGGTGTAATTCCGGCTGCATAACCAACAGCAGTGGTATAAACGCCTGGTAGTTGCCAGAATTTACGTTCTGCACCCCAAAAACAGCCTAAACCAAATAATGCCGTTTCCATACCTGCGGGGAAAGGTGGTTTGAGGGGATTGTTATTTACATAGTGATGAGCAGGTACAGGCATTACCTTTGACCGTCCTGGCAAAGCTTCTTCGGCAGTGGGAAGACTTAGCTTTTTTTTACCAAATCCAAACAGTACCATAGTTTCTAACTCTAAGGTTTGCTATACATTCTCAGTGTAGTTAATATTCTAACGATTCTGGCGATCGCTACGGAGTGAGGTAAGCTATTAAGCACTTAGTTTGCAGTTTAGACCGCAGGGGAGCAGAGGGGCAGAGGAGAGAGTTTAAGTCATTTATGTACAATTTCAATAGTGCAGCTTAAATGCTGATTAGCTTACTTCACGCCGTGTGCGACTTTTTCTCAAACCTAACCCCCAACCCCTTCCCTACGAGGGAAGGGGAGCAAAACTCAAAGCCTCTCTCCGTTTCGGGGAGAGGTTTGGAGAGGGGTTATAAAAATAAGTTGCACATCCCGTTACTTTTAAATTAAAAAATATCCTATTGCTGTGTAGGCAAGAGGGTAGGTTGAGAATTATCAACTCATTGTTCTTTCACCCACAATGCTAATCCGCCTCCGCGACCACGGGCAGCGATCAAATTATCTGTGACTAAAAAGAAGGCAAAAAATGGCAATTTAGCTATGGGTTGGTTGTCAAAATCTATTGTTTGTGATTTGTTTTTACCTAGAGGTTTGTTATAGACAACACGACCAAATAAACCAATTTGGATATGAGTAAAATCAAATGCTAAAAGGTTTTTTTTGCCTAAATATTTAACTGGGCCTGTGAGTTTTAACAACGCAGACCCTAGTTTTACCTGATTGCTAATTTCACCTGTGGTTGGTGTTATTTGACTAAAGGAAATATAAGTTGGCGTAAATCTAGGCCAATAAAAACCTTTGCCTAAAATAATGCCGCCACGCTGTCTCACTTTACGTGTGCCGGTGGCAAAACAAAGTCGCCATGTTCCGACAAGAGAATCAAAATTATAGCTAAGGCGTTGCTGTTTGGCGGTTTTTTCAGCTTGTAATAAAGCATCAACCACTACTTTAGCTGATGGGCGATCGCTATTTTGACCAGCTTGTGTTAACGTGGCGACAAACTCTGATGCCGTAATTGAGGGTAATTCAGCAGTCATGAACAGTTGACTATTGTGAAGAAGACTTTGGTCTTAGTCTATCGCGCCAACTGGGTGTTGATGTTCCACCAGAACCTGAAGAACCAGAATTATTACCAGTGGAAGCAGGTTGAGAATTACGCGGTGCGGCCGAGTCTGATCCTGTTTGCCTGGAGTTGCGGCGAGAACGAGATGGTTCTGTGGCTGTGGCACTAGATTCATTTTCGCCTGTACGAGAGCGTCGCCCTCTTCTGGGTGTGTCACCGCTATCTTCTTGGGCTTGATATCGCCGCCGTCTTCTAGGTGTTTCTGAATTATCTTCTTGCTGCTGGTAACTATTTCTGCGTCGTCTGCGAGATGAACTGCTATCATCAGAGTCGCTGGAATTTACCTCCTCATTATCGTCACTGGAACTGTTGCGGAATTTTTTCGATTTAACTGGTTCGGCTTTAATTGTGCCTTTGCGACCTTCTAATTTCGGTCTTTCGGGGAATTTTTCGACTGGCATTCCCTCTGTCACTTTTTCCATAAATTCGTGCCAGGTGTAAGCTGCACTACCACTAGCGCCATAAGTAGGGCGGTTATTATCGTTACCTAGCCAAACGCCTGCCACAACTTGCGGGATGTAGCCAATAAACCACAAATCTCTAGCTTCGTCGGAAGTGCCAGTTTTCCCAGCTACAGGCCGATTATCGAGTTGGGCTGCTGCACCTGTACCTTCGACAACCACGTTACGTAACATCCAAGTCATGATGGCGGCACTATCAGCATCTAAAGCCCGTTGTGATTTAAAATCGGCTGACCAGATAACTTGACCTTGGCGGTTCAGAATGCGCCGAATACCGTGGGGTTCTACGTGTAAGCCTTGGGTGGCAAAGCTGCCGTAGGCGCTGGTTAATTCTAGAAGGTTGACTTCATTAGAACCGAGAGCGAGAGAATAATGGCGATTTAGTTTTGATTTAATGCCCATATCGTGGGCTAGTTTAATTGTTGGCTCAAATCCGACATCTAGTAAAACTTTCAATGCAACTATGTTCACGGAACGCGTGAGTGCATCTCTCATATTCATCATGCCCCGGAATTTTTCGCCATAGTTTTTGGGTTCGTAACCATCGACGACAAAGGGTGCATCTAAATAAGTATCGTAAGGGCTTTTGCCAGTCGCGATCGCCGCAGCGTAGACAAATCCCTTAAAGGTTGAGCCTGGTTGACGTTTGGCTTGGGTAACGCGATTAAATTGGTTTGTGCCAAAGTCTTTACCGCCCACCATTGCTTTAATTTCACCACTGCGGGGTTCAATGGCCACTAAAGCGGCTTGCTTAAAGTTTTCCCAGCGCCCTTGATTTTGTAATACTTTTGTAACTGCGGCTTCGGCGGCTTGTTGCCATTTCAGTTCTAAGGTGGTTTCTACTGTTAACCCTCCAGCCGCCAGCACGTCTGCGGGAACATATTTGGGTAATTCTTGCTGGACGTAACTTGTAAAATATGGTGACTCTACTTGTAACCGTTTGGGTAAGCTGGTTTTGACCACTAAGGGTTCTTGAGCAGCTGCTTGACTTTCGGCGGCGGTAATAATTCCATCTTCCCGCATCCGTTGTAATACCAGATTGCGTCTTTGTTTCGCGGCTTCTGGATTTTGGGCTGGCGAATATAAACTCGGTGCAGGGGCTAAACCAGCAATGGTGGCTGCTTCGGCTAAAGTTAGTTGGTCTACTGGTTTGCTGAAGTATACCCAAGCGGCATCAGCTACACCATAGGCACCGGAACCTAAGTAAACCAAATTCAAATAACGTTCTAAAATTTGGTCTTTAGTAAATTCTTTTTCAAGTTTCTGGGCGAGACGAACTTCTTTGAGTTTGCGCCAGATGGTTTTTTCTTGTTTTAAGAATAAAATCCGGGCTAATTGTTGGGTAATGGTGCTACCACCTTCGACGACATTTTGCGATCGCAAGTTATTTAAACCTGCTCTGGCAATCCCTTGGGGATCAATACCATTGTGTTCTGTAAATCTGCGGTCTTCTGAGGCAATAAAGGCTTTTTTTAAAGTATCAGGAATTTGTGTGATTTTAAGTTGTTCTCTGGTAGCTTCTCCTTGCTGTTGGAGAATTTCTCCATCAGCAGCTTTGATGGTTAAGGTTTGTTCCCGAACCACAGCTTGTAATTCTGATTTATCCGGCAGAGTTTTATCGATGGAGGTGACGATATATTTCGTACCAACCACGCCACTACCGACAGTGAGTACTGCCCAAAACCAGAAACGACGATAAAATGGCTTTTCCCTACTGGTGAATATCTTGACTATTCCAGAGGAAACATGAGCCACCCGGCCAAATACTTGGCTGGCTTTTCCCACCTTGGTTGGGCTTAAGCTCTCGTCGGTGGATTCTTCATTTTTATATTGATTCCCAGGCGACAATCGCGGTTCCTCCTTGTCAGAGTCACTCAAACTTTGTTGGTTGTTGCTTGAACCAGGAGGTGAGATTCCCCACGTTAGTTCCTTGCTCCAAGTAAACACAGGTTAACCGTCTAAAAGAGATTTTAGGGTTTAATTAACTGTGTTCGTGTTAGTATATTATCCTATAAATAATTAACTGAATTCATTGCTACATAAAATATTATTCTGCTGTTTAATAGTAGAATTTTGTCAAGATTCAAGCTGTAATTTTATTTAATTCTTCAAAGAAAAATTGTTAAAAGTATCCGGTCTCAACGGGGAGCAAAAAATAACAAATCATCCTGATGATAGTGGGCGAGAATTTCTTAGTAGTAAGGAAGGTGTACGGATAGCGGTAGCACTGGGAAGTAATCTAGGGGATTCTTGGCAAATATTAACAGATGTGATCGCCAAGTTAAGTGCAGTACCAAACATGCAATTAACAGCAACATCCAGTTGGTATAAAACCAAAGCAGTAGGGCCGCCGCAGCCAGATTATATTAATGGCTGTATTATCATGCAAGTAAACATCTCACCGCAGGGATTACTAGAAACCTTGTTAGCCATAGAACAGCAATTTGGAAGAGTTAGGCAAGAACGTTGGGGGCCGCGATCGCTCGATTTAGACTTGTTGTTGTATGATCAGGTAATTCTAGACACGCCAAATTTGCAAATCCCCCATCCGCGAATGCGAGAACGAGCATTTGTTTTAGTTCCCTTAGCCGAAATTGCACCGGACTGGATTGAGCCAGTTTCCGGATACACGATCAAACAGTTGGTAAAAGATGTAGACTGTTCTGATGTACATTTACTGAAGAGCAATTAAAGTCACTACCCATAAACAAGCAAAATCCTGATCCCACAAACGACAGACACAGTTTGTTCGTTGATTTTGAAAAGATAAAAACATCACTATGCCATTAGGTAGAGAATTACCACAGTTATTAAAGCAGCGCCTATTTCACAAAGGACGCAAATTTGATTTTGAAGTGAATCGTTTGCGTTTACCCAACAAATCAGAAGGAGAATGGGAGTGCATTCGTCACCCCGGCGGGGCGTTGGCTGTACCTGTCACCAATGAAGGAAAACTGGTGCTTGTGCGTCAGTATCGCTTCGCCATTCAAGGCAGAATCTTAGAATTTCCCGCAGGCACTTTAGAATATAACGAAGATCCCCAAGCAACAGTCAAGCGGGAAATTGAAGAAGAAACAGGCTATAGCGCCCAAACATGGCGCAAACTCGGTGAATTTTTCCTTGCGCCGGGATATTCCGATGAAATTATTTATGCTTTTCTCGCTCAAGATTTAGAAAAGCTAGAAAAGCCGCCAACCCAAGATGAAGATGAAGATATTGAAACAGTCCTGATGACACCAGAGGAACTGGAAGCCGCAATTTTACAAGGCGAACCAGTTGATGCAAAATCAATCGCCAGCTTTTTCTTAGCGCGTCCTTTTTTGTAGTTGTTGTTGGATAATCAAAAGCGATCGCTCGTTGATTCTACCAGACTCAGAGCGATCGCTTTTGCTTTGAAATTCATTACCATAAGTTAAGCAGAAAAGTAGGTTGGGGGAAGCGATAGCGAAACCCAACAAAGTTTGCTTGGATGGTGGGTTAGTCTTCGAGAAGCCGCGCGGAACGCATCTACGTTACTCAACTCAAGCTACGCCACAATTAGTTTTTGGTCTTAATACCCTTTTACCCTTATTTTTCTGGAGATTAACTAATTCCAAATCCACTATATTCTCTCATATATGGAGGTTGCAGTCCCAGAACAATATCGTTTTTTGCAACTCCTTTAGCTATTAATATATCAGCAATGATTGTGTCTGTTTGATTGCGTTGAATCCAAATTTTTTCTTCTCTAATTTCTAAATGAAGTACACAGTTATAAATCCGGCGATGTTCGTTCCAACCCAAATCAATTAATAAGTAACGGTCATTGACTAAATCAAAAACTGTTTCTGATTCAATTTCTCCCCCTAAAACTTTTCCGTGAGATTCTTCAGTTAATACTTGCTGAATATATTTGCGATATCTCGTTAATTTATCCATTTGATAATTACCTCATTTCTTGAGTCATAAATGATTAACTTAATTTGATATCTCCTAATAGAAGCTTGGGGCAAATCTCGATAAAAAAATGATTCATAAGCCTCAAGCGGGACAGCTAAATATAGCAGACGTTCTGGTTCAGTTTCTTCTAAAACCAGACGATAATTCAAAAATTGCCCTAAAGCTAGATGAAAATCAAAAATAGCTGAATCACTGAGAAAACTTTTAACTTCTACTGCTATTTTTTGTTCATATTTTTCTGCGGCTATAAGTTTCTCTGCTCCCAAATCGATGGAAATTTTATCCTCTTCACCAAATTCAATCCTTAATGGGTCATGAGTAATTACCCATCCCTCTTTTTCTAGTCCCTGTTTAACAGCATAATGAAATTTGTCTCTAGCAGACATTCTATTTTTTATCCCGATTTATCCAAATCCCGCGCATCCCAACAGCCTTCGCCCCTTGATAATCTTCCACAATGCTGTCGCCAATATGCCATGCTGCTGACGGCGCACAATCATGTTTTTCTAAAGCAACGGCAAAAATTTGGGGATCGGGTTTAGCTGCACATGCTTGAGTGGAAATTGTCACTGAGGTAAAGTAGTCACTAATTCCCAGACTTTGCAACACAGAATAAATTCGAGAATCAAAGTTAGAAATAATCCCTAGTTCAATTCCCAAACGTCGCCAGTTCATTAAAGATGGCACGACATCAGCATAGATAAACCAAGGTTCAGCCGTGCCGAAATGAATATAAAGTTCGCTAAAAAAAGCCGAAAAGTCAGAAAATTGCTGGAGAACACCAGCCGTCTCAAAGGTATTGAGGGCAATTACTCGCCACCAGTCAAACTCGCGTTGAGGTACATCGGCTGGTTCTGCATCTAAAAATATCGGTGGTGGTGCAGCTTTAAAACTTTGGATAAATGCTTGATTTAATCTGGGCGCAGAAACTTCCACACCAAATTCTTTGGCTATCTGACTATATACTTCGCCTACACTGCCTTTGACACCAAATATTGTGCCGACAGCATCTAGAAAAATAACTTTCGGTCGTTCCATCAAACTGTTTGTAATGAATGTATTTTGAACGTGATACTAATGTGAACCAAGACAAGGACAGATGGATTGATAGAACCCAAATACTCAAAACAATTCCCAACCCAAAATAATACGAGATTAAATTGATTGGGAAATTGTCTCTATAATAGGACGGACTAGCCAGTTAAAGCCAACTTTGAGTTGATGTTCTAAAGTCGGCATTCGATACAAATAGGCAAGACGACGCGCCACATAGCCTAAAGAACCGTCGAGTTTCACGCCTAAACCCGTGAGAGTGGCGTTATCTGTACCCAGGGCCAGCATTTCGCCAAGTTTTTGATAACGGAAGGGTAACAAAGGGCGATCGCTCAAAGAAGCCCAGATATTCCACGCGGTATAATCAGCTTGTTGAAAAGCTGCTTGGGCTGTGGCGGGAATTTGTTGATCTTCCGCATCCCGACAGTCGGCTAAATCTCCCAAGGCGAAGATTTCTGGGTGGTCAACTACTTGTAGGGTTGGTGTGGTCGTAATTTGATGACGTTGGTTTTGTTTAAAAGGTAAGTTTTTCACCACAGGCGTGACTTGTGTACCTACAGTCCAAATCACTAAATCTACAGGAATCGTATCAATCTGATTTTTATATTCCAGTGAAATGGTATCTGCACCAATTGATTCCACTTTGGTTTCTAAATCAATAAATACACCCCTGGCTTCTAAAGCTTTCTTGGCGGTTTCGCGGTTAAACTCTGGGGAGGTGCGTAAAATTTGGTCGCTGATTTCAATTAACCGCAAACGTGCTTTTTCACCCAGTCTGTCGGCTAGTTTACAAGCTAATTCCACACCACTATAACCAGCACCCACAATGGCAATGCGGATTTTATCAGTCTCGGATTCTGCTAAAATTTGCAGCCGTTGTTCTAGGCGGTAAGCATCGTTGATAGTACGGAAAGGTAAGGCGTAGGATGTAGCGCCGGGAACCATATCAAGTGGTGTTTCTCCGCCTAAAGCCAGCACTAAGCGATCATAAGGAATTTCTGGCCCGTCTTGTAATTGTACTCTTTGCTGGTCGGTGTCAATGCCTGCGACTACTGCTTGGTAAAAACGTACACCTGTACCTTGGAGAAGTTCGGCAAAGGGAGGCGCAATTTCCCAAGTTTGCAATTCGCCTGTAAGCAATTCGTAAAGTAAGGGGGAAAATAGAAAGCGATCGCTTTGGTCTACCAGTACAATTTCGGGTTTTTGCTGCGATTCCCAAGGTAACTGGCTTAAGCGCAACGCAGTGTAGAGACCACCAAAGCCTCCACCAAGGATTAAAATTCTCTGAGTTTGTTGAGTCATCATTTGTATAGGATGGTTAATCCCCGTCGGGCATCTACCTCTCAGTGTAATGATTTTAGGACTGACTCACAAAGATTTCCTTTGGAGATTGGGTGAAAAAGTGAAAGGGTGTAAGGGTTTTAGATACATACACCCCTATACCCCCATACCCCTACACCCCTTCTTCTGAGTTAATTACCACCAGAAGTCACGGATTTATTGTGTATGGCGGTATCTTCAGCTTTTCTGTGCCATTCGCCATTTTGACTTTGTTCGTATTCGTTTCGTACACTATTCCAAGCAACATCAGTAGCACCTGCTTCACTTAACCCATCATGTTGAGAGGCGTTGAAAGCAGCACAGAAAATTTGTTGAGCATGTTGAGGAAGTTTGTCTTGAATATCTTGAGGTAATTCTTCTATTTTGTTATAAGGCATAAACTAACTCCAGTATTTTGACCTGGGTTAATCCTAGAAAATCTAGCCATACAACTTCCTCTGACTTTCAGTAGAAATGGGTAATAAATATCAATAGGTCAACAGAAATATTTATTTGCCATCAACAAGCGATCGCCTGACAATTTTGCTCTACAGCATGTTTTAAGTCAGTGAGGTACACTATGAGTAATAAGTAATGAGTAGTGAGTAATACAGCGTTTTTTATCTCAATAAAGTACATTCCTCTAGCCTCTAGCCCCTATCAACTTGTACTGCAATCAACAGAAAAACGCTGTAAGTAATGAGTAATAAGTAAATTTCTGACTCATTACTCATTACTTTTTTAATCAGTTGCTGTACCTCATAAACATCAAATCTGCTGTAACTTATGGTGCTAACAATGCTGTAAGTTGTTGTTGCGCGGCGTTGATATTTCCGCGAACAATGATGAAATCTTCGTTACTGAGATTAACAAGTAAGTCTTGTTGATTGCGAATAAAGCTGACAGAAGCACCAATCTGAAAATACTGGCTAAAATCAAAGCTGTCACCAGCTTGAAAGTCCACAATCGTATCTAAATCCTGCAAGCCGTCTTGGAAAATCTCACCACCAAAGCGGAAGGTATCGGAACTACCACCACCCCGCAGGATGTCACTACCAGCGCCACCATCTAAAATATCATTGCCACCATTACCATATAAACTATCGTTACCGGCTCCACCGACAAAGATATCTCTCTGATTACCACCAATCAAGCTATCATCGCCATCACCACCATAAATAGTGCCATTAACTACACCGCCTTGACCGTTGTATGTATCGTTATTGGCACTTAGCAGAATGTCTCCATTAATTATGCCACTGTTACGGACTTTAACAGTACCTACAGCTTGACTAGCTGCGATCGCTAACTGTCCATCATCAGTTAAACCACCATCAATAACACCACTGTTAATAATTGCACCATTGAGTTGAGTATATCTTTCAATCAGGACAGCCGCCCCATTTTCCGCCGTTAAAATGCCAGAGTTTTCAATGTTGCCATTAAATATAGAAGTGTGAGAACCTGATTCTGCTACCCAATAAAGCCTAATAGCTGCGGCTTGGTTGGTTTGATTATTTGGTAAACCATCAGCAACGCCTCGACCTTGAATTACACCGCGATTAATGATGGAACCATTCACCTCAGCACCTAATTCTAAGGAAATCGCATCCCCATTTAAGCCTGCGCCAACACTAATTACGCCACTGGCGCGGTTTTCAATAAAAATATTACGCGCTGTTAAATCACCATAAATTGTGCCATTGCGCGGGTCGGCTGTAGTGGTAATTAAGCCTTGATTAATTACTCTGACTTGATTACCGCCAATATTCACCGCCCGGCTAGTACTGGTAATTATGCCAGTATTGAATAGCACACCATTAACTCGACCGCCATTGGCAAAATTCACGCCGTCGCGTCCACCGTTAATAATGCCATTATTGACAATTCTGCCAGTAACTTCACTACCATCCACTAAGAGAATACCCGTACCATTGCTAGGGTTAGTACTCTGAATTACACCGCGATTAATAATTGAACCATTGAGTTGAGTATATCTTTCAATGATTACCGCCGCCCCATTTTCCGCCGCTAAAGTGCCATAGTTTTCAATGTTGCCATTAAATATGGAAGTGTGAGAACCCGATTCGGGAACCCAATACAGCCTAATGGCTGCGGCTTGGTTGGTTTGGTTATTCGGTGCGCCATCCGGTAAACCACGACCTTGAATTAAGCCGCGATTAATAATCGAACCATTCACCTCTGCACCCAATTCTAAGGAAATTGCATCACCATTTAAACCTGCGCCAACTTCAATTACCCCATTAGCGCGGTTATCAATCAAGACATTACTAGCGGTGAAGTCACCATAAATTGTGCCATTACGGGGATCAGCAGTGGTGGTTATTAGTCCACTATTAGTCAAAATACCGCCACTACTACCAATATTGATGGCGCGACTAGCACTGGTAATTAACCCAGTATTATTAATTCGTGCTGAAGCTACACTGGCATTAATAATGTTAATGCCATTAAAAGCGCCATTAATCGTACCGCTATTATTGATGGTGCTGGCAATTCCGGCGACTTGAATTGCTGTATTGGTGCTGCGAATTAGTCCACTACCAGTAACATTGATTTGATTGAGGGTGTTTTGTGTAAGTACCCCTGGTTGAGTTCCCGCAGTAACTAACTCACCTGCAACTCTTAAAGACTCGCCAAAATCATCCAGGATTACGCCTTCTGTAACGACTGTTCCACCAGGAATATTAATCGTTGACATGAGATATTGCTCCCAATTTTTGAGTTTTAGTTGAGAAATCGGATTATGATCATTAGCTGTGTCTTCAAGTTTTGCTCTACTTTTTGAGAGAGCATTTTGCGTAGACGCAGATTTTTTTAGTTGAAAATATTGATGCCACTCAGGCTTAAGATATAGCCTGTCATTATGTCAGAACAGACTAATGAATGTATAAACTAAGACAGAACAGACGCAATATCGGCAGCAAATAAGTGGTTGCTAATCAACCACTCAATTACTCTACAGTGAAGCTTTCTTTATCTGCAAAATATTTAGATTTTCTTGGGAAATGCAGCAAATACAAATCACAAATAAAATGTCAAGGAAATATACTACCAAGTCACATAATCGCGCCATTTATCCAGCATCTTGGCACTGATACCAGGAATTTGCTCTAAATCTTGGAGGGAGGTAAATTTTTGTTGTTGACGCGCAATAATTATCTTTTGAGCTAACTTTTTACCCACACCAGGAAGAGTGGTTAATTCTTCCAGACTGGCTGTGTTGAGATTGATTTTTTGGGTGATGAGATTTTGGCTGGAAGTTGGTGCAGATATTGTCGGACATTTTTTGGTTTCTGCTTGCATTTTTGCTTGAATTTCTGATGGTAAACCAAGTTGTGCTTTGGCATAAAGACGGGCAAATTCTCGCACATAATGAGCCGCCACTGTAGGATTTTCAATCACCATCAGAGTTTCATCGTTGCCATTGTTAGCTGCATCTGACCAATTATGTGAACCTGTAATGATTATTCTATTATCAATAATTGAGAATTTATGATGGAGTAAATCACCTTTGGCTAATACAGGTACACCCACACTAGTAATTGGCTTTGACCAAGGTTTATTGTCATTTTCATACTTACATTTATTACTCAAAGCTACTCCCATCATATCTAAGGCTTCGCTGTAGAAACGATAAGCAAACTTAGCATCAATTAAAGCCTGAATATTTATACTTTGTTGATGACGCTGTTCTAAAATATTGGCAAGTTGCTGTTCAGAAAAGACAAATAATGCTAAATCAATTGATTTAGTAGCAGTGTTTAACTTTTCGCCAATTAACCCATTACTAGTTTGACTCCAAGGTTGAGTAGGAGAAGCCGGAGAAAATTGGATTGTAATTTTGCTATCACCGATGGTAATTTGTTGGGGAGGACGCAGTGGTTTTTTAATGCCAAATTTGCTGTCTGGTTTACCTCCAGGGCCATCACCCCACATAATATTAAACTCTTTGGTAAACACAGTTGCTAATTCGGGACTATCAATTTTGAGTAAATTATTGGCATTACCTACACTAACAGGATTGCTAAAATCGCCAAAAGTGTCGCTAGGGGTGAAGTTAGCCGAAGTTACAACTACAATGCGATTATCCACAATCAAAAATTTGTGGTGCATTAAATTACTACCTGCGGAACCGTCAGCTTGGTCATCGATTACAGGAGTTTTGGCATTTTGTAAAATTACTAATGCGTCTCTTTGATTAATTTCTTCCTGGCTGAGTTGATTATCGTGATTTAAGTCAATAAATTGATAAAAATCTTTGTATCTTTCTTGTTCTCTAGTTGTTAGTTTTTTAACTTCTGCTGCTGTAAAGCTACTCCAAGGACGACTATAAGTATTTTCTAAAATTACTCTCACTTTTACCCCGGCTTTTTGTCTGTCTACTAATGCTTGGGCGACTTTGGGTAAGCGTAATTCTTGGACTGCTACATCTATTGTAGATTTTGCTTGAGAAATAGTATCAACAATGATTTTTTCTAAGTCATCACCTCGTCGGGTTTGCTGACGGTAAGATTCACGATATTCTGAAGATTCAGACTGATTTAAATAGACTTGAATCAATGAATCTTGTGGTAAAGGTGATAAACGCTGATGGGATGATTTAACTTGTTGACAAGCTGTGGTCACAAATATTAAGGCAAATAGCCCAAAATACCCTGATCTACGAAAAATTGGCACGGTAATCTGCTAAAAGTAAATTGGTAGCGAACATAGTTATTGTTCCCAAAATGCAGTACGCCAATTTAAAGAGGTAAACAGCTTGATCGGCAGTTAAAAAATCTTCCTATTGATGCAGATTAATTCACATTTTCTCAAGATTTAACCAGACAGCTTTGTATGGTGAAAATAGTGAGTAGCCCATTGCCCATGTCTTTCCGCCCTAATGTTGTGATATGCAAATATATTTAGATTACAGTGCTACTACTCCAACTCGCTCAGAAGCGATCGCAGCGATGCAAGCAATTCTCACTCAACAGTGGGGTAATCCTTCTAGCTTGCATGAGTGGGGACAAAGGGCTGCAACTGTTCTGGAACAAGCCAGAGTTCAAGTTGCAGACTTAATTAACGCTATTGATCCTGAATCAATTATTTTTACGGGTGGCGGTACAGAATCTGATAATTTGGCAATTATTGGTGTGGCAAGGTTGTATGCTGTACCGCAACATATCATTATTTCTAGTGTGGAACATTCCGCCATTTCCGAAACGGTGCGAATGCTAGAAATGTGGGGTTGGGAAATTACACGCTTGGGAGTGGATAACCTAGGAAGAGTTAACCCGTTAGATTTACAAGCTGCATTGCGACATAACACTGTTTTGGTGTCAATCATTTACGGACAAAGTGAAGTCGGGACAATTCAACCAATTAGCGAGTTGGGCAGAATTGCGCGATCGCATGGTGCAATTTTCCACACTGATGCAGTGCAAGTTGCGGGACGTTTACCCCTGGATGTGCAGACATTACCAGTTGATTTACTCAGCATTTCTAGCCATAAAATCTACGGGCCGCAAGGTGTCGGGGCGTTGTATATTCGTCCTGATGTCAAAATTATGCCTCTGTTAACTGGTGGTGGGCAAGAAATGGGGATGCGTTCGGGGACGCAAGCTGTCCCGATGATTGCTGGGTTTGGTGTCGCTGCTGAATTAGCCGCCAAAGAACTACCAACCGAAACACCAAGGCTAATTGATTTGCGCGATCGCTTATTTGCTTTGTTAGCAGATGTCCCTGGTTTAATTCCCACAGGCGATCGCATCCATCGTTTACCCCATCATGCAAGTTTCTGTCTGGAATACGCCGACGGTGAAAAACTGAGCGGTAAAACCTTGGTGCGACAATTAAATTTAGCGGGTATTGGCATTAGTGCGGGTGCTGCTTGTCATAGCGGTAAACTCAGCCCCAGCCCGATATTATTAGCTATGGGTTATTCCCAAAAAGCAGCCCTGGGAGGTATTCGCATTACATTAGGACGAGATACCACGGAAGCAGATATTGATTGGACGGCGATGGTATTGAAACAGGTTTTACAACGAATCACCGCAGATTTTACATTAGCCACACGTTGATATTAACTAAGCTTCCGGTTCAACGCCGAGCGATATACTTGCTTTGTGGGGTATTCAGCCAGTTAATTGCATTAAAAAACTGATGGGGCAGTTGTTGAAATAGTTTTTCTCAACTCCTGTAACAATGATTCCAGAAACATCATGTCATTGGTGATGTCTGAAATCTCATCATCACTTAAATTGTCTGCCTCTAATTGCTTTTGATAAGCATCAATCCTGTATTCTATTGCCTCAACAATAAACCGAGTTGCTTTAGGAGAAAAATTCACGTTCAAATACTCCCTTAATTAACTTTGTAAAATGCCTCACCCACTAACCGCAATGCTGTTTTGTAGTCTTCCATTCGCATAGTATAGCTTGGTTCCCATAGCCAGTGATTGCCGTAATCATTCACCAAGCGGAGTTCATTAGGAATATCATTTCCTTTTTCCAACTTCCACCAATTCTTGCCAATTCCCTGAACAGCAAACGTTGAAATTCCGCCAGAACCTGCAACAACCAAAATATCACCATCTTCTTCGTAAGTTTCAATGTCTTGTGAACGAATGTTATCCATCCTGGAGGAAGTTGCATTTCCCATACGATACAAATCAACTGGAGTTTTTCTCATACCAGTCAGCCCAATAACTAAACTTCTGGTTCAACGCCGAGCGATCGCAATTGAGCAATTAAGCGTTCATTTCTTTGGCGTTCTTGTTCGGCGCGTTCGTCACCAGTCAACAATAAATTACCTTGCAAGTCCCACCAGCGTAGCCAAGGTAATGCCATATTTTGGTATTCTCCCTGCCAGATACCTAATTCCACACCTAAAGGATGTATGGGATAATGCCCACGTTCGTTAGCTGGTAACAGTTGATACTGTCCTTCAATTAAGTGATAAACTTCCACACTAGCTTTACTTACTTCATAAATGCCGTAAAAAGCTGGATGAATTACTTGTTCATAAATCCAAAATTTTCCCTTCAAGGGTGTTTTATCTCGCTCCTCTCTCCCTTCACCAGAAGCAAATTCTAAAGCAATTAATGGGGAAATATACTCACGCCACAACACGTAAGAACGTCGTGTTTGTCCCTCAAATGAAGGCGGTACATTTCCTACATAAAACCAATCTGGTGCTTCTGCGCCTTTCTCTGGAGGATCAGTTAAGCGCCAATAAATACCTAAATCTTGACCAATACAATAATGACCGTCAGGATGTAATTTTTTGAGTACTGGTGTAATTGAGTCAGTCAATAAAATACTTTGGGGATGTTCTTGCCAATTCTTCACGAAACTTCCGTCTGATTCTGGTAGCTGCGTATGGTCTGGGAAAGGAGTAAGTTCTTCAGTAGCTCGATTGATTGCAGAGGTCATAAAACACCTTTGCAGGGATAAGGGTTGTTTTTTAGTTTAGCAACTAACGGCGAAACATTTGGTCATCAGGTATCACGTTGCACTGCTACGCTAAACTGATAGCAATGAGATAGTTGTAGTCATGTCTGTTGCCCAAGATTTAGAAACTCCAGAAGATGTTATATTTCCCCCAGGGGATTTATATAGTGACGAACCGCCTTTGGAAAGTGACTTACATCGGCTACAAATGACGCTGCTAATTCAGTGTCTAGAATTGTGGTGGAGCAACCGCAATGATTTTTATGTTTCTGGAAATATCACCATTTACTACAGTCCGCGCCAACGCAAGTCAGAATATTTTCGCGGCCCTGATTTTTTTGTAGTATTGGGAACAGAACGCCAACCTCGTAAAAGCTGGGTAGTTTGGCAAGAAGACGGTAAATATCCCAACGTGATTATTGAACTGCTCTCAGATTCTACCGCCGCCACAGACAGAGGCTTAAAAAAAGAAATTTATCAAAACACCTTTCGCACGCCGGAATACTTTTGGTTTGACCCCAATAATTTAGAATTTGCTGGGTTTGTTTTGGTAGCTGGTAAGTATCAACCATTAGAACCAAATGCTCAAGGTTGGTTATGGAGTCAGCAGCTAGAGTTGTATTTAGGAATTGCTCAAAATAAATTACGCTTTTTTACGGCTGAAGGTGAATTAGTCCCCACACCAGAAGAAATCGCATATCAACAAAAGCAACGCGCCGAACAAGAAAAACAACGTAGCGATCGCTTGGCCGCAAAACTGCAAGAATTAGGTATTGACCCCGATTCTATATAGTGGATTCTACTTATGGTTCAATTTCAGAAATCCTATAGATACGTAGTTTTTATCTAAGTTGAAATATTTTCCACCCACAAAAGATGATTAACGTAAACAGTGTTTTGCAGCGCGTTGTAAAATTTCTCATCTGCTGTCACCATCTCGCATTTTTGCGAAATTGCTAGAGCTAGATATAAACTATCATATACTGCGCGATCGCTTTGCATGGCAATATCTAAAGCAAGTGGCATTAATGGCTGAGATAAATAAATTTCTATAGGAACTGCATTTAAATCTGTCAAAGTTTGCCTTGCATTCTCAGCAGTATCTTCACCACGACGTACTCTTTTCCACATAACATTTGCTATTTCTGCAAAGAAAAAATCTGGAACCAAAAAAGTATGATTACTTGCTAGTAAACGTCTGGCGACCTCAGAGTAAATTTCTGGCACAAACCATTTTATAGCAATGCTGGCATCTAAAACATATCGGCTCACCGTTCTCTATCCTCACGGATAAGTTCAGCACTGTCACTGAAAAATTTATTTGCATATCTTACCTGAGCGCGTGTTACTGCATCTCTAACTTGTTGCATATCGCCCCCAGTGTGGTAATTTGTTACTGTTTCTGCGGCTTGTTGAAGAATATGTATTAATTCTTCTTGCAAAGACCTACCATGCTGTTTAGCAAGATTTTCTAGTTTTTCTAGAATTACTGGATCTAAATTTTCAACTAGGATTTGAGCCATACCGAACCTCCGGTAATTCAAAGATTGAAAAGTCAAAAATAAATTGTGGAAAAGGAAACTTTTGATAGAGCTTACCAACTTCTGACTTCTTTATATGTTACATATTACAAATATTGATGAGAGATAAAAAACTCCACCACTGTAGTCCAATCTGTCGAGAAATCAGCACTATCACTAATTATAGGCAAGTGTCCCTTTGGAGCATGAATACTATAATTTACTTTGGAGTAGTCCATAAATCTAAAATCTGTTGGGTTTATCATCGGTGCATTCATTTTCCACTCAACGCTATTACAAAAAATCTCATAAGCTTTGTAAGCTTTGCTTGTTTCATCATTTTTATCTCTCGCTCTACCTCCAAAATGAGAATATACCCATTGAAGTGGGGAAAGAATCTTTTTATAGGAAGAATTTGTTTGACTGCCTTCCAAAATTCCACCAACACTAAGATAAATTTCTTTCTGAACACTAAACCCAAAGTGTCCATTGCTGTAATCGACCCATAATTTATCAATAATTCCCAAATCTTCACAGGGAAAATTCCTAATGTCTTCAAGTTCTAAATAGCCTTGTTTTTCCCTTCCCGCTACTTTCAGCATCACCTGAAAAGTTTCCTCGTCGGCTTCTCTCCACATACCTGCTGCTAAATAATAGGCTAGTTGATGATACTGTTCTGGTATGCGAAACCGAACTAGGCGGAATGTATTTGTTGAGGTTTCCCGTTGATAACAAATTCCTGCTTCACCAAATCGTTCTCTGGTTTTTTCACTCAACCAAGCACAAAACGCATTACTTTTTACAAAGTCTAGCTGATTGAGGTTGTTTTCCAGAGTTAAGTCTGAATCACTGTTGTTTTGTTCTAATAAAAACAACCGATATTCTGCTTCAGTGAGATCAGTATCATCGACTTTTTGTAATGTCCAGATTTTTTTACCTGCTGCTGTTATGGTAACTCCAGGTTGCTCGTCGGTTTCTGAACTACCAAGAAAACAATCTTCGTTGAGATAGTTTAGCCGTTTTTGCAGTTGCACTGATGCGGCTAACTTAAAAACTTCTACATCATCTGATTTTAATCCCTGTTCTACTTTGTCGAGTAATTCCTGCTCTTTTTCTCGACTAACTCTGAGCTTATTTTGCAAACACTCATAAGCAAGGGTGAGGTTTTCTACAGTTGGTTTGTTTAATGCTGCATCAATTAGTTTATCTATTTTGACCTGACCTGCATAGAATAAAATAGTTTGTCTCCACCAGTCCAGGTATTTTTTATCTTTCGCAAAAACTTCTAATAAATCAGGTTCATGTTCGGCTTTGGTGAGTTCCACCGCCGTTAAATACTCTTGAAAGGTGCGATGAGTAAATTCATAGAGTTTTTCTTGTTTGCGATCGCTCAACAATTCTCGCACACCAAGATCATCTTTTTCGATAAAAGCCTCTGGTGTAAACTCTTTTCCCGCCTCAACCATCTGAGCTAGTTCTTGTTGCAGAAAATCTTTGGCAAGAAAAATATTACTGTCTTGACTTTTCTCATCTAGGGTAAACTGAAGCACTTGGCGTTTCGTCATTTCCAGCGCGAGTGCTTGCAAAGCTTCTTGCTTTTGTTCTGGCTTGAGTGGATAGCGGGTAGTTCCAGAAATAGATTGTCTTCCTTGAAGCAGCACATCACAAACTTGTTTATATAGTCCAATTCTGGTAGGAGCAAGACTGGTTTTCTCTTTATAAGTATTAATAATTAATGCCAGTAATAACGGATTTGTTGCCATTAAGCGCAGAGAAGGAACTGCATTAATTTGGCGCACCAACTCGTCTTTCTTAGCTTCAGCATTTCTTCGCAGTTGTTTTTCTGATACTTTTCCAGAGTTACGCCGCTTCTCTAAATTAAAATACCACTTGTAAACAAATTCATTGCGCTGTTCAGTTGTAAATGACCTAACAAAATAAGCCGGGGTATTTAACAGAGGTGCTTGATTGTAAGCTTGTGGACGCGACGTAAGAATGAATGGTAATTTATTGTTATAACTTTGGAGTTGCTGAGAAACCCAATTACTGACCTGTTTTCGATGCTCATCGTCGGCAATTTCATCAAGTCCATCTAACATTACCAGACATTTGCCATCTTTTAGCTGCTTGTTAAACCAATCTTGAGTTTTTGATGATTCATCTTTTTTCGCCTTAGCAATTACTTGCGCCAGTGAAGAATTAGTATCCGCCACAATAATTGGAGCAACATCTCTCAACCGCAACAAAACAGGAATAAGTTGAGGCAAACCTCGATCCAATTTTGATTGTTTCCGCAGTGCAAACAAAAGGGTGATGTGTCTTAAAAGTGTGGTTTTTCCTGAACCTGGAGCGCCTAAAATTACCAGTTTTCGCCATGCCAATTTTTTGTTTGTAATTCCTCTCAACAAACTGCCAATTTCAGGTTCTTTCTGAGTTGCAATACTTCGAGAAATTTCTGTTTGTGCAAAAGCCGAATCTTGTTCTAGCTCAGTTTCTTCACCAACCGTCAAATCTTGAGGGTTATAAACTGGCTGTTCACAATTAAAGCCTAAAGGGACAAATACATTCTCTAAATCTAACCCTTCACCACTAAATCCGCGTCCTTGATATTCTTGACATTCTGCTGTTATTGTAGCGAGGTACTCAGCCCCAAATTTATCTGTAATTGCTGTCCACCATTTGGGAATTTGCGTAGCCAGTAACCAGTCTAGAAATTTATCAAAATAAGGAAGAAGTTTACTCCCAATTCTAATAATCAGCGCAACAACAAAAGTGATTCCTAGAAAAATAACAAACTCTTGCCATCGAGCATTTTTAGCATGATCAGCAGCAATAGCAACAAAAATACCCGGTATACCCCACCCAACCAATTTGTTGTCTAAAATCTTTTGTACCGATTCCCACCAAGCTGGTTGATTATCTGGGCTTTGAGTCATGGTAGTGTAGGTCTGGAAGTATGGATCGCTTGTGAAATAATACCTGCTGATAGCAGTATAAGCGATCGCTACCTCCGAAAAATTACCTAATAAATAATTTTAGAAAGTTTTAATCAGATACTCAGCTTCTTGCTGAACATCAAGTGATCGCACTCTCCAATAAACTAAGAAATGCGATCGCTCATCAACAGCATTATCTAATAAACATTCTGTCGTTACAACATCAAGTTGTGATGCTATGGCTCAATTCAGGTGTAGCTTGGGTGGAGGAATGGAACCCAACATTCTCAAGACTCTGTTGGGTTACGCTATCGCTACACCCAACCTACTTGAAATTGCTGAATATGCTTTTTATTTTAATACAATCAATAAATCCTGAAAATTTTTCTCATCCTTATTCCAATACCTTTATAAACAGGAATTTAACCAGATTTAATCATTTATAAAAATATTTAAGCAAGTAGTTGACAGGTATATTTTTATACTTTATTATAGATAGCATGAGAAAGGCGATCGCCGTCCTGTCAAAGTCTGCAATCGCCTTTCTTCCAACACCTAATTAGGAGTCGATTATTATCATGGCACAAGAATATAAATTCGGTGATGATCAAAATTCTGCTCAAACACCACCAGAGCAATTTTTGAGAAGAGAAAATTTTGATGCACCCACTCCCAAAGCATCTAATCAACAGCCATTACCCAACAGAGAACCCATTAAACATTTGTTGATTGGTTCACCCAAAGCTGTCACCAGTACAATACATTATTTGCAAGCGATCGGTTATGCCGAGGTAGGCGATTGGAGTCCATTAGTTCCAACCGACAACCCTGATCAAGTGATGAGTATTTTAATCCGTCAAATTTTAGTTGCATAACTAACCACAACTACCCCGGCTTTTTTCTACAGTCGGGGTGATTTTGCAGCTGATTAAATTTCTATAGAACTCATATTTCAATACGGTTCAGTTAAGAGAATAGTAGGTTGGGTGTAGCGATCGCGTAACCCAACAAAGCCTTGAAAATGTTGGGTTTCGTTCCTCCACCCAACCTACACCTTCCTCGATTCAAGCTGCTTTTAAACAATTCTCTTTGACCGATATTTATAATTGGTATACTCACCGTTGCTACTGTACTTCACCAGACTGAGAAACGCTATAAGTCATGAATAATGATCGGGGGAATCAATCTAGCTATGTATAAAAACTTCTGTTTTCTAGTCTGGCAATTCAAAAAGTTAGTATATTAAAAGACTAGAAAATAAAGTAATTATCGATACTCTGCTCAAGGCTTGAGCTTTCTTTATCCCCCAAAGTTATCAGCTAATAAATATTTTTGTGCGTTACTACCATTAAATTTCATAGTACCAAATGTCTTCTTCTTTCACGACAATGCGATGGAGAGAAAGACGATCAATCAAACCTTCATCCTCAAATTGTCCTAAAATTCGAGTGATGGTTACGCGGGTAGAACCAAGCATTTCTGCTAGGTCTTCGTGAGTTAAGCGCATATCTATTAAACGTCCTTGTTCAACCTGTGAACCAAATTTTTTCGACAACCATGCTAATAATTTAATCAGCATGGTATCAACTTTTTTATAGCTACGAATTACCATCAATTCTTCAGCTTGTTGGATATGTGCTAGTAGTGTTTCTTGCGCTTGATACCAATCTTCTAGGGGCAAGATTTTAACTTCTACCTTGGTTAAGCACTCCATTTGATAAGGTTCCATTTTTGACAAGGCTTTGCCAACGGTATCCCCAGGCCCCCATAATCCTAGCGCAACTGTTGTACCATCTTCTAAATAAGTATAAGTACGTACAAAGCCTTTTTCAATTTGCCAAAGTACATTTTGATTCTCTGGTAAGAATGAGCGCCTAGTAAAATGCTGCTTGGCGTTTTTATTAGGCGCGGTAGACAAGCTTGAGTGTAAAGACACCATGACCTATAGTACTATTCTTCGATGTATTAACCGTAGTATACATAATAGATCAAGCTAAATGAATTTATGGGTACAGAAAAAATCTGCTCTTAGAAAGATGCTAGGGTACATTCTGAATAAATACAGGGCTGACGCACAAAAATTGTCTGTAGAGATTGGGTGTAGGGGACAGTTGCATGGTGTTAGCGCAGCTTTAGCAATGTAGGAGCGTTGGTAGTCTGGTTGTAGGGGGTTTCCCGACTCGAAGCATTAGCTGACAATAATTTAGGAAATCATGACTAATTCACCGGGTATGATATGATTTCTGAATTTTTCTTCAATCAGACAAAATAGAGTGAGTATGATTGTCATACTCACCCTGCAATAAATTTACTTATCAGTTTATTTTTGGAAAAGAGACACATTTTTATTAGATTTTACAGTTTCGCCACTTAAACTGCGGAAATATAATCCGCCAACAGTTAGCAAAAATAAAACATATCCCACTGCTTGCACAATATATAGATGTTCTCTGTAGCCAAATAAAGATTTCAGAATAATGCCGGGGAATTGATCATCAGGCAAAATACTAGAAGTATTCCAAACTATCGGCCCTAAAATGCAAGAGTGGACTTTAGTAAAGTGTTCATAGTAAAAACACAGGCTTTCGGAAGCACGACTGCTGAGGGCTAAGTTAGCAAAGGCATCGTCAAAATGTTTTAATGCAGAAACGACTAACCCGGCAACAATCAACACTAATAAAACGCCCATAACTTGGAAAAACTGGCGGATGTTGATTTTGACACCTAATTTAAATAACAATACGCCAATTGTGGCTGCTACTAATAAACCGCCAAGAGCGCCAATTGTGGGAATTAAACCTTGCTGAAAGTTAGCCGCAATGAACAACACGGTTTCAAAACCTTCGCGGACTACAGCAATTAAAATTAAACTAAAAACACCCCAGCCAGCATTGCTATTTTGTGTGAGTGCTTCTGTAACAGCGCCTTCTACTTGAGCTTTCATAAATCTGGCTTGTTTCGTCATCCAGATTAGCATCCAACTAAGCATTGCGATCGCCAACACACTAAACACACCTTCTAGTCCCGGTTCAACGACCGATGTGTATTGTGGATTAACTTGACCTAATGCTTTAATTACCACGCTAAACAGCACACCTATCAAGGCGCTGACAACAATACCAACGCCGACACCAGCATACACCCAAGAATTAAGTCGAGATTGTTTGGCTTTTTTCAATAAAGCCAACACTATCCCCACAACTAAGGCGGCTTCTACTCCCTCTCGGAGTGTAATTACAAAAGTAGGTAAAGCAGTACTAAAATTCATCGTTTTGAGTCCAGAGTCAATAGTCTAAGAGGTTATTGGAAAAGTGGTTGGTTTTTGTAGACCCAGATCAAGTTTCCAGCCAAAAAAGGTAGATTCAAGCTGTTCAAGTCCGCGAATCAAATTTTGAGTATGAATTTTTATGGGATTTTCCACTCTCTTCTGCTCCCCAAATCCCCATCCCTAGTAGTTTACTTCGACTTGTATTTATACCGTAGGTTCACGGGGAAGGGAGACAAAACGTAGTTTTGGCAGGGTGGGGTTATTCGTTTTCAGTAAGTTAAGTAATCAAGCAGACAAATTATATCTCTACTGGTAAAGGCTGCCAAACTTCACCATATTTCTCTTTTAAATCGTGCCAAGATTCTACTTGACCGGGTTCATATTCTCCTGGTTTGCCCCATTGGAGAAATAAGCTTAAAGCAGGTTCTTGTTTATCATCTAAAAACCGGATGGCATAAGTTGTAAAGTTACCTCTTTTTGCTTCACCTGTTTCAAACTTCACCTGGGTAATTTTGTCCATATTTAAATGAAATTCAAAGCCTTCGGTGTGCATATTGGCATATTTACCTTTCGGCAATTCGGCATAAAATAATTTCTCAATTTTGCCGCGTGCTTCTAATACAGCCGCACTGCTGGTAACAATTAAACGCAAGGTTCCTAAATTTTCACAGGCTTCTAAAAATTCTTTTAAATTGGCACTCATAATTAATTTGTCCTTTGTCATTAGTCATTGGTCATTTGTTGACTATTTTTCGTATTTTTCATAAGCAGCAACAATTCGCTGTACTAGAGGATGACGCACTACATCTTTTTGGGTAAATTCGCAAAAACCAATGCCTTCGACGTGTTTTAAAATGTCTAAAGCAACTGATAAGCCTGATTGTTGATTATGGGGCAAATCTGTTTGTGTGGTATCGCCCGTAATCACCATCCGCGAACGAAAACCCAACCGCGTCAAAACCATTTTGATTTGTGCGGGTGTGGTGTTTTGAGCTTCATCCACTATTATGAAAGCATGATTTAGGGTACGTCCGCGCATATATGCGAGTGGCGCAACTTCAATAATGCCGCGTTCTATTAAATTGGGGACTTTTTCAGCATCAATAAATTCGTAAATGGCATCGTAAAGTGGACGAAGATAAGGATTAATTTTTTGCTGTAAGTCTCCTGGTAAAAAGCCCAATCTTTCACCAGCTTCGACGGCTGGACGAGTTAAAATCAGCTTTTCTACTTGGTTGGCGAGGAGTGCTTGCACAGCGACCACAACGGCGAGATAAGTTTTACCTGTACCAGCAGGCCCGGTGCAGAAGGTAATATCACGTTTGCGGATGGTTTCAATGTACTGGCGTTGACGAAATGTTTTAGCGCGGACTTCTTCACCACGGCGAGTTCTAGCGAGGACATCTCGACGTAATTCTTGGAGTTCATCTTCGCGATCGCTATCTAAAGCTTGACGGGCTGTTAAAATATCGGCATTGGAAATAGTATTGCCTTTAATCCACAGGTCTTCGAGCGATCGCACCAACCTGGATGCTAAATTAATTTGGGCATCTGTACCCGTAATCTGAAGTTCCTGTCCCCGTAGCACTAACACCGCGCCTGTTTGCCGAGACAGGATTTTGAGATTTTCTTCACCATCACCTGCAAGAGCGATCGCACTCGGAATATTAGGCAGCTGAATCTTTAAAGCATCTGCCATAGTTATTTCTTAAATGTGTGAGGAGTTATTTTTAACAAAGGTCTATTACTTGTTTAGATTTTTAATTACAGTTTTTAATTAAGTTTATTTTTACATTATTTTCTAGTTTTGCGCTTTTGCATCACCGCACTAGTACACTGCGGCGTAAATAAGCAGACCATGAGAAATAGCTAAAAAGCTGACTTGATAAGTATTATTTCTTTTTACTTTTGCCTTTTTACTTTTGCCTTGTTGCACTAGTAAAGTAGAGACGCGATCGCATCTCTACTTTAGCGAGGTTGAAGTTAATTAAACTTGCTCACCTCAAATTCCACCATTGACTGCGGTTAATCGCTTAGTAGCGAACGCCTTTACGTGCTGCTTCTGCTTTACGCTTCCGGCGTAGACTGGGTTTTTCGTATCTTTCCCGACGTTTAACCTCAGATAATATCCCGGCTCTTTGAATTTTCTTTTTAAAACGTCTTAGTGCCGAGTCAATTGTTTCATTTTCACCTAGACGGACTTCAGCCACTCCCTAATTTCACCCCCTGAAAGAGATATTTAGAAGTTGCATTCATAAATAGCATTTAGAAATCAGGTCAATGAGAGGAGGCACAAGGCAGAAGAATTAAGTTTCAGACTTCATCCTTCACACTTCATACTTTTCTCCCTCATCTTCCTTTCTTTATAGTTTAAACCTAGCGGAAACGAGGTTTAGCAACAGGTCTACTAGGCCCGTTGTTACCACGTCTTTCCCTAGTTTTTGGCAGTGGCGGTCGCTCTTCGCGGTCTTCATCAAAAGACATACCATCTCGCCCCATAGCACTGCTGCCATAGATGTCCAGATATACAGATTGTCCAGCCAGTTCTGCCGCAGCAGCAACTACTGTCCGAATTGCCTGAATATTGCGTCCGCCTCGGCCAAATACTTTGCCTTTATCTGCACTGTCAAAGGCAATGCGAATCCAAGCTTTTTTCAGGGTGTGAGAAATTTCACAATCGACGCTTAAGGTATTTGGAGATTCTAAAAACGGCTGCATCAAAAATCGCACTAGTCCAACATAATTGGGATTAGCTGCGAAAGATGGCGTATTGAGGTTATGATGCGGGTTTTGCACTGACCTGTTCAAGAACATTAGCTTTTACGAGGATGCGACGTACTGTGTCAGTGGGCTGTGCGCCTTGTTGTAGTCGCTTGACGATGCCGGGAACATCTAGTCTAACTTCATCGGTTCTGGGGTTGTAAAAGCCCAGTTCTTCTAAAGGACGACCATCGCGGCGAGAGAGGCTATTCATGGCGACAATACGGTAGCTCGCTTCCCGCTTTTTTCCGTATCGCTTCAAGCGCAGTTTGATCATGTTGAAGAATCGTTCTCCTGTTTGTATGGATTTTTGCAGCTGATAAATTTAGGAAGTAACTGGGCGAAAGTGCCTTGGTTAATTACTTCCCATACTGAAATGCTTATTTTAACACTTGATTAGCGTTTGCGGCTATATGAGTTAGGGAGTGGGGAGTGGGGAGTGGGGAGTGGGGAGTTGGGAATGGGGAGTGGGGAGTGGGGAATGGGGAGTGGGGAGTTGGGAATGGGGAATGGGGAGTTGGGAATGGGGAGTTGGGAGTGGGGAGTTGGGAGTGGGGAGTTGGGAGTTGGGAGTGGGGAGTGGGGAATGGGGAGTGGGGAGTTGGCGGGTGTAGGTGATGAAAAACTGTTCTCCCTTGTCCTCCTTGTCCCCCCGATCCCCCTTGTCTCCCTTGTCCCCCTTGTCTCCCTTGTCCCCCTTGCCTACCTTGTCCCCCCTATCCCCTCTTCTACAAATTCCCAAAGCCCTTTTTCTTCTTATCCTTGGGTTTTTTCTTTTTGCTACCGCCACCGCCGCCGTTATAACCGCGCCATCCGGGGGCGGCGGGACGACCACCTGCGTAGGCGTTGCCCATACCACCGCCGCCGAACATTCCCGGCATACCAGGGAAGTTACCTTTACCCATTTGTTGCATGAGCGATCGCATTTTTTGGAAGTCTGACACCAGCTTACTCACATCAGCTTCTTTGTAACCAGCACCCTTAGCCACCCGTCGTCTGCGGCTGGGAGAACTTGCCAATAAATCTGGGTCTTGGCGTTCTTGCTTGGTCATGGAATTAATCATCGCTTCGCAGCGTTTTAGCTGAGTTTCACCCTGCTTGAGTTGATCATCAGACAGCTTACCCATACCAGGAATCATCTTGAGAATGCCTCCCAGTGACCCCATATTTTTCAACAAACGCAGCTGTTTGAGAAAGTCGGTAAAGTCAAACTTCGCTGACAGAATTTTCTCTTGCATTTGCTCGGCATCGGCCAAGTCAATTTCTTCTTGGGCTTTTTCCACCAAAGTCAAAACATCGCCCATCCCCAAAATCCGCGATGCCATCCGGTCAGGGTAAAAAGGTTGTAGGGCTTCGACTTTTTCACCAACACCGACAAATTTGATGGGTGCGCCGGAAATTTGGCGGACTGACAAAGCTGCACCACCACGGCTATCACCATCTAACTTGGTGAGAATTGCCCCAGTAATGCCGATTTGCTCATGGAAGGTGCGGGTGAGGTTGGCGGCTTCTTGACCAGTCATGGAGTCCACCACCAACAAAGTCTCGTGGGGTTGGACTATTTCTTTAATCCGCGCTAACTCCGCCATCATGTCTTCGTCGATTTGCAGACGACCCGCAGTATCAATGATGACTGTGTTGACACCTTCAGCTTTGGCACGTTCTACACCTTGGCGAGCAATTTCTACAGGGTCAGCATCACTACCCAGATCAAATACTGGTACGTTAATTTGCTTACCCAAGGTGATCAACTGATCAATTGCGGCGGGGCGATATACGTCTGTGGCGACTAACAAACAGCTGCGCTCTAATTTTCGTAGATGTAAAGCTAATTTGGCTGTGGCTGTGGTTTTACCAGTACCTTGCAAACCAGCCATTAAGACAATTGTCGGCTTTTGTTCAGCTTCCACCAGGGGAACGTTTTCTTCCCCCATCACCTGCACCAATTCATCGTAGACAACTTTGATGAACTGCTGGTCTGGGCGCACGCCAGAAATTACCTCGGCTCCCTGCGCCTTGGCTTCAACTTCGCTAATAAAATCTTTGACTACCTGGAGGTTGACATCTGCTTCTAATAAAGCGCGGCGGACTTCTCGCAAAGCCTCTTGAATATTGGATTGCGAGATTTTATCTTGACCCCGAAGTTTTTTCCAGGCGGATTCTAAACGGTCTGCTAGTGCATCAAACATATCTAAGTTACAAGTATTTAGCCAATGAGGAAGCCGGAATTGTCGCCAAAGGCGATGCAGAATTTCCGGTAGAGTTTTAACGTGCTATCTACCAGCTTAGTAGTTTTCACTCCGAGTTGAGCAACTGGATACCTACTGGGTTTGGGGTGGTAAACCGTATTTTTTCACAATTTTAGTGTTAAGCAACACTGATGTGGTGGCAATTACATAATTGTAAAGCTTGTTTAACGACTGCTAACAAGACATTCATATCAACTGGCTTGCGGATAATACCCGCTACGTTGGCTTGGCACTTTTTTTTGATGGTGTCTTCTTCGTAGCCACTTAGTAACAAAATTGGTAAACACTTACAACTACGATTTTGTTGGATGCGATCGGCTACTTCATAACCGTCCATTCCTGGCATTGTGACATCTAGTAAAAGCAAATCAAATGTTTGAGATGCTATTTCTTGCAATACTTCTTCTCCACTCAAGACTGTAGTAACTTGATAACCATTTGTTTCTAAAATTGTTTGTAATAAAAAACAAGTAACCTCACAATCATCACAGACCAGAATATGGGGATTGTGATTGTTAATTTTTTGGCTCATAATCAAATTATTTAATAAATAATAAATATTGATTTTTGAACTAAAAAAGCTAAATGGGAAATCCAGTTTGATTTCAGAAATTACTTGTGTAGCCAGGGAATAGAGAATAGGACAGAAGTCTTGCCTCAGTTCACTGATTTTTTCTAGAAATCAAATATTAGTCTTATACAAATCATCCAAATTTAATAGCTATTAATGATGAGATACAAATTTTAGTATTTGCATCTGATAAAAGATATGGAGATTGATAGTCTAGATATCAACTAAGTTGCGGTAACTAATATTTATAGTATATGAAGATAGTGTGCAGGTAGGAAATTAAAAATTATTAACTTAATTTAAATCAACGTGATTCTAAAAATCTGTATCTAGAGAGTGAGATTACTGGAATACTATAGGCGTATAAATATATAAAATGATACCATAATATTCTCTAATAAATTTAGCATTTATATTTAAAATTATGTAGTATTCAGAAATCATTTTTGCATCAAAAGATCCCCGACTTCTCCCAGAAGTCGGGGATTTAAACCTCTCAATTCTCCCCAATCAAATAAATCTTGATTCCTAGCCTCCAGCCTCTCCATCAAGGTTATTGACTAAAGCTTCTACAGTATCAGCATCATTTGGTAAGGCGGCTGTTAAAATTTCACTGCCATCGGTGGTAACTAAAACATCATCTTCGATGCGGATACCCCGGACATCGGCAAATTGTTCTAGACGCTGCCAATTGATGATGTTTTGATATTTAGCGCGATTTTGCGGGTCATTTAAAATTGCTGGGACTTGATAAAATCCTGGTTCAATTGTGACGAGCATTCCTGGACGTAGGGGACGATTGAGACGCAGGTAACTTAAGCCAAAGCGATCGCTCCTGGTTCTATCATCTTCATATCCGGCTAAATCTCCCAAGTCTTCCATATCATGCACATCTAAACCCAGTAAATGCCCAATTCCATGTGGGAAAAACAAGGCATGGGCATCTAATTCCACTAAATCTTGGGGGTTGCCTTGTAAAATGCCTAAATCAACTAACCCTTCCGCAATTACTGTTGCGGCTAATAAATGAATATCTCGATACTCTACGCCAGGGCGAATTTTAGCAATGCAAGCATCATGAGCCGCTAAAACCACATTATAAATATCTCGTTGTGTGGCGGAAAATTTACCAGACACAGGCCAAGTGCGGGTAATATCAGCCGCCCACCCCATTTCTGTTTCTGCACCCACATCAGCCAACAGTAAATCACCGGGTTGCAATGGGTGATGATATACGTCATTATGCAAAACTTCCCCGTGAACAGTCACAATACTGTTGTAAGAAGTGGTCATATTTTGGGCAATAATTACCCCTTCCATTGCCGCCCGGACTTCTGCTTCTTGTTTTGCTTTGGGGGTGGCGGCCATACCTGCTTTGTGTGCAGCCACACTCACAGCCGCAGCTTTGCGTAATTCGGCTAAGGCTTCCTCATCGTGGGTCAGGCGTAAACTGACAATTGCCTTGGCTAATTCTAAATCTAAGCCCTCTAAATCATAAGGCGAAGAAATTTCTCTGTGCAGAATTTGGGACTGTACAAGGCTGGTACGATAATTCTGCACGGGAATTGAGGCGGCATTATGACCGCGATGTTTCAACTCAGATAAAGTTCTCGCTGTATCTGCACCAATTTTGGCGGCAATTTCTTCGCGTTTGGGTGTTTCACCGTGCCATAAGGCGCTACCGGGTTCGGGATCATCAATGAATAACTCTAGTTTGCCCGCTTCTAGGCGAATGGCGGCATTGTTTAGAGGTAAGCCGGCAAAGTAGAGGAAATGGCTACTGGCGCGGAAAGGATAGGTATTAGCTCGAAAGTTGCGGGGGCTGCTGCTTCCTGACCAAAGAATTACCGGGAAATCAATTAATTGAGCTAGTTTTTCTCTTCTGTGACGTAAAGTATCGCTGAGGGTGTTGGAGATATGGTGAATTTGCATAATTTCAAACGCAAAGTGGCGTAGAGAAGTTGCGTAAATCTTTAATGTACTCTCGTAGATATATATTGCTTCCATATTCTAAAGTAAGTTCATGGGACAAATCATTACTCAGGTTGATGCTTTTACCGATAAACCTTTTGCGGGAAATCCGGCGGCTGTTTGTGTTTTGCCTGCACCCAAAGACACTGACTGGATGCAGCAGGTAGCACAGGAAATGAATTTGTCGGAAACGGCTTTTTTGGTGAAACAAGAGGATGGCTTTAATCTGCGTTGGTTTACGCCAGCCGTAGAAGTGCCGCTTTGTGGTCATGCAACTTTAGCCAGCGCCCATGTGTTGTGGTCACAAGGACATTTAGCGAGTGACGAAGTGGCGAGATTTCATACCAAAAGTGGGTTATTGATTGCCAAGCGCCAAAATGAATGGATTGAACTGAATTTTCCTGCTAATCACTCACAAGTAACTATTGCACCACCGGAACTCAGTACGGCTTTAGGTGTAAATTATCAAGCTGTTTACCAAAATTCTCTCGGTTATCTCGTAGAAATAGAATCAGAAGATGTAGTACGGCAAATGCAGCCAAATTTTCAACTTTTGAAAACTTTCCCTGTAGACGGGGTAATCGTTACGAGTAAAGCTCATCCAGGCTCAGAATTTGATTTTGTGTCTCGGTTTTTTGCGCCAGCTTTGGGCATTGATGAAGACCCAGTGACGGGAGCCGCCCATTGTTGTTTAGCACCGTTTTGGCGCGATCGCTTGGATAAAAATACTTTCTTGGCTTATCAAGCATCCCATCGCGGTGGCGTAGTTAAGTTGTATTACGACGGTGGCGATCGCGTACTCCTTTCTGGTCAAGCAGTTACTATCCTAAAAGGTGAACTGATCAGTGATTGAAACAAAAAGTAAAATTTTGCTGTGGGATTGTAGTGATTTACACTGAAAAAACCTGTATAATACAACCTTATGTATCATCTAACACGCAAACTTCAGCTTAGTTAATCTCAATTTAAGGAATTGTAAGTCAGTGTATATGTGCAAATACCTGTTGAAGAAATATATAAAACTGAGAGTTCAAGAATTAGAGTCAATTACAGGATTTAATTACCAAGATTGTTCGTTCAAAATGGGTGTTAGGGTGTAAGGGTTTTGAACACCGATATTTTCTGATTTATTCGTTGGCTGACTCCTGAATTCTGTTTTGTAAAATTTGGCTTTTTGTCCATATCAAGAGCATGTTGTAACCAAATCAAACTTACACACAAAGTTAGTCGTTTGAGACTGGCATTTTTGGGGTGTCGGGGTGTGATGATTGTTTACCTAAACACGCCCCTATATTCCTATAGCAATCCTAAATGATTTACAAACATCTTTCTCCCTTGTCTACCCTGTCATCCTTGTCTCTATTGTCCACGTATCAAATAGGACTGCTATATGCCCTTGCTAAACCGTTGATTTGTAATTTCACTGTGTAAGTCAAACTTAACTATTTATCCCAGTAATTTTTAAATATGGATTACACTCAACAACTCATTCATTTAACAGAAATATCAGCCGCCGATTTTCCCGCAGGTGGGGATTTTAAATATAAATGTCGTGTACAAATTCTCTCTGAGCAAGGTCAAGAAATATTATCCAAAGATTTGTTTTCGCGGATGCAGCCAAGCTGGTTAGTGAATTTCACTATTTATAAAGACTGCGCGATCGCTATTACACTATGTTACCGTCAAGGGGATCTGACCCAACCTTGGCAAGATGCTGGAACAGTTACCTTTGCAGCCCAAGATTTTCTGCATGGACACAACTCCATCGAACTAGAATTTCCGATTACCACCTGGAGTCTCGCACCTCATTTAACCCTCCAGGCCAGAATCACCCAGACTGTTGGTGAAGCAGGTAGCCACACAATCAAACTCTTAGCTAATCAGCCAATTCCATCACGTTTTCAACTCAAACCAACCGTAACCATCGACAAAGAAGTTGAAATTCCTGAACCTATTCCCCTAACATCCCAAGAAGAAGTCATTGTCAAAGATGTCTGGAATAAACTGCGGGCTTGGAAAGAACTGCAAATGGAAAAGTTCTTTAAGCGGCTGTTGTTAGAAGAACCAGAATTAGAACATATTTTTGGGGAAGCGATCGACAGTATGACAGATTACTTTTATGAGTTATTTGACTACTGTATTCACCAACTCCAGCCATACACCCAAAATATCATTTCTGAACCCCTGACAGGTGTACCTTACGAAACAGGTGATGACTTTGATACTGTCGAAGATTACGGGGCTTTGTTTGCGGATATTGGGATGCGTCCCCACCACTGGGTAAAAGCGCGACAAGTTTGGATGTGGATGTTACCTTCAATTCCTTACTTAGAAGAATATGACCGCCAAGATTTAGCGAAAGGTATCAACTCGGCACTGTACAAATTTTTCAATAGTAATATTATTTTGCCGATGGTAGAGGCAGTGCGTTACTACGAAGATGCCTTAACACCAGAATTACTCAAGGAAATGGCAGAGACTTGGCAGATATTTAGCCAAAATAAACAAGAAATGGGGATGGTATTTTATCAAACCTTGTTTGAAAAATATCCCTTTGTCTTGCCGATTTTCGGCAGAGCCGATATTGATTATCTCTCCCTACACCTGTTCCAATCCTTAGATTTTCTCATGCGTTGCTTGCGGAGTGAAAGCATCGATGAATTGTTGCTGGAACTGCGGTTATTGGGACAAATTCACGGCAGTGTCGGCGTGCCATCTTGTGCTTATCCTGCTATGTCTGACACAATGTTTGTCTTGTTTGAAAAATATGTGCCGAATTTTACCCCAGAATTGCGGCGGGCTTGGCAGACATTGTTTAATCGCGTCACCAATGTGATGAAATTGCCCAAGCTGAATGAAGAACGGTTACTGAAAAAAGCCGAGCAATTCCTCCAAGTAATTGCTAGTGAACAAGGTTGGGAAGCAGAACATCGAGCGCGACGTTGGGCAGAAATTCAAGCCGAAATCAAAGCCACCCGCACTTATCATCACACCTACGAAGAATTGGCTTATGGCGCACAGTTAGCTTGGCGGAATGCGTCTAAATGTATTGGTCGGATTCAGTGGAATAATATGGTGGTGCGTGATTGTCGCCATGTGACAGATCCCGATGAAATGTTTCAAGAATTACTCGAACATTTGCGCTTAGGCACCAATGGCGGTAATGTTCAAGTGATTATGACCGCATTTCGTCCCAAACTCCCCAAAGAACGCTGGGGGCCGCGGCTGTGGAATTCGCAATTATTACGTTACGCCGCCTACGAACAACCAGATGGTAGTGTGATCGGCGATCGCGCTAACTTAGATTTAACTAACACTATCATTAAATTAGGCTGGCAACCCCCCGAACCACGCACACCCTACGATATTTTACCAATAGTCATTGAAGTGCCGGGAATGGAGCCGAAGTTGTATGAGTTCCCCAAAGAAGAAATTTTAGAAATCGATATTGAACATCCCACCATTGCCGAGTTCAAATCCTTGGGGTTGCGTTGGTATGCAATTCCGGCTATCAGTAATTTCCGCATGGATATTGGTGGAATTAGTTACGCTTGTGTACCCTTCAATGGCTGGTATATGGGTACAGAACTGATGCGCGACTTCTTAGAAGAAGGGCGTTACAACAAACTCGAAGACATCGCCCACATTCTAAAATTAGATATTAGTTCAGAGCATACCTTATGGCGCGATCGCGTCGCCTTAGAATTGAATATCGCCATCCTGCATTCTTTCCAAAAAGCTAAGGTGACAATGGTAGACCACCAGTCTGCCTCACGCCAATATCTCACCCATGATTTGCGCGAAAAGAAAGCAGGTAGAGAATGTCCATCGGAATGGGGTTGGGTGCTACCCCCTGCTGGCGGGAGTGTTTGTCCGGTATGGCATCACCAAACACGGGACTTTTATTTAGAGCCAGCTTATCACCACGCCGCCGATCGCTGGGCAGTGGAAGATGGCATTGACTTAGAAAAATTCACCACATCTCTGGACGAAGACGACAACAAAGAAGACCGGATTTTGATTTTGTACGCCTCGGAAACCGGCACCGCCGAAGGTTTTGCGCGGACGGCTGCAAGGCAATTAAATCGTTACCGTCCCAAGGTGATGGCGCTGGATGAATACGACAAAACTCATTTAAATTCCGAAAGACTGGTGTTGATTGTTACCTCCACCTTTGGGAATGGGGAAATGCCAGCAAACGGAAAACAATTCTTGCACTGGTTGAAAAAGCAACCCCCCGGTTCATTGATGACTTTGAATTATTCCGTCTTGGGACTGGGTAGCACGGTTTATGAACAGTTTTGTGCGGCGGGAATAGCTGTGGATAAAGCCTTATCACGTTCCGGTGCTAACTGTATTGTGCCTCTGCATAAAGCCGATGAAATCAAAGGCCAAGCTGATACCTTCAAACAATGGCTGAGATTAATTAGCCGCGTCTTGGGTGAAGATGCGACGGCGGCTGATGGGACGACCATCAACGCACCTCAATTACAGGTAAAATTCCTCACTAGTAACGCGATAGAAAACTTGGCTGTAGCGGAAAGTGGCGAACGGGGGATAGAAGTACCTGTAATTGCCAATCAAGAACTGCTGCAAGAAGTCATTCCTGGTAGTCGTTCGACGCGGTTTATTAGCTTTGACATTGCCAACACTCACCTCAACTATGAAACAGGTGATCACGTTGCCGTGTATCCTAATAATCCCCCAGAATTGGTACAGCGAATTTGCGATCGCCTGAATTTGACATCCGACACCTACTTTAGTGCAAGTTACGTCACCGCCGATGGTCAAGAAACTGAAGATCAACCACCCATCGCCGTACCCACAACCGTTGGTTATGTCTTATCAGAAGAACTAGATTTAGCTGTGCGGGAACCATTCAACGATTTATTGGCATATTTACATTCCGCCACCTCCAACCACACAGAAAAACAACGCCTGGAAACTTGGTTAGAAATTCTCCGCCAAGGTGAAGACCACCCCGAAAGCATTGCGCTCACCAAAACCATCACCGACAATTACATGAGCGTGGCTGATTTATTCGATGAATTTCCCGGCGCGACCATTACCCTCGCCGCCTTACTGGAATTACTACCAAAACAAAAACCACGTCTGTACTCCATTTCCTCCTGTCCGTTATTGCATCCCCAGCAAATTCAAATCACCGTCGGGGTGTTGCAAATTAAAACCGATGCAGGTAAAGTCCGTCAAGGGCTATGTTCTAACTACCTCGCTGGACTGCAACCAGGAACCAAAGTAAGAATTGATGTGCGTACATCCAGTTTCCGTCCACCCAGCGACCCAGAAGCAATGATGTTGATGGTCGGGCCAGGTACAGGAGTTTCACCTTTAATAGGCTTCTTGCAATACCGAGAAGCCTTGGCGCAGCAAGGAAAAACCCTCGCAGATGCGACTTTATACTTTGGTTGTCGCAATCACCAAGACTTCCTTTATCAAGAGCAATTGCAGACATGGTACAGTCAAGGCGTGCTGTCAGAATTAAACGTGGCATTTTCTCGCCAAGGCGGTGAAAAAGTCTACGTCCAAAATTTGATGCAGCGCAAACCCAAAGAAATCTGGCAACTGCTGAGTCATCCAAAATGCCATTATTATGTGTGCGGTGATGCCAAAATGGCCGATGATGTTTATGAAGTGATGTTAGCGATCGCTAATACTGAAGGTAATTTATCACTGTTAGAAGCTATCCAGTTCTTTGACAAAATGAAACAGGAAAAACGCTTCGTTTCTGATGTTTGGGGCGTAACCCTCAACTACAAACAAGCCATCAAACAAGTGCAGAAAGATAACTACTCCAAAGCCGAAAGATGGCTAAATCGAGTTAATCAATCAGCAGATGAATCTACACCAGTTCCAGAGATAGCACAACCATCAGTTGTCTATAATCTTTGAGACATCATGACTTGATGACTTGCTGTTGAAATTCTGTATTCAGATCCCCGACTTCTTAAAGAAGTCGGGGATCTTGTTCTTCACCAATTATTGAGATTTTATTTATTTTTGGGAGTCATAATTTATTCTCTGATAAAATAAATTTTACAAAAAATGTTCTTCCCCACTCCCTAACATACATTCTCCTGGGTTATCTATTGACTGTTTTTTATTGATTGCCACAGTAATATAGCGTTTACTAGTTGACTGAAGGACAAATCTATCTGCGTCCATCTGCGTTTATCTGCGGTTAATTATTCTTGTCTGTAACTCACTAGGTTAAGAAAGGCTGTATATAAACGTTCCAAATAAAAACTGAGGCATGGAACAAACTTTATTTTTAGACTTTTTAGCCAGCTTACAAAAACTGTTTGTAGGTTACATTCCGGCTGCTGTTTTCGGCAGTTTCATCGGATATTTTATTGGCATAAATGTTACAGTTTATCAGATTTTTAGAAGGATATTTCAGATACCACATAGCATTCCGCCTTTAGCCTTACTGCCAATTGCCCTCATCTTGTTTCAAGATAGTGAACCTGCATCAGTAATGGTGATATTTCTTGCCACATTTTGGACAGTTATCATTAATGTAGCTATCGGTTTACAACATTTTCGCAGACAAAATAATAACTTTCGGGCTGCTATATTTCATGTATTTCATTCATTGAAAGTTGGTATTTGGGTAGCGTGGTTTACAGTTATAGCCATAGAAATGCTAATTGGCCCCAGAGGATTAGGCTTTATTCTCTGGGAAAGCTACAAAGCAGGTAATACTAATAGCATGATTCAGGTATTACTCTACATTGGTATTATCGGCACTTTATTAGATCAATTTTTAGATTTCATGGGTTCTCTACTGGCACAAATGATTTCTGAAAACAAAAAATCGAGTTAAACTTTTATCTAGTACAAATTGATAGTGGATAGAGACTAGAGGTTAGAGGCTAGGATGCTCAAGGCTAGATGAATGTACCTCATTGGAATGAAAAATGCTGTAAATAAACAAACCATAAGAAATTGCTAAAAGGCTTGTTGTATCGTTATTATTTCTTTTGCATTTTGCATTTTACCTTTTTACTTTTGCCTTGTTGTACTAGGCTGACGAATTGCACTTTGCCAGTTAATAGTTTGCTTGGCGGAACGTTCGCCTAATGAACGTGTTGCTGTCACTTCAATATCAACATTGATACCAGGACTTAGGGCATTTTCTGGTATTTTTAACTTGCCTAACGCCAAAATAAAACGATTATAGTCACGGGTGACAAATTCAGGTGGAACATCGCCTGTATAAACAGTTTGATAGTCAGAGAAACCCCCAGAGTTATCTCGCGCCCGGAATTTCACGCGAAATTTAGTTTGCAGAACATCAGATTTTGCTGCTAAATCGACGATTTTTAAGTTGAGGTTTTCTCCCGCACCTGCAAATTCCGCGACTGCTAACCGAGTCACATCTTGTTTGAGAATTGCGTGATTCACAGTATAAATTGTCAAATTATTCTCACTTTGACTGTTAGCATCAACCCACAAATCTTCAGGAAAAGTCACTTCTAGTTGTTTACTATCATTTAAAGTGACTGTGACAGCTTGATTACTAAAACTTTGACTCGGTTGTTTTTCTTGCCAAACTAACTGAAACGACTCTTCTAAACGCTGGTCAAATTCGCGGTATTCATCAGCAATTATAGAACCAGGGGCAAGTAATGAAGCTGCACCTGTACGCAGATTCCATTTATTTTTTGAGAGTGGTAATTGTTTACCTGCGAGTTCGGGAATTGACAGCTTGATGCTAGGAGTGTCAGCCGCCAAGGGTTCTTTACTATTCACAATACTCAACACTCCCAAGCGTCCGGTATTACCATCGCTACCGTCACTACCGTTGCTGCCATTCCGCCCGTCGTAACATCTGTAACGCTTCTTAGTACATTTGTAATCAGAACTCCCAGGAGTACCTTTGCAGGTTTGCACTTCCCAACTGCGCCTGCGACAATTGCAACCAGCCGTCCCATTACCACCGCGTCCACCGCGTCCGCCTTCCCCTGGGTTTGTACGCACAAGTATTTTGCGTAAGTCGGCTAAATTAGTGTAATAAGCCGTGACAGAACCGCCATTTCCACCATTTCCGCCTTTACCACCATCGCCACCAGCACCACCATTAGCTGCTTGAATGTCATGGTTTTTGTTTTCTGGTTGATAACCGCAGTCAGGGCGATAACCATATCCGCCATTTTCGCCATCCTCACCATCTTGACCAGATAAATCGAGGTTAGCTGCTGAACCATCGACAAAAATAGTTTGATTTTGACCGTCGCGGCCATCTCTGCCCGATCGCCCACTTGTCCCCTTACTCCCATTTCTGCCATAATCTCGATCAGCAAGGTAGTTGTTATTAGCGATCGCTGGACATAATACAGAACCAGAGGCAGGTAACAAGCTAGTAACTAAGCAGAATGTCAGTAAAAGTGGCAGCTTACCCCTAAGACTGTTGGACATCGAGTCAAACCTAAATTTTAGTGATATTTACTGAATATGACGCTGCATCACAGGAATTTGCTCCTCATCCTCGCCAAGTATCGATTACTAAAGGGTATCCCAATGCTTGGATTTTTTGATAATGTCTAATATTACCTGTTACTAGAATTAAGTTATTTGCGATCGCTGTAGCAGCTATTAAGACATCTGCTAATCCGATTGGTTGTCCTGATGTTTCTAAATCTGCCTGAATCAAACCCGAAAGTTCTGCACAGCTTTGGTCTAAAGGCAAGATTTCCAGTTGAGATAAATCTGCTAAAAACTCTTGAATGCGGTCATTACGATTTATTCTCTTCCATCCCTTGATAATTTCAGAAACAGTAATTACAGAAATTGTGTACTGTTGCCATATACCTATGTAACCAATGGCTTTAGCATTTATTTTAGGATTTCTTAATTTGCGAATTTCTGATAAAATATCCGTATCAATTAAAGATTTTCTCACACCTAATTTTAGTCTCTATAATTCCTGTGTTTTAAAATATCTGCGACCATTTCATCAACTAATTCGGCTTCATCACCCCATTTACCGATAAATGAATTATTAAGAATTTCTGGTTGTGTTAATTGATCAATCATTGCTTTGATTATGTCAGAAATTTCGCAATTATAGGTTTGCGACAATTGGTTAATTTTTGCAAATGTTTCTTGATCGAGTTCTATTTCTAGTTTTTGCATAGGTGATTAAGAAGTTGGAAATTAACAGCTTATATTAATTATAAGTGAATGGATTTTGTTTACCCCCGAAAGCAAGAGCGAAGCCAAAGCCACAACCGACGCAACCACACCTAGGTGCAAGATGTGTATTACACCTTCTCTTTGGGAGGAGTAGCGATACCCTGCTTGAGTAAATTTGCTTCTAGTTCCTTGATGAATTGACAGTCTTTTTCTAACCAAGGTTGACTTTCTGCACTTACCGATGGCTGCTTTTCTAAGAAACTAAATGCTTGGCGGAATTGCTGGGGACTGGTAGTAATAGGCGCATCAAAATGACAAGAAATAATTTGGTGAAAATCCCATTTTGCAACTTTGTTTGCCCAGTCGATGACTTGTTGTGGTGCTTGGGGCAGAATAAGCGTTTGCAAAATTGGGGCGACAAATGGACGACCATTACGACTTAGGGCGTAAAATGACTTTTGCCAATTTGCTTGCCAACGAAATGGATATAAGCCGAAATATGCTTTTCTTGAATGGTTTGGTGCTTGCCAAGCTTCGCGGAAACTTTCACCGAGTCCTGTGATATCTAATGCACTGGGACGGAAATAAATCGCAAATAAGGCAATACGCTGCCATCCTTGACGGCGGTTTACTGGGTTATCTTCAATAGACTGGAGTGCATTTTCCCTGGCGTGAAATAGCAAGGGGTATGGGTCTAATTGCAAGATAGCTGGTGGGTTTTCGGCTACAGATAGGATTGTATCGGTTAGGAGTAGGGTGTGCGATCGCTTGTGAAACAAAGCTACTTCCCCAAATGAACCTCGTCCCAAGTTAATATCCAACACCTCATACTCAAAATCATCTGCAAACGGCGCAAGACTCGCATCTTCTGGTAGTTCCTGAGTTCGTTGTTGGGGAAACCCTAACCAACTCAGTGGTAAATTAAACGGAAAACTCCATTGATGAGGTGCAACAAACACCTGCGCTTGCGGAAAGTTTCTGGCAAAGGGGCCGACGAAAACCTTGTGTTCAAGACCAGAACTGGTTGGTAAAATAATGTACTTCACCTCACCATGTTTTGCTACCAATTCCTGTACCATTCGCACACATTCTTTAGTTGCTGCTACAGGTGCATAAACCAACAAACCACCACCTGTCAGCTTCACCACAGTCATCCGAATCGGCACAATAGTATAGAGAATGCCATGCACTTGGTCGAATGTCCAAATTGTATCTTTCACAATTTCTTGGCAAAGTGTCCGCCGTTGTTTGTATGGATAAAAGGGAACAACAGGCCAAAACGGCCATGACCAATCTTTTGGGTTGTTGCTGAGATACATAGATGAATTGACCCAATCCTAATCTCTTGCCATGTCTTTATCCTAAAATAATCAGAGCAGGCGTAGCTGAAATATAGCGATTGAGTAAGATATGGGGGATTCTCCCCCAAACCCCCGATTGGGTGACGGTTGCGTCCCCCAAACCCCCTCCAAAATCATTCTTTCGTTTTTTTTGAGTGATTACTTTTAGGACTTACGCAGACTCTACGATTTCTTGGCGTTCTACCCTGCGGGAAGCCGCTTGCGCGTCTAAGGCGACTTGGCGGTACCCTGCGGGAAGCCGCTTCGCGTCTACGGTAAATTAAGCTTTTGGGCGATTTTTGCGTAAGTCCTGACTTTGTTGATTTTGTTGTAATTTTAGAAACCACAGATGAACAGCCATATATCCATCTGTGGTTTATTTTGTTGAAAAATTGTGCGTTATTTGATGTTTTGATATCTGCCTAAAGCAATTAACGGGAAATATTGCTGATACAGATGATATTTGAGATAAAAATGACAGGGGAAGCCAGTACCTGTAAAGTCGGCTTCAAACCAAGTACCGTCTGATTTTTGGGTTTTTACTAGGTAATCAATTCCACGTTCAATAATTTCCATTGCAAATTTGCCAGTGGCTTCACCGGCGGCGATTAACCCAATTAACGCCCAAGCTGTTTGAGATGCGGTGCTGCGTCCTTGGCCTTTGAGGCTAGGATCGTTGTAAGTACGGCAAGTTTCACCCCAACCGCCATCGGAATTTTGACATCCGATTAACCAAGTTGCGCCTTTTTCGATTTGGCGTTGATACTTTTGCGGGTTAATTAATGCTAAAGCCGAGAGAACGCCGCTAGTACCATAGATGTAATTTACGCCCCAACGCCCAAACCAACAACCTTCGGTTTCTTGTTCGGCGAGGAGGTAAGATAGGGCGCGTTCTAGGTTATGGGAATCAATGGATAAGTTACAAGCACCCAACATTTCGATGACTCTGGCGGTGACATCGGCGGTATTGGGGTCAATCATGGCTTTTAAGTCACCGTAGGGGATAGCATTGAGCCATTCTTGATCATTATCTAAATCAAAAGCTGCCCAACCACCAGGACGACACTGCATAGATGCAACCCAATTTAAGGCGCGGGCGATCGCAGCTTGTTTTAAACTTTCATTAGGTAGTTTGGCTGCGTGTAAAGCCATAACCACTACGGCTGTATCATCCACATCAGGATAAAAGCGATTGTCAAATTCAAACGCCCAAGCACCTGGTTTACCTTGGCGATTTTTCACCATCCAATCACCATAATCCAGGATTTGCTTTTGCAGTAACCATTCTCCCGCTTTCACAATCGCCGGATGATCAGGTGCATAACCAGAATCAATCAACGCCCGCATTACCCAAGCTGTATCCCACACGGGTGATACACAAGGTTGGACGCAATAGTTATCTTCTGTCTCAATGCCAAAATTATCAATGGCTTGGAGTCCCCGTTCTACAATGGGGTCATTTGGGCTATAGCCCAAGCATTTCAAGGCCAGCATCGAATTTAACATCGCCGGGATAATCCCGCCCCAGTCGCCTGTAACTTCTTGGCGTTCTAAAATCCATTTTTCGGCGGCTTTAATTCCTTCTGTGCGGAAGGGAACTAAATTCAGGCTTTCGGCTAATTTAAATCCTTGATCCAAAGTTAAGAATAAATCTGTCCAATCACCTTGGCGGGGTAATTCATACTGGACTTGATTCACACCTTCGGCGTATAACTCATCTAAGTTAATGGCTTGGTCAAATTGATAAACAGGTTTGCTATCACACACAATCAACAGTGGTACAGTGCTAGAACGCGCCCAGCTAGACATTTCGTAAATATTCACGGGGAAAGCTGGCGGTAACAGCATAATCCAAGGCGGGAGGGAGGGGATACCGCGCCAGTCGTAACAGCCAATCAAGGCGAGGTGTAATTTGGTAAAGATGCGCGTTTTGCTGATTCCACCCCGTTGCAGAATAAATTCTCGCGCCCGTACTAAGGCTGGGTCTGTGGCGGGAACACCCAACAGCCGCAACGCCATGTATGCTTCTACGGAAGTGCTGAGTTCACCACCATCATCATAAAACAGTTCCCAGCCGCCATGCTGCCGTTGCTGAGAACGCAAGTAGGTTTCAATTTTATGTAATGGCCGAGTTTTATCGGTTCCCCAAATTTTATGCAGTAGAACCACTTCCGCCGTAATGGTGACGTTCGATTCTAACTCCGCCCACCAGTAACCTGCGGGATATTGCATTGACAGCAGATATTTTTGGCTGGCTGCGATCGCATCTGCAACTTGATTGACTTTTACCCTGTCTTGTGTTTGCATTAAATCTCTCTCAAACTCAACACTCACTCAACATCCAGTTTTCAACACGGCAATACGGAGAAAAAAATGTTTTCCCACAATCAGCAGACATAGTATTCTGTCTGAGACACTGATAATTTGCAAGAGGTTATTGTGGCAATTGTACTAGGGTTGATGGTCTTATCCTTAATAATTTGGTTAGGATTACTGAGTTTGCGGGGACAGTTTTGGCGTTTAGACCAGCAATTAGAAGTCATCCAGCCGCAGCGAGAATCTTTACCGTCAGTGTGTGCGGTGATTCCAGCCCGGAATGAAGCGGATGTTTTGCCGATGAGTTTGCGATCGCTTTTACTGCAAGATTATGATGGCAATTTTAAGATTTTCTTGGTAGATGATCGCAGTACTGATGGCACAGCCGCCTGTGCTGAAGGAGTCGCCCACGCTGTTGATAAAACCCAGCAATTGCAAATTATCTCTGGTGAACCTTTACCCTCTGGTTGGTCTGGTAAACTTTGGGCAGTGCAGCAAGGTATCCAACAAGCTAAAGCACTCGTCCCAGAATATTTTTTACTGACCGATGCAGATATTGAACACGATGTCAATAATCTGCGACGACTTGTCACCAAAGCCGAACAAGAAAATTTAGATTTGGTTTCGGTGATGGTGCGACTACGTTGTGATAGTCGGTGGGAAAAATTTTTAATTCCGGCGTTTGTCTTCTTCTTTCAAAAACTCTACCCCTTTCGCTGGGTCAATAATCCGAAAAATCCCACGGCGGCGGCGGCGGGTGGTAGCATTTTAATTCGGCGCACCGCTTTAGAAAGAATCGGTGGTATTGCCGCTATTCGTCAAGCTTTAATTGATGATTGTGCTTTAGCGAATGCGGTGAAATCCAGCCAAGGACGTATCTGGTTAGGATTAAGTAGTTTAACTCGCAGTTTACGCCCTTATGATTCCCTCGAAACAATTTGGAATATGGTGGCGCGGACTGCTTATACACAATTAAATTACTCACCTATATTGTTATTCGGAACTGTAATTGCTATGACCTTGATTTATCTTTTACCACCTTTTGGCGTGGTGATTGGTGTAATTTTAGGCAATTGGATGATTGCAATTACAGGTTTAGCAACATGGTTATTAATGGCATTAGCTTACTTGCCAATTATCCGCTTTTATCAATGCTCACCATTATTAGCTTTAAGTTTACCTGCGATCGCCTTTCTCTACACTTTAATGACTATAGATTCAGCTATCCGCCATTGGCAAGGACGCGGCGGTGCTTGGAAAGGACGAGTTTATCCGGGATGAAATAATACCAATTCGCAATGACGCTCGTTTCTCGCTAACGCAATTAATAAATCTAGCTCTATGTATAATTTGAATCAATATTTAATTCTTCATATTTGCAAGAGTATTCACTCACTATTGATCGACTGATTTATTTAGTCACTCATTCTCAATAAACACAAATTGATTGCTCTGACAACCATCACCAATTGATTAATTATACCTACTGCTTGATTTTAGATAATGCCTACAAAATCAGGCTTGCACGATGATTGCTTAAACTTGCTCATCTGCATTCTGATGATTCGTAACTTTGGTCAATTCAATTATTTTTCTAACTGTTCAACACACACTGTCATAAATCTCAGGAATTTGTTACACCTTAGTTAAGAATGATTACAAAACTCTTAACCCAAGGGAATATTAATTATGCAAGCTTCACTTGAGAATCATCAACCACATCAGGTTGTCATAGTTGGTGGTGGCTTTGGTGGACTTTATGCAGCAAAGGCACTTGCCAAAGCTAATGTAAATGTTACTCTCATCGATAAACGAAATTTCCATTTATTTCAGCCACTTTTATATCAAGTTGCGACAGGTGCGCTGTCACCGGCTGACATTTCTGCACCATTGCGTTCTATACTCAGCAAAAGTAAAAATACGAAAGTGGTGATGGGAGAGGTAAATGATATTAATCCCGCAACCCAAGAAGTGATTCTCAGTGAAAGAACAATTAAATATGACACATTAATTGTTGCTACAGGTGCAAAGCATTCTTACTTTGGTAAAGATGACTGGAGAGAAGTTGCACCTAGTTTGAAAACCGTAGAAGATGCGATAGAAATGCGTCGCCGGATATTTAAAGCCTTTGAAGCCGCAGAACATGAAACTGATCCTGAAAAACGCCGTGCTTTGTTGACTTTCGTGATTGTGGGTGCAGGCCCTACCGGGGTAGAATTAGCAGGTGCGATCGCAGAATTAGCATATAAAACCTTACAAGAAGACTTCCGCAACATCAATACCTCAGAGACTAGAATTTTACTACTACAAGGTGGCGATCGCATCCTTCCCGCCCTTGCGCCAGAGTTATCCCAAGAAGCGGAAGCATCCTTAACAAAACTGGGTGTAGTTGTTCAGAAAAAAACCAGAGTCACAAACATTGAAAACGATATCATTACCCTGAAACAAGGTGATGAGTTCAAAGAAGTTGCCGCCAAAACTGTATTATGGGCAGCAGGCGTGCAAGGTTCACCAATGGGCAGAGTATTAGCCGAAAAAACTGGTGTAGAATGCGATCGCAGTGGACGAGTGATTGTTGAACCAGACTTAAGCATTAAAGGATACAAGAATATTTTCGTTGTGGGTGACTTAGCCAACTTCTCCCACCAAAATGGTCAACCCCTCCCTGGAGTCGCACCCGTCGCTAAACAAGAAGGTGAATATGTCGCCGCATTGATTCAAAAACGTCTGTGCGGTAAAACTCTGCAACCATTTAAATATACTGATTATGGCAACCTAGCCATGATTGGCAAAAATTCAGCCGTTGTAGACATAGGGTTGATTAAATTAAAAGGCTTCTCTGCATGGGTATTCTGGCTATTAATTCATATCTACTTCTTGATTGAATTTGATAGTAAAGTCTTAGTCATGATTCAGTGGGGATGGAACTACCTCACCCGCAGACGTAGCGCCAGATTAATTACCGAAAAAGAAGCTTTAGCATTCGCTCAATTTGAAGATAGCAGTCATAGAAATCATTACACCCCAGCTAACAATAGACAGCCGCTAAATGCTTAATTCATGATTAGATAGTTTGTTTGAATGAATCTCTCTGTGTAAATCCTAAATTTACTGCGATGCTTGATATAGCAATCCTATCTGATACCAATTTAAGAAAAGAATGCGACAGATAGAAATCAGGAAAGTATTACTGGAGCTAGATTTATTAATTGCGAATTGCGAATTGGTATGAGTTGTGAAAAAGTATTCTTTTTAACGAACCACAAAGGACGCATAGACGCGATAGCGGCTTCCCGCAGGGTAGGACACAAAGAAGCAGAGGAAGGAAAAGAAAGGATATTTCATAAATGATTTAGGATTGCTATAGAAGATCATGTTGAGTGCGGCGGTTATGAAAAATTGAGTTGTCATTTGTTGATATCAGTTAAACTCGCTACGATATCATTAATAATCATTGAAAAAATTCCAGTATCTTGCAAATGACAAACCAAGAAGCTCCTCTTGTGGGTGAAGCGTTAATTAAAGAAGTCTGTCGGCGAATTCGCGTAGCACGTAGCTATTGGGATGCTCATAATAATGCTGCTTGTCGAGGTGAACGTGAACGAGCCTTAGCTCTTTACAACAAACTCACTAAGGAAGAAAAAGAGCAGATTCCGCAAGTGTTACGTGTATGGCTACGTTATCGGAGTGAGAAATATTTTGGGGCGCATAGAACGCCACCTAAATCGCAGCGCAAAGCAAAATATAAAAAGTCGGTTTGATTTTTGAAATCTACCCGGAGTCATTCTCAGTACACTTGGGTTTTAAGTGTAAGCAAACTGTATTGATTTGTCACTCTGCATTAAGAATGTGTCGCCTTACATTGTGAATGTGTCACTTTACATTGTGAATGTGTTGTCTCACATTATGAATGTGTCGCCTTGCATTGCGAATGTGTTGCCTTGCATTGTGATTGCAAGTAATTAATTATTTAAAGGATTTATATATATAGCAATCCTATCTGAGTTGTGAAAAATATTCTTTTTAACGAACCGCAAAGGACGCATAGACGCGATAGCGGCTTCCCGCAGGGTAGGACACAAAGAAGGAGAGGAAGGAAAAGAAAGGAAATTTCAGAAATGATTTAGGATTGCTATAGTGTTTTTTATTTTAGTGAAGTACAAGCAAGAATAATTAACCGCAGATGGACGCAGATGGACGCAGATGGACGCAGATAAATTTGTACATCAGCAGACTAGGCAAGGCTGTATATAGTATTTTTAAAACGTTTGTAAACCAAAAGATACCCGACTTCTTAAAGAAGTCGGGTATCTGAGCCTTTTGATTTTCACAAATTTAATAGAATTGCTATATTTACAACAAACGTTGCCGTTTAGCAAAGGTAATACTAAAAATCACAATCAATAGTATGATACTAATTACTAGTGGATAAGCCCAAGGTTGTTCTAACTCTGGCATGTATTTAAAGTTCATGCCATAAAAGCCAGTAATAAAGGTGATGGGTAAGAATGTTGTGGAAAGAATAGTTAAGCGATTAATGCGTTCACTGGTTTTACTGGCGATGTTATCGCGTTGAATTTCCATTAATTCTGACATCCAAGCCCGCAATGCTTGATATTCTTGCCAGAGGTTATCGATTTGATATCCTAATTCTTGATGAAATAATTCTTTGACTGGTTGGCTAATCCATTGAATATCATCATAATTCATCATTGCCAGCAATGACTTGAGATTTTGAAAATTGCGCCGCCCAGAACGTGTAGACTGTCTCATAGCAGCAATTTTTTGATAAGTTGTTTCATTGCCAGAATTGGCTAAGACTTCATCTTCTAAATCATCAAGTTGCCGCGAAATATAATCAAATACAGTATGGTAATTATTTAAGATATCTTTGGAAATTAAATATAAAAGGTAATCTACTCCCCAGCTTTGAATTTCTATGTGGCGTTTTTGAATATTATTTAGTAATAAAGTTAAAACTTTAATTTCTGTGGTTTCAAAAGTAATAATAAAGTTACGCCCTAAAATAATACTCCCCCGCGCCACTTGAAATTCCCGATTTTTGATTTGGTGAGTTAAAATTTCATAGCCATCAAATAAACAATCTTCCATGTCTTCGTCAATTCCGGTGAAGGAATGGTTAAAAATCATGTCGATGCGGGATGGGTCGAGGTGAAAGTGGTTAATAATTTTAGCGGTTCCGGTGCGATCGCGGAAATGAAGACAGCGTAACCAAATATTATGCGAACCATCAATTCTTTTCAGGATGGCATTAACATCTTTACCGGAAAATATTTCTACGTGGTTCTGAGAAAATGTCAGCAGCGTTAGCATATAGCATTCCTAATTCATACTAAGTTGCAGTCAAAGTGGTAGAGGCGTTGTGTATAACGTCTTTACCTGGGGTAAGAGTAGGGAGTCAGAAATTATGTTGAAACGCAACTTAGTATCAAGGGTAAGCATGAATAACCAAGCAAGAATATAACTTTGCTTTTTAGTCAGAATGACAACAACTCATGCTTTCCATAAATATCATGAATTTGTTGATGGTGCATGGCAGATATTTAACAATTGAATGAAATTGATCCTAAATTGCTGCCAAAATTTTCGAGACGTTGCATGTCACAATATTACTGGCTAGGTGAATTTCCTTCTTCAAAGGGGCGCACAATAGCAGGTTCTGGTGTAACTTCTGGTTGAAAGATGGCTTTTAGTGCTTGTTCTAGAGTTTGCGCCATGACAATGCGATTTTCGTAGGCGACAACTACCCTTACTAATGTGGGCAAACTATTTTGAGTTGCTTCTAAATATATTGGTTCGACGTACAATAATGATTGCTGGATGGGAATAACTAACAAATTTCCTTGAGTTGCTTTAGAACCTTGACGATTCCATAAAGAAATTTGCTGAGAAATTACAGGATCTTGGTTAATGCGTGCTTCAATTTGTTCTGTACCGTAGACTAGGCGCTCTTTGGGAAAGATATATAACAATAACTTACCGTAATTATCGCCATCCGATCGCGCCGCTAACCAAGCAATTAAATTTGTCCGTTGTCTGGGAGTGTAGGGTAACAGTAAGATAAATTCTTCAAAGGGAACAGTCGGCAGACTAGTAATTAAATAATATGCCTCCACTGGACGGGATTTATCACCATAAATTTCGTTGGGAATTTGCCATTGGTCTTCGCGGTTGTAAAATACCTGGGGGTCTGTCATGTGATAAGTCATCAACCGTTCCGCTTGAATTTGAAAAAAGTCCACTGGATAGCGGATATGATTGCGGATGGTGGCTGGCATAGCACTCAGAGGTTTAAACATCTTGGGAAAGATGTTAGCCCATGTTTGAATAATGGGATCTTTAGCGTCGGCAATGTAAAAATTGACTGTACCGTTGTAAGCATCAATCACGACTTTAACAGAGTTACGAATATAGTTAATTCCATCGTTATTTGGGTCAGAATAAGGATAGCGATCGCTTGTTGTATAAGCATCAACAATCCAAAATAGGTTATTGTTGACACCAGGAAACCCAGTACCAATGCGAGGATCAGCCGCGACTAAGTAAGGATCACTATCAAATTTTAAAAAAGGTGCAATGGCGCGAATACGTTGATTGATATTGCGGCGAAATAATACCTTGGTTTCTGGTAAAAAGTCCCGCGTAAACAACATTTGCCAATCTTTTAAATACATTGCAAATAGCCAACGCCGCCACAGAGAACCGATAGAAATGCCACCTGAACCATCGTAGATGTTGTAAGCGTTATCACTGCCGCTAGGATAATCTAATTCTCTAACTCTTGTACCAGTCATTACATAAGTGTTCGTAATTTCTCCGTAATAAATCCGGGGTAAACCAATGGGGATGCTATCTCGAATTGCAGCACTAGAAGTTGTGAGAGCGCCATTCGCAGTCCCAGCAATATCTTTGACAAAATATTCTGGTAGTCCCCCAGGCGCAACTGTATTTACAGGACTCAATGTAAATCCATAACCATGTGTATAAATTAAATGACGGTTTACCCATGTCTGCGCTTGTTGGGGTACAGCACCATAATCTAATTCTCGCGCTGCAATTAAAACTTGTCGCCGTTCTATTAATTCTGTGGGTGTTGTATTAGTTGTTGCAGGTTGTTCAATTGCGTCACTTGCTAAAGTATAACGATCAATATCTGCACCCGGAAAGCGATAGTAAGGACGAATTTGTTGCAGTTGGCGGTTAGTATCTAAAAGTGGACGCTGATCCCACAGGCGAATATTGCGAATTGTCGAGTCATTGGCTTTAATATCAGCTTCGGTTAAAGTACCTTGGGGGTTAAAGGTTCTTGCGTCAATGGCTTCTAAATCAAAAGCTTGGCGAGTCAAAGCAATAGACCTTTTGATGTAAGGTTCTTCTCGCTGCAATTCGTTGGGCTGTACGATTAAATACTGCACGACCTGGGGTAAAATCACGCCAGATGCAACAGCTATCAATAAATAAACGCTTAACCCGTAACCTACAAATTTGCGATAAGTTGATTTTGGTCGCCAAAAAATTGTCCGCCCCAACAGGTAAAATGCGATCGCCACTGCTAACACACACAACAAGGTGTAAGCTGGTAACTGAGTTGTCACATCGGTATAACTAGCGCCATAACTCACACCTTGTTGGGAATAAACAAGTTCATAACGACTCAGCCAATAACTCCAGGCGACGACTAGCATTAACAAGCCACCCACCCCATACAAATGACGCTGCTGCTGGGATGAAAACCCAGGGAAAATTCCCTGACTTAAACTCTCCGCCGAAAGCAGATAGGTAAGACTAACGGCGAGGAACCCAAATAAACATAAACCCATTAACCACAGTTCCATCAATTCCCAAACTGGTAGAGAAAAGATGTAGAAACTAATATCTTGGTTAAATAATGGCTCAGAGTAATTAAAACTTGTGGGATAAAAATATTGCAGAACCTTTCCCCAGTTCTGGTGCATTATCCAACCAAATAAAATACTAAATGTCCCGGCGATCGCTGTTAATAACCAGCGTGGATACATTAAAATAGCGATCGCTACACCGCCAACTAAAACACCATATAAAACCTGAGTCGTAATTTGCCTACCCAACGCCCAAATTGTTTCTAAGCGAAACAACGAAATCACAGGTAAACTAGCTTTGTTAGCCGAAGCTTGCCAATAAGCGAAGGAAATTTGACTGTAATGCGCCAGCATTAACCCCACCAACAAGCTGAAGATAACAACTACAGGTAGCAGCCAGCGCAATTTAATCGGTAATACACCAGTGTAAGTAATTTGACTGTTATCATATTTTGCATATTGCGGACTGAGCAGATTTTTTAACTCTGCACTCAATCCAGCTTCTTCACGCTTAATTTGAGCAATTTTCAAAGATGCGGGATATTTTAGCTTTTGTGCTAACCATAAATTCCCCCATAGATAGACCGCACTGACAACCGTGACAAATAATACTAAACTAACCTTAGTAACTAACCTTAATAAGAATACTTGCAAATAACCGACTTTTTGAAACCAAAAAATCTCTGCGCCTAGACGGGAAGCTAAATCTAACAACAGCCACAGTCCCAGCAATATTACAAACAGTCTCAAGCACCATTTCCAAAGCATTGTGGCAGCCAAATTTGTGTTCTCAATATTTCTATAATCTCAATATATAGAAATCTCAGCATCTCTCTCACATGAGAAATGCGGGAACTCGGTTTTTTGTCTCACGCAGAGACGCAGAGGCGCGGAGAGTATAGTAGCAACTAGCCCTAACGAATGAAATTCGCGGCTATAAAAACAAAGTCCGCACTTCGGCAGGCTCAGTGACCACCTTCGCGGACTAAGCTAAAACCCTCTTAAACTCTTATAACTTTGCGTCCTACCCTGCGGGAAGCCGCTATCGCGTCTATGCGTCCTTTGCGGTTCGTTTTTTCATATTTTGCGTAACTCACCAATCATTGAGGATCGCTCTACAATCCAGCGACAATTTGCTGTAATCTTTCCAAACTAGGGTTATCTTGTTTTTGAGCGTAGATTTTCATCGCTTGTTCAAAGGCCAGTTTAGCTTCCGCTTTCTTTTTCAGTGCTAATAAAGAATTGCCCTTGTTTTCATAAGCTGCGGCATAATTGGGATCTCTTTGAATGACGCGATCGCAATCTTTAATTGCATCCTCATATCGTTTACGATTAAATCGGGCGACGCTGCGTTGATAATAAGCTTCGGTATAATTCTCATCAATTTCAATAGCGCGGTCAAAATCTTTAGTTGCATCTTTATGCTGGCTGATGGCGGCGCGAGCAAGTCCTCGGTTCAGATATGCCCAAGCCCAACCACTAGAGTTATCAATGGCTTTATCATAATCTTGAATCGCGCTTTGATAATCTTGCATAGCAAACCGCGCTAACCCTCGGTTATTGTATGCCTCGGCAAATTTAGAATTAATTCTAATGGCTTGAGAAGCTTCGGTAATGACTGCTGTATAATCTTTTTGAATGCGGCGAATTGTGGCGCGTCCGTTATAAGCCTCCGCATTGTTGGGGTCGAAGCGAATTGCTTGGTCAAAATCAGCTAACGCGCTGGTATAATCATTTTGTTCGATGCGAGTTAAGCCACGATTGCTGTATGCTTTTGCATAACTAGGGTCAATTTCAATAGCTTTGTTGTAGTCCGCGATCGCAGCTTGGTAATTTTTCAACTTACTGTGAGCATAACCGCGACTAGTATAAATTTGAGCATCTCTAGGATTTAATTCTATCGCTTTGTTGTAATAGGCGATCGCACCTTGATATTTTCTCTGACCACTGAGTGTATTTCCCCAACGGCTGTAATCCAAAGCATCAGCACGAATATTCTGAGGTAAACTATCAGCATCCAGATTTGCACCCCTTAAATCTGCATTATCCAAGTTGGCACTGTTAAGTTTACTGCCAATCAAATCTGCACCCTGCAAATTCGCATTGTAGAGATTAGCATTTTGCAAATCAGTATTATTTAATCTGGCATTACTCAAATCAGCATTTTGTAAATTTGCATAACTGAGATTGGCATTTTTCAGTTCTATACCCCTCAAGTTATAACCACTCAAATTCACCCGACTCAAGTTAACCCCATTCAGCGACACGCCACGGAAGTTAAAATTCCGCAAATCTGCATTACTTAAATCAACACCATTCAAATTCACACCTTGGAGGTTGACATTATCAAACCGCACACCCCGCAAGTTAGCATCTTGCAAATTTGCTCCATTTAAATTCGCACCACTCAAGTCAGCATTCGTCAAATCAGCACGAGTTAAATTCGCATTACGTAAATCAGCACCACTCAAGTTAGTGCTACTCAAATCAGCATCACTTAAGTTTGCCTTATCCAAATTAGCCCGAAAAATATTAGCGCGAGATAGTTTCGCTTTACTTAAATTACTATTACGCAAATTAGCGCCACTCAAATCTGCATTACTTAAGTCAATACCACCCAAATTTGAGTCCGATAAATCAGCACGCAGCAAATTTTTCCAGCTAAAATTTGCCCCGCTTAAATCGCATTTCGCACAATTGTTTGTATCTATTAGCTGTTTGATATGTTCCGGCTTGCTGGCGTAAACCGGAATTGTAATTAACAGTGGAGTTAAAACGGTCAGAGTTATGAAAAACTGTTTTAGATTTTTTGCTTTAGTATTGCCAGTGTATTGTCTTAGCATCCGTCACTCATCCTCAAGCTTCTTTTAACTTTTACAAGCTCAAAACCTAGTATTACGGATCAACCTAAAGCTATCTTTGTTCCTTAGCAAATAGTTTATACTTACCCAGAGCATTGAGATCATAATTAAATTACGAAATATAAAAACCTTATGCAGTCTGTGTAGGGTGTGTTAGGCGTAAGCCGTAACGCACCGAAAGCTTTGCGGTAAATATGTTACGGTCGCTAACAGATGCTACGTAGATTTCAGGAATCAAATATTAGTCCTATAATCTACTCCCACAAAGATTAGTTACCTAGGAAGCCACTGAGAGAGGTGAGGAACCCGTCTAGCGCAGTGGCGTTAGGCCTTTTCAATCTAATTCTTAATTAACTGTTACACCAAAGCGACTGAACCTGTGTAGTCTTTGATAATTCCTAAAGAATGATCACCTGAACTGATGAGTGTGTCATTTCCCATTTGCGTAAAAGTGGCATTTAAACCGCTAACATCTAAACGATCCTTCTTATCAAAACCATAGATTGTAGCAAAGCCACTGCTTCCCAAAATCACCGTTTTATTACCGCTTCCCAAATAAACAGTATCATTGCCACCTCCTTGAACAGTGGCTTCAGAAAAGTATATTTCTTCAAGGTCTTGGATAGGGGCCGGAGCAAAAAAAGTGTCTCCGCGAAGATTTACCACATCACGACCACTTCCTGTAAAAATTGTGTCGTCGCCCAAACCAGATATGATTAAATCATCTCCAGAACCAGAATTAATGAAACTTTTAGTGCCAATTGTAATGACAGTATCGCTACCACTTCCTGTCAGAATATCCACAACATCAGAATTAGGCGCTCCATCAAAAAGTTCAATATTTGCAGAGGTAGCTAAAACGAAATCTTTCCCTGAACCTGTTGTAATACTTGTTTCTCCAGCTACGACTACTTTAATCAGGTTGTCGCCATTTCCTGCATTAATAGTTTGTTTGTAAGGTTCTGCTCCAAAAAATTCAATATCAATTAAGATTGTAAATGCCCCATTAATAGTTGTGGTAATCAAATCATTTCCTGCACCTGTGGATACAGAAGAATTACCTGCTCCTAGATAAATTGAGTTATTACCATTACCAAGATTAACTTGAGAATTAGCAATTCCTGTCAAATCAATAATGTTATTGCCGTTGCCAGCCGATATTTTGATATTACCAAAAATGCCAGTACCATCAACAATATTGTTACCTTGACCGAGATCAACAATATAATTGCCCTCTCCTAAAACAACAAAATCATCACCAAATCCAGTATCAATAATTGTAGTACCTCTTATTGATGCTTCAGGTATTACACCATAACCACCATAAAAAATTGCGGGGCCAACATAAGGAGGATAATTACTAATAAACAGGAACTTAACATTTTCTATAATGACATCATTCCCTCTGCCAGTCTTGATGACGTTATTCGTACCTAAAACTTCTAGCCAAGTATTTTTTTGATTGCTCTGAAAAGTTTGGTCACTTCCTATTAATGATTCAACAGTGTAATTAATTCCCCGAAAAAATCTTGTTGTCATAACATTATTAACCTTGCTAAAACTGATGAGTTACCCAAAAATCACCCAAGCCCAAAACTAGTGTTTCAAAGTAGTAAAGCTTAGGTTGATGTTTGGTCAATCTTCTTCTATCACGCCAATGAAATGAATATTTATTATCCTGACAGCATGAAAATTTGTTCCAACGATCAGCATTGGAATGCAACTATGCTTATAGACAATAAAATCTCAAATTTCTCATTTGCTAAAAGTAGAGAAATTTGCTCTCATTTTGCTTAGAAGTGATTAAACAGATTTATTTCCTATTCTCAGTAGACTCAGTACAAATCCGGAATAGTATCCAGCCAATATAGTTAAAAAAAATAAACCTGAAACTGCAAGTATCTTTAGCCAAAATCACAGCCTGAGAACCAGAATGCTCAAATTTATATATAGCAAGACTTTGCAGGCTAATTTATAAATAACAACACAGTGATGAGATAACAAAATATAAAAACCCTGTGCAGTACTACACAGGGTTTTGTAAAGTTTATTTGCAAAAATTCTCAGCATTCAACCTAGAACATATTCATAATCGTGATAATACTCACACTAGTTAACATAATCAAAGCGCCCATAACTACGGATACACCTAGCTGATTGGGTTTAGAACTGTTCATTTTTTTATTTCCTTAATGAAATGATTATGCTTTGTTTAACAATAACAATCTCCGTATAAATATCTACGAAAGCAATGCAAAACTTAAATTACCGTAAATTATCTTAGTAAACACTGTTGTATGTGCTTACAAACCAGGAGTTTTTGAATAATAGTATCAGTATGAGAATAATTAGTATCTTAAGCTACAACTTTACTGAAACATACAATCTAAATGCTAGGGATAGTGCTTGAAGGCTACTCAGGATTGGTGATGAGAAAAATGATAAAATTTAAGATTGCGATATTTGCGAGTGTCATTTTATTTGCAACTCAAATTGGTGTGGAACCGAGCCAAGCTCTCCCTGTGCCAGATGCCAAGCCACTGACTCCTTTACCTCGTCCAACTGTAATATTAGGATTTGGTGGAGTTTTGCAACCGGACTGTGTTCGACAGGTTGAAGCGGGTGAATATCGCTGTGCAAAGCGTTGGGCAGAAGTAACCCATTTGCTCAAATCATTGGTTTATCAAGATGTTGAGTCCCAGCTTATTGCACCCCTGCAACATCAACTGGCGATCGCAGATCAATCCTGGCATCAGTTTCAAACACAACACTGTCAACAGTTAACTCAACGCTTACGCAATACGCCAGATTTTCCAATTGCAACATCTGTCTGTTTAGCGCGATTAAATAACAATCGCATTCTAGAATTACAGAGAGGTGGTCAGATTATTACCCTCCAATCTCACGATTCTCGATTTGAATCCTTACTTGATCGACTCAAATTGAGAAATTCATCGGTGCAACGTCACTGGGAGCAATATCAAACTCAGTATTGCCAGATCGAAAAAGCTCTATTCGCTTTTAACTCCCTGAGATTGGCGGAATGTCATCAGCTTCTCAGAGAGGCTCGACTTCACCAACTAGAAGACCTTCTGGCAGCACCTACTCGTGGTTTAGCTCTCTTCAATAGTTTTGTGCTACCTGGAATTCCAGAGCTAAATTGTGTGGATAAGACGCAGTTTGGGTTAAATCAATGCGCGGTCTATTGGTCAAAAACAACTCAGTTTTTGCAATCAAGCATTTATGGCGATTGGGCAGAAAGACTATCGAAGCAGTATCAGCCAACATTTGCGATCGCACAGAAATACTGGCAAGAGTATCGTGAAGCACATTGTACTGAGTTGGTTGAACCTTTTAAAGAAAATTCTATGGCACCGATGCTCTATCATCGCTGTTTAGCTCGGCTAAATAACGATCGCATTGCGGATCTAAAGGGGATAGCTGTATATGATTCAGAAGACGAGCCGCAGCAATCACAAGTTACATCTGGACAAGATAAGACTCAGCCTCTTTGGGAGCGTTATCAAACTCAGTATTGCAAGTTTGAGTCACGGTTTTTTGGTAGTCAAACCAGAAGTAAACAATGCCCAAATCGGTTAAATCTGGGGCGTTTGCGTCATCTCAAAGCAATGATGAATACTCGATAAAGAGGAAAATAATAGTAGTTTATGACTTCAAACGATTGGCAGTGAGGAAAACGATCGCAATCCCAACCGTATAAGCAACCAAATCTCGCCAATCGAAAGTAGATCCAATTGTTAAATGAGCTAGTTGGGAGTTTCGCCAGCCTAAAATATCAATGAGATTAAGAAACTGAAGAAACTCAATCAAGTAGGCAAAGATGAGAGTTCCAATAGCAACCTTCCGTAATGGAACTGCAATAAAAGCATGAACAAAGTAAGCAATCACCATGACAATTAAAACGTCGCCCAGTAACGGTCTAATCCAATCATCTCGGAAGCAGAGGGCAATTATTACAACTATTGCAAATAAAATTGCAAACAGAGTGAAAGAGGTACGATTAAATCTCAACCACTTGAGATTAAAGAATTGTTTAGGCACAATTGATTTCCTGGGTGTGATTCGCCAGGATCGTAACATTGTTCTTTCAAATTCGCCTAAAATCATGAATCCAATTAGTTAATTAATTTGGCAATGGTGATAGGCTACGTAAGAGCCAAGGCTGGAGTACATACATCATATTAAGAGCCATAATTACATTTACTATCGCTAAACTGAGCAAATTCACTCTGATATTTTTCAGGACTATATAACGGTGCTGCTTGCTGTGTTGTAATTTTTTTCAAGCAGATTAAGCGATAAATTTCCAATCTACCATATGTACTAATTGGATTGGCTCCATTTTCTTGAGTTTTACCTTCAATTGCTACTTTTTTGTACCAAAACAAAGCCTTTTCTATATCTATTGGAGTACCCAAACCTTGCTCATACATCTGACCAATTTTTTGCCAAATAAAGGCATTATCACTATTAATGAGAACCGCTAAGGCTTCTGTGTAACGTTTAGCTTCGTAGAGTGCATTACCATATTTGTGTATTACCCAGCTATTACTAGGAGTTAATATATATATTTGGCGTAGATATTCGAGATAATTCCCAGCATTTTTTGGAATTGTTCTCAAGTTGATTGATTTTACACTTGGGTCGCTAAAAAAAACAAATTCCATGAGGATTTCGGACAATAATTTTCCAGAAGATTTTTTCTTGGCTTCATGCAGCCATTTGCTAGATTCATTTTCATCCTTTTGTAAACCCATCCATCCGGAAAAATAGGCTCTGTAGAGAAAATATGCGGCAGGTGCGTAATCAAGCTCTGCTGATTTGTGATACCATTTCAAAGCTGATTGGCGATCGCTCTCTTTCCTAATGCCAAATTCTTCCAAATTGTAGGTTTTTGCCAGCCAGTAACAAGCAACTGCATCATTTTGATCGGCTAAAGGTTGTAGCCGTTTGCGGAGAGCGATCGCTTTTTGGTGGTTAAATTTACCAAATTCAAAAATCCGATTAAATTCGGTAATTTCTGCTGGTGAAATTTGAGTTTTTAAGGGATATTTTTCTGATTGAAGTTCTACTTTATAAGTTGTTCTGGCATCAACATATCCAGATTTTCCGTTAATTTTCACCTTCCATAACTGGGGTAATGAATTCTCTTTTGTAGACTTAACTGTGATAGAAGATATTGATTGATGAGTATCACTAGATATAGATGGAGTTGACAACAATGTTATCCCTGTTATCGCTACTAGCAAAATCAAGGTATGGTGAATATGAGATTTCATATTTGTGACTTCATCTGTAGTAATGTCACTTATCCATAACTCAAAACTAACTCAATTGTCATCCCTAAAAATCATCGGATACACGAAACCAATACCAATCAGCATCTAAGTAAAATATCTGACAATTAGCATTATTCATATTACTTTGGTTTGGGTTCCCAGTTAAAATCATGAGGACAATCGCATTCTTGAGCTTGGTTGCAGTTAATTACCATCTTGCTAAAGCAAAAATTTAGGAGAGTCCCGTTGTCAAATTTCACTTGTAAATTGCCTGGACTACGAAAACCAGCACCACTGTAACCAACAATTTGATACTTAGAACTTAAGTTTGAGACATTAAAGAAATATGGTTTAGGGCTGAAGCTAGAATCACCATTTAAGTCATTTAAACAAAAGGCTTTTGTTATATATCTTTGTGCAATAATTTCTGCTTCTTTTGCCGATGGATCACCAATTGTACTGATAAAATTGTCGGATATTTTCGTGATTTTATGAGCTTGAGTACAGTCAACTATATAGGTTATGGGAAAAGCAATACGTAATAAATGATATGTCAACCCTAGTGATAGAATTGTAATAATTGAAATTAGAATAAGTTTTTTCATTGACCACAAAGAATAATGCTGTTCTAACTTGGTAGATAAAGTGCTACAGATGAATACAGAATACTCCATTACGGGTAGCGGTAATTACTCGTTGATGTGCAGTATCTATTGCGATCGCCTGTATAATTGCATCTATTGGGTACTCTGCTTTCACAACTCCATCTTGAATATTTAGCAAAGCCAGGGTTTTTCCTGCTCCTAATACTAAGGTTTGGTCATTGAGAAAAGCAATATCACTTTGCCAAAGATTTTCCTCATCATGTTGATGTTGGATGTAGGGTAGGGAGATTTCCCAAACTTTATCGAGAACAGAAGTTGGTGTAGGATGATTATTTATTCCCCAATGACTGCGATCGCTAAATAGTTGGGAACGATTAAATCGACGGTATGTCACCAATAATTTCCGTTCAAAATGATAGCAAGTATGGATAAAAGCGTCCTCGTTGGGACTAAAAATAGTGGTATCTTTATGACAGCGCATATCCCCCCAAAAACCTCCCCGAAGAGAAAATTTACCAGTCGCTAAATCATCAATCCAATGAAGTTGAAAATAGCTGAATTGGTCAATTGATGAGTTGATAAAAAACTGCATCTTTGGGTCAAATACCAAGCTGTAACTATATTCTGTCTCGAAAGCAAAACGTTGAATTATACCCGATGACAATTCTATTAGATACAGCGAAGTATATAATTCGACAACAACGATGTACTGTTGACAGGGAGTAATCGTGACACAACTTGGTATATCGTTACATTCAGGTAACTCTATTTCCTGGATACAGCTAAAATCTTCCCAGCGACGAATTTCTAAGATGGCATTGACTGACTTGGATGGAAGTTGGTAAATATTATTACACTGAATAATGGCGATCGCATCTGCTTGGGGTATTTTGGTAAGTAAACTTAATTCTGTATATCGTTCCAAAGAAGACTCTAACAACATCTGGGCTGTATCGGAAACATCCCAACGTACCAATTTATAACGCTTTTGATCAACAGTGAAAGTAATTACCTCTTGCTTACTCGGATCGTAAATTAAAGTTTTGCAGTTCATCTTGGGAGAAAATCGCCAGTTTTTAAGTTAATTTTAATTGCAGGTACTGTTTAATCTCGATTTCCCTCCAAGGGAATCGTTACCCACTCACCAACGCCAGCTTCAGACATTCGTACAACTATCAAGTACTATTTATCATTAACAGGATTTACACACCACAATTTTCTGTGGGGATTGGGTGTGGGGGTGAAAGGGTTTTGAATACTTACACCCTCATACCCCTACACCCTGTTCTAAAACCTTATTTTTTCGTTTTTTTGCGTAAGTCCTAATTAATATGGAAACACGGAATTATTGAAATTTTTATGATTAAAATCCTCCATCTTTCAGATATCCACATGGGAAGCGGTTTTTCCCACGGTCGAATTAACCCGGCGACTGGGTTAAACACGCGGTTAGAGGATTTTGTGCAGACTTTATCCCTGTGCATCGATCGCGCATTGACAGATGCTGTAGATTTGGTAATCTTTGGTGGTGATGCCTTTCCTGATGCGACACCGCCGCCATATATCCAAGAAGCTTTTGCAAGTCAATTTCGTCGGCTGGTTGATGCGAATATCCCGACAGTATTGTTGGTGGGAAATCATGACCAACATTCCCAAGGCTTAGGAGGCGCAAGCTTAAATATTTATCGAACTTTGGGTGTACCGGGGTTTGTGGTGGGTGACACATTAACAACTCATCACATCCAAACTCGTAACGGTAAAGTGCAAATCATTACTCTTCCTTGGTTGACTCGTTCAACATTAATGACGCGCCAAGAAACTGAAGGTTTATCGTTATCAGAAGTCAACGAGTTATTAACCCAAAGGTTACAAGTTGTCATCGAAGGGGAAATTCGTCGCCTTGACCCAGACGCGCCGACTGTATTATTAGCGCACTTGATGGCGGATAATGCAACTTTAGGCGCAGAACGTTTGTTAGCGGTGGGTAAAGGTTTTACTTTACCGTTGTCGTTGTTGACGCGACCTTGTTTTGATTATGTAGCTTTGGGACATGTCCACAAACACCAAAATTTAAATAAACAGAACAACCCGCCAGTTATTTATCCGGGGAGTATTGAACGAGTAGATTTTAGCGAAGAAAAAGAAGACAAAGGTTATGTGATGATTGAATTGGAACGGGGAAATACGACTTGGGAATTTTGTCCCTTACTCGTTCGCAGTTTCCGCACTATTGAAGTGGATATTTCCAAAGCCGAAGATCCCCAGGGGGCAATTTTAAAAGCGATCGCCAAATATGATATTCAAGATGCAGTAGTGCGATTAATTTACAAACTCCGTTCTGAACAGTTAGATGTGATCGAAAATGCTGCCTTACACACAGCCTTACAATCAGCCCACACCTACACCATTCAACCAGAATTACTCAGTCAATTAGCTCGTCCCCGCGTTCCCGAATTGAGTGCGAGTAACAGCATCGACCCAATGGAAGCTTTGAAAACTTACTTAAATAATCGTGAAGACCTCAAGGAAATCGCTGCAACTATGCTAGAAGCAGCAGAAAAATTACTATCTGATGATGTACAGTGAAAAATTAAATGGCGTTAAGACAAATTAGTGTCATTAAGTTAAGCCTTACTCACTTTAGGCTTGCAACTATTACTATTGATATAGCTTGTATTTTTCCCTGCTACTTTTAAGCTAACGGTCTTTGAGTACAAGCTTTACAGGCTCAATGACAGTAATTTGGCATCACGACAAATAAAAAGTCACTGTACAATTGCACTGGTTGATAGAATCAACGCAAAGTTTATTAGGACATAGACAAGAACACTGTTACCGCAGATGTGAGTGCGCCTTTTGAGAGGGCGAGACGGCACAGGATCGGTGATGTCTGCTGGGGTTGTTTATACGGTAGATGGGGAGGCTGTTGAGTTAGCGGAGATGATGCGGCGGTTTCCTGACCCAGAATGACACTTAAATCTGTTGCAGTTACTTACGCCTGGAGTGCTGTTGCGTTCTTCGGACAGTGAATGAAGGAGGAAGAAGAGATCGCGCCTTAACATCGGTTGCTGACTAAGAATTACCTTCACTTGACTATCTCCGAAAAACTGGCTTGCAAAGGGGGCGACTATTGTTGCTCTGATATGACGGTGATTTGGGGTAGAGTTCAGGTCTGTAACCTGAATTTTCCTGAGTTTGCTGTGATTTGAGCCTTTACCAACTCCTGAATTTAACTCAACTTTGAATTTTAAAAACACAGTACAAGTATTAAGTGCCGTGAATCTTAAGGAGACTTATTTGCCTGAATTGGGCAGTAAACTAGCCTAATTCAACACCTAAAATAGCATAGTTGCTTCAACTGTTTTTCTATTTAGAGCGCAAAATTAGGCAAGAAATCATAAGAATTTGCTTAATTGAGCAAAAAGTAGTTGACACGCATCTATCTAAAGGTATATGGTTCTTGTAACCTATAAAGCTTGATAGTTAACACTTTATAACAGCGTAACAACCACGCTCCAAATGACCGCTATCTTTGCAAATTTATAGGGTTACGTTTTTCCACTAAAAAGCATCAGACCAAATCCATAAATATCTGTCCGTTTGTTTGGATAGGATTAACTTAGCTACTCTGGCTCTACTAAAGATATATCTTGGGCTGCTATCGTTGCAACACGATGGTTTTATTAGCCAAAAAATCTGCATCTGTAACGCTTTGAATCAGACTTATCAACAAAGACAAGTTTATTAAATACTGCGAAGTATTTGAGAAAATTTTTCCTAATTTTGCAGTAATGCGGCAGATAGCAGTAAATCTTTTAGGTAAAGAGAAGCGTGTGAAACGGGGGAACATAGAACCGTGAACAGTGAATAAATTGGTGTGTAATTCATTGGACTGGAAAACGCTATATTTATCTTTTTCTCAAAATAACCCATATCTTTAAGCTTTGGGATTAATTCACTCACAAAATAGGAGTTATTTTCATGAACAAAATCTCAAAAATAGTGCTGTGTCTTTTCTTTTCTCTAATGTTTGTGGTGTCAGGGATACTCCCATGTCTACCTACTGGCCTTGCTTTTGCCGATACCAACAAACCTAATATCCTAGTGATCATGGGGGATGATATTGGCTGGTTTAACATCAGCGCCTACAACAGAGGCATCATGGGCTATCGTACCCCGAATATTGACAACCTTGCTAAAGAAGGAATCATGTTCACCGATTATTATGGGGAAAATAGTTGTACAGCTGGTCGTGCAGCCTTCATTACGGGTCAAGCTTCCATCCGTACTGGGATGACTAAGGTGGGGCTACCCAGTGTACCGGTGGGTTTAAAGAAAGAAGACCCCACCCTAGCAGAGTTACTCAAACCCCTTGGTTATCGTACTGGTCAATTCGGGAAAAACCATCTCGGTGATTTGGATGAATATCTACCAACCGCTCACGGATTTGACGAATTTTTTGGCAACCTCTACCACTTAAACGCTGAAGAAGAACCCGAAAACGAAGACTATTTACCCGAAGGGAAATCTCCCATATTCGATCAATTCCGACCCAGAGGCGTACTCCATAGCTTTGCGGGTAAAAATTCTTATACCTGTGACCCCACCCAAAACGAAACCCCTGCTGAGGAGGTTGGAGAGACTGGGGATCAAGTGGTCTGCAATACAGGCGCACTAACTAAAAAGCGTATGGAAACCATCGATGAAGAAGTTTTAGGTCATACTCAAGAATTCATTGCAGATGCTCAAAAAGCAGGTGAGCCATTTTTTGTTTGGTTTAATACCACTCGGATGCACGTCTTTACCCACCTCAAAGAAGAATCTCAGGGAGTCACTGGGCAAGGAATTGAAGCTGATGGCATGGTCGAACATGATCAACAAGTCGGGTCACTGATCAACTTCCTCAAAGACAAAGGTTTAGATGAAAACACCATCATTATCTACACTACAGACAACGGTGCAGAAGTGTTTAGTTGGCCAGATGGGGGGACAACGCCTTTTCATGGTGAAAAGAATACCAATTGGGAAGGAGGTTTCCGGGTTCCTGCTATTGTTCGCTGGAAAAACCATTTTCCCGAAGGTGTGGTTTCTAATGAAATCATGTCTCACATTGATTGGGTTCCAACCCTGATGGCTGCTGCGGGTGTGGATAATATCCAGAGACAACTTTTAGCAGATGGCGATGACCTGAAACTAAAGGCACAATATCCCGAATATGAGCAATATGCTGTTCATTTAGACGGTTATAATTTCTTGCCCTACTTATATACTGCTGACAGGTTAACAAATCACCCAGAATTCAAGAAAAATTGTCCTATTAACTCGGAGCGATCAACTCCTTCCTATTGTTCCCCCCGTAACGGGTATATCTATTTCACCGATGACGGTTATCCATCAGCAGTTCGCTATAACGACTGGAAATTAATCTTTAAGGAACAACGGGCGGAAGGCTTTGATGTTTGGGCAGAACCATTTGTTGACTTGAGAGTACCCATCATAATTAACTTACGGCGTGATCCCTTTGAAAAAGCTCCCCACGAGTCAGAGTATTATGCTGACTGGAAGTTCCGCCGAATTTTCTTAGCCGGCCCCATAACGTCCTATGTTGCAGGGCTTCTCCAAACCTTTGTTGATTATCCCCCTCGCCAAAAACCTGCTTCTTTTACTATCGATCAGATAGTAGATGGGGTAGTAAAAAAGGTTAAAATCGACAGATTAAAAGAGAAAATTCCCGTTATTACACCGTTAAGAGAACTCCTTGAAAAGCTTGTTGATGGAGTTGAAAACTAAAGCTATCTTAACTCCCTGATTACACTACAGTATACTACACAGAAGAATTAGGAGAATCTTTCAAATACTATTTATTGTTAAAGATCGATCCTCCTTTTTCTCTGAACAACCCTGCAAACTCTTTTGAATATATTTAAATTTGTCATGAATTTTCCCAATATTAACCGAAAGACTATCTCGTTTTTTCTCGCAGTTTTCTTATCAATCTTTTGCTTGGGAGGAGCTTTTAGCTGTCTGCCGGCTTATGCAGCCTTAGAGTCTTGGTCTGACACTTCTACTAATAAACAAGCAATTGTTGATTTTGTTAACAAAGTGATTGCGGATGGTATTTCAGAAAAAGATCGTATTGCTGTCTTTGATAATGATGGAACTTTATGGGCTGAAAGACCTCATTATTTTCAAAAAGATTTTATTAAAGACAGATTGAAGAAATCATCAAACGTCAGAGTCAGTAACTTAGTGAAAATGACGCAAAAAGAAATCGAGAAAACTATAGGAGAGCCTATTTCAGCCGAGGGTAAAATCATTCTCAGCGAAATCCCCAGTACAATTGGAATAACCAACGGTCAATATAAGACTCAAGCTCACGATTTTCTGGTTAATACCAATCATAATAAATTGGCTTCTAGTGATGATAAAGGTTTTATAAGGTTCGATACGCCCTACATCAACCTAACTTATCAACCCGTTATTGAGTTAGTTAATTACCTCAAAGAGAATGGGTTCAAAGTCTATATTTGTTCTGGCGGTGGCATTTATTTTGTCCGTTCCTTTTCTGATGAAGCTTATGGCATTCCCTCTGAAGAAGTGATCGGTTCTGCCATTAAGACAACCTATGATGAGTCGAATAAAATTGATGGACAGGGGGGAAGTTTGGTGCGTAAATTATCGTTAGCTCACTATGGCGATCAACAGGGTAAACCCGTAGGTATTGAACTCTTTATTGGGAAAAGACCTTTGATTGCTGTGGGTAACTCTAGTGGTGATTTTGAGATGTTTAAATACACAGATTCTGGGTTTGATAAATCCTTAATTGTGTTAATTAACCATGATGATTGTGAGCGAGAATATAAATACAATGATGTGCCTGGAAGCACTCATTTGAAAGATGGTGTGGAAGTACCTGATAATGAATCTCTCGACTATGCCCAAAATCATGATAATTGGATTGTAGTTAGTATGAAGAATGATTTTAAGTCCATTTTTAAGTCAAACCCATCAAGAACACATCCTGTTTGTTCTAACTAAATTTTAATCCGTAGGGTGGGCTATTCTACCCTACCGCCCGTTAAATTAAGACTTTATATTGTTAAAATTTGCCCACTTACTTTGATGAAGAATTTTGTCCTAAAGTCACTCATTCTCTGTTTACTAACTCTCTCTTTAATTTTCAGTTCTTCCATTCCAGTAAAAGCATCTCCCATAAACAATAAATGTCCAGAGAGCATGGTATTGATTCCTAGCGGAACCTTTAATATCGGTTCAGATACTCACTATGAATCAGAACGTTCTGCTAAAGATATTACTGTTGATAGTTTCTGCATTGATCGCCACGAAGTCACTAACGCAGAGTTTCGCCAGTTTGTGGAAGCTACAAGCTATCAAACCATTGCAGAACGACCTCTACCTAAAGAACAATTTCCGGATTTAACCAATGAACAACGTCAACCCGGTTCTCTTGTCTTTCAACCTCCTTCCGGCGGCATTCAAAAGATAGCTTATTTAAGCTGGTGGCATTGGGTTGTCGGTGCTAACTGGCAACATCCTTACGGACCTGATAGCAACATCGAAGGGAAAGATAACCATCCTGTTGTTCATATCGCTTATGATGATGCTCTTGCTTATGCCAATTGGATCGGGAAATCTCTCCCGACTGAGGCACAATGGGAATATGCCGGGCGAGGGGGACTTAAAGATCAAGATTTTACTTGGGGCAATCAATATTCTGCCAAAAAGGCCAATACTTGGCAGGGGATTTTTCCCTTCTTCAACAAGGAAGAAGATGGAAATATAGGAACCGCCCCCGTAGAATCTTATCCGCCTAATGGCTATGGGTTGTATGATATGACAGGCAATGTCTGGGAATTAACCTCTGATTGGTATCGTGTGGGACACTCAGGAAAGGATCATAGTCTTAATCCAGTCGGTCCGAATAAGGAGGCCAGTTTTGACCCCAAAAAACCTGATGAGGGTGCATTGCACGTTATTAAAGGAGGTTCTTACCTGTGCGCTAAAAATTATTGTAGTCGTTATCGGCCAGGCGCCAGGGAATCTCAAGCACCTGATACCGGAACGACTCATATCGGGTTTCGTTTAGTCAAGAACTTATAGCGATCGCATAACCTCAACTTTCGTGAAAAAATTATCAATGGCTGCGGCTGGTGTACAGTGAAAAGTTATATCATGTCCGGTTGCTTGAGATCATCTACTAGGTGCTGTTTCCCTTGATTTGAGCATCTGCGTAGGCGAAGCCCGCCGAAGGCATCGCCTAATCCTCCCTCTCCTAATTCGTTGTATCTTTTCACCAGGGCGTATATCCATGTTCTGCTGTAACCTGTGGCGTAAGTCCTATTAGTGTCATTAAGTTAAGCCTTACTCACTTTAAGCTTGCAACTATTACTATTGATATAGCTTGTATTTTTCCCTGCTACTTTTAAGCTAACGGTCTTTGAGTACAAGCTTTACAGGCTCAATGACAGTAATTTGGCATCACAACAAATAAAAAGTCACTGTACAACAATTGGGCGTGGCATTTACCGAGTGTGAAAGTTCTTCCTTCCTCTTTTTCTCACTCAGCACTCAGTACGGTAAAGCGATCGCAAAACAACTACCAATGCCTAGCTCACTAGTTAAGGTAACATCTCCCCCATGTAATTCAACGATGCGTTTGACAATAGCTAGTCCTAACCCTGTACCTTGATACTTGCGGCTGAGGCTACTATCAACTTGAATGAAAGGTTCAAAAACTCTGTGGAGATTTTCTGAGGCGATACCAATACCTGTATCTGTGATGGCAATTTGCAGATAATTTTGCTGATCAATTACTTTGGGAAAAATAATTTCTATAGTAATTGAACCACCATCTGGGGTGAATTTTACCGCATTATTGAGCAGATTAATTAATACTTGGCGAATGCGTCGTTCATCTATATATAAATTAGGTACATCAGCAGGTAATTTATTTTCTATTTGAATTGATTTTTTGGCGGCTTGGGGTTTGATTAATTCGAGACTTTGTTCGCACAAGGGAATAACTGCGGTTTTGGTATATTGGAGTTCAATCTGGCCAGAGGAGATTTTGGAGATATCCAGAATATCGTTAATCAATTCCAGTAAATGAAACCCACTCCGCTCGATGGTTTTGAGGGTTTTGAGTTGTTTTTCGGTCACTGGCCCAAAGATTTCTGCTTGCAATCCCTCCGTCATACCTAAAATTACGTTCAGGGGGGTACGCAATTCGTGACTCATGGTAGCCAGAAACTCGTCTTTGAGTTGAGTTGCACGCATCAGTTCTGCATTGGCTTGTTTGAGTTGTTGTTCTTGTTGTTGGCGATCGCTAATATCTCGTGCGATGGTAGAAAAATACTCCACTTCACCATTGCTAGATTTGTGGGCAATCACTAGTTGCGAAACTGGAACTTCTCTTCCTTTGTGATCTAGCAGCGCCGTTTCTCCCACCCACATTCTTGAAATTCTCGCTGTCGGCAATGCTTGGTTGATAATTATCTCTAACGCCCAAGCTGGATGCTGTTCGGTAATATTCACTCGGTTGGCTGGTTCGGCTCCATCTAAATCCAATAAATTGCGCCAAGCTTGGTTGAGGTAGAGGATTTTACCTTGGGGATCGGCTGTACCAACAAAATCTGAGGTACTTTCGAGAATTGCCAGCTGTCGCTTTTGTTCTGCTTCAATTCGCTTAGAGTTGTTGATATCTCGAATTATGCCTTGGTGTCGAATTACCTTACCGCCAGTATCCCGAATGGGTGTAACATTGACTGTCACCCACAAGTAACTCCCATCTTGGCAAAGATGGCGAAACTCTTGCTGGAGAATTGTTTCACCTTGCTCAATCAAACATCTAACCGGTTTTTGAATCTGTTCTTGATCATCGGGATGGATAAAAATTGAGAAGGATTTACCAATAAAATCATCTGGGTTAAATCCAAAGATTGTTTGAAACTGGGGAGAGAGATAAGTCAGTGTACCATCTATTTCTGCTGACCAAATCACATCGCTGACTCCTTCCACCAAACCTCTAAATTTGGCTTCACTTTCTGCTAGAGCGGCTTCGGCTTGTTGGCGTTCTTGAAGCGATCGCTCTAATTGTTGGGCATAAGATTGGGATTGCTCATATAATCTGGCATTTACCAGGGAAATTGCCGCTTGAGAACATAGTAATTTCAGCAATTCCACTCGCTCATCGGTAAAAGCTCCAAAGGTGACGGCATTTTCTAAGTACAAAACAGCTACTAATTGCCCTTGATTGAGAATTGGCGTACATAAAATACTTTTGGGTTGATACTGGAGACAATAAGGATCATTAATAGTGCTGATATGGGTTTTATAGTCGGTAATCACTGTTTCCCAAGTCCGCTCGACATAATGAATCAATGGGCGGAGGATGTGTTGGCATTTCTCGATAGGTTTGCGTTCTAGAGATTGAACAGTATCGTTAAAATACTTAATTCCCAGTTCCAAAGCACCGTCATAATTCCAAAAAAGTGCGGCTTTGTCTGCACCAGCATTGGTAATCACCAGTTGAATCAAGTTCTGTAGTAGTCGATCAGTGTGAATTTCGCGGGAGAGGGTTTGATTGGCTTTGATAACTGTGTTTAAATCCAGGGTGGCGGAAAATTCTGGAGTCAGTTTTGATTTAGTCCCTGGTGTGGGGTTGGTGATGGATGTGAGTAGGTGGGGATAGGTTTGTACTAAATCCTGAGTTTTGGCTTTAGCTCCCCAAAGTTCATAACAGCGATAAGCTTCCTGCATATAAATAGCGGCAAATTTCTCTTTACCCCAAGCTAGATAAAATTTGGCGGCGAGTTCGTTGGCGAGGGCTACATCTTGAATAAATCCGTTGGTTTTAGCATTGGCGATCGCGCGATCGTAATATTCCATTGCTGCAATTTGATTACCCACAACCCGATTTTTTTCGGCTGTGACTAATTCCCAACGGTGTTGATGATTGCTGGGCGCAAAAGTTGCCCAATGATGTAGCTTATCTTGTTGCTGTTGGACTTGCTGTAAAATTGTTTGACGCGCTTGTGGTGTCGCACTCGCATAAAGATTCAGTTGAATTAAGGCATCAAACCAGGTATGGATGACAATTGTCAATGTTGCAGTTCCGCTACTAAGATACTCCACTGTTTGCGCCGACAGCCGAGCCGCCGCTTCATACTGGTGAAATAGGTAATACAACACTGTTTGATTGATATACCATTGCAACAAACCAGAAAGATATTTATCCTCTCGTAGTTGGGGTAAGGCTGCGTCTGCATCAAAAATCTCACCAGTCAAGTGTTCAGGATGTGGGTTAGTACTTAGTAAGTTAATTACTGCTTGATGACAAACTGCTTGCAAAACTAAACAATGAGTATGCTGATGCTTAATGATCACATGCCGATAAAAATCCATCTTGAGGACTAATTCTGGTAAAGCCTGACCTTGATAATAAGCATAGGTGCAATAAGCGCCAGCATTGAGATTAGCTGATTCTAAATCTCCAGTGGCGATGCCGCTTTGATAAGCTTGTTCTAGGGGATGTAAAAGCTTAGATAAGTTATCTTTCCAATGTTTAATAAAGTAGTAATTTACAAACCCATTGCGGCTTTTAAATGCCTCAATTTGCAGGCGATCGCGCAATTTTATGGACAATTCTCCAAATTCGTAGCCGTTTTCAATATCATTAATCACACCGCAGAGAACTACACCATAGTCACCGTAAGCAAACACCGAAGTAGGCGAATTGCCAAATTGAATGGAGATTTCCACTTGTTTGAAAATCAGCAATGGCATTAAATCAGGTGCGATAATATAAGCTGCTGAGGACAAGACGGTTAAAACTTCCATCTGGGCTAACAGATGAGGATCTTTGAGGGGGGGCAAATCTAACAAACTCTCGATAGATTTATCTACCCATAGCGATCGCGTTCTGGCAAATGCTTGTTGAATATCTGCTTGAGTCGGCTGTGCGGGAAATTCTACTCCCAAGGAGCTTAAAAAATCTAATCCAATTTGCAGGGAATCGGCAATTTTGCCTTGGACGTTAGCTGCAATAATACAGTTTTGCCGAACTTTGATGGTGTCTAGTAAATTCTGGGCATTTTGACAGACAATCTCAGCCCATTTTGTCACCCCGGCAAAATCGGAATTGAGATAGCAAACTTCTGTGATTTCTTGGTGTAAGGCTAGAGTCAGAGGGTAGAGTCTTGTCCAAGCATCTGGCGGCAAAAGTTGGATACCTTGTTCAAAATAAGCGATCGCTGTTTTGTAGGTATGAGTTAATTTGGCTTTTCTCCCCGCCGCTAAATTTAATTGAGCTAAATTTTCTCGTTCTGAAGATTGGGTAAGTAAAGTGATGCCGTCATTCCAATGATTGACAATTACAAACAAGCGTTCTTCCTGTGCTTCTGGAGTCAAATTCTCTAATAAAAGTTGACCAATTTTGAGATGAATCACTGGTTTTTGATATTCAGGAATGAGAATATATGCTGCTTGTTGGACGCGATCGTGTAAAAATATGTAGGCAACATTTTGTGTTTTATGTAATTTATTGAGCAGATTTTCTGTGCCAAGATAAAATTTATAAACTCCATTAATTGGTAATACTAAGCCTTCCTGTAAAGCTTTCCATAAATTAGCAGCCGCTTCTATTGGAGATTGTTGGGAAACAATTGCTAGAGTATCTAAATCAAAAGAATTACCAATACAAGCTGCTAACTGCAATAACTTTTGAGTGGCTGGTGGTAATCTTTGCAGTTGCCAACTCATAAAGGTCACAACATCTTCTGTGAGTGATTGAGTCGTGATTTGGGTAATTTCACATTGCCAACAACCCAATTCCACATCAAATGTAATTAACCCATTTTGGTGCAGTGCTTTGAGAAATTGGTTGATGAAAAATGGATTGCCTTGCGTTTTTTGAAATACCAAGCCCGAAAGCGGTAATGCCAAACTTGCTTGACATTTGAGTGTATCAGCAACTAATTGATTGATATGTAATTGATGGAGTGGTGCTAAACTAATTTTATTAATAGTGACTTGATTTTTTTGTAGTTCACTCAAAGTCAACATCAATGGATGTCCTGCTTGGACTTCGTTATTGCGGTACGCCCCAATTAATAAAAGGTAATTTGCCTCAGTGATTAATAGCTGAATTAATTTTAAGGATGCCCCATCAACCCACTGTAAATCATCTAAAAATATGACTAGGGGATGGTCTGCACTGGTAAAAACTTGGGTAAATTTTTGGAATAATAAATTAAACCGATTTTCGGCGGCTGTTCCTGATAATTCTGCGGCTGGTGGTTGTTTGCCAATAATTTTTTCTAATTGGGGAATAACTTCAATAATTACCTGTGCATTTTTGCCCAGAGCTTGTAATATTTTTTGCCGCCATGCTTGAATTTGTGAATGATTTTCTGTTAATAACTGCCCAATTAAATCACGGAAAGCCTGCACAAACGCACTCAAGGGAATATTCCGGTTAAATTGGTCAAATTTGCCTTTAATAAAATAACCACGTCGGCGCAAAATTGGTTTATGTATTTCATTCACAACCGCAGTTTTACCAATACCAGAAAACCCAGCCACCAGCATAATTTCCGTTGCGCCTAAACTGACGCGCTCAAAAACTGCCAGGAGCGTTTTAATTTCATTTTCTCTGCCATATAATTTATCAGGAATAATGAAGTGATCGCCAAAATCTCTTTGTGCAATTGGAAAGTCAGGAATTTGGCCAGTTGCTTGGAGTTGTCGGTAGCATTTTTCTAAATCAGATTTCAGTCCCAAAGCATTTTGATATCTGTCTTCAGCATTTTTAGCCATCATTTTCATGACGATATCAGCAATGACTTGGGGTATTCTTGGGTTAATATCGGGCAATTTTGGCGGAATTTCAGCAATATGAGCATGAAGCAACTCCATTGGATCATTTGCTGAAAAAGGTAACTTTCCTGTAAGTAATTGATAAAATGTTATTCCCAAAGAATAAAAGTCTGTACGATAATCTATACCGCGATTCATTCTCCCTGTGTTTTCTGGCGATATGTAAGCGAGAGTTCCTTCTAAGACGTTAGGGTTAACAATGGTTTGGGTTTCGCGCGGCAGTAAAGATGCAATACTAAAATCAATTAATTTAACTTGTTTAGTTGCAGGATTAATTAATATATTCCTGGGTTGAATATCTTTATGGATGATGCGTTCGTGATACAGTACATTTAAGGCATCGCAGAGTGCGATCGCTACTTCTAAAAATTCTTGTATTGATTTTAAGTTTTTCCCCACCCCCCACTCCTGGAGAGAAATTCCGCCAAAGTCTTCCATTACCAGCGCATAACCATTTTGGTAAGGTTCCAGGCTATAGGTTTGAATAATAAAAGGGGAGTTGAGATTTTTGGTGATTGTATAATGGTTCCGCAATGATAAAATTTCACTGAAATTAGGATGAGGATTCTTGAGCAGCTTAATGACTACAGGCAATGAGTCAACTTCTCGATATCCTCGATACACTAGAGTTCTAGCGCCATTGTAGATTTCTGCAATCAAACGATATCCAGTCACACTCAGCATATTGCCAACTCTTAAATACCAAATATAAGTATTCCCATACGCAGTGTCTGTTTCTCCAGCTAGACGTATGAGTTTTAGTGTTAGCGGAATTAAGTTAACTGACAGATAAGAATTTAAGAATCAGAAGTCAGAATCCAGAATCATTAACAAATCAAGGTTTTTTGTCAGATATTCTGATTATTTAGAATTTTGATACTTAGTATTTCATATTTCAGCCGCGATCGCAACTAAGTATTAATTCATGCTCAGGATGCAGCATGATTAATCAAATTTTCCCTAAACAGAGAATTGAATAGTCTAGAAATACTAGTACAGGTTGGCAGAAATCAAGCACCCATTATAAATTGCTGAAGAGCTTACTATCAGGGTTTCTTCACTTCAGACTTCAGGATTTTTGTACTAGTGATTCTACTCTAAACCCGCAATATTTTGCAATATTTATAAAAGTATTTACCTACTAACTAAATAACATTTGTTTCCTGTAAAAATTTCAAAATTTCTGTATTAATCACTTTAGCTGAACCTGTAGAAGCATCATGATAACAATCAGTCAAGATGTGAAATTTAGAATTAGCAATACATTGATGAAGCTTTTCGCCATGACTAGCCGGAAACCAACTGTCTTTATCACCCCATAAAATTAGTGTAGGACACTCAATATGAGATAGCTTGCTTTGAATCCTTGTGAGCATATTAGGTTGATTACTTTGCAAGTTAGCAATTTCTCGCGCCGCCAGTTGCAAATCTTCAGCAACTTTTACTAAAGTTCCAGGAATTTCGATAAAAGGATAAGTAATCCAATACACATCTTCCTGTGACAAAATTGATGGGTCAAATAGCACTCTCCGGCGTTCAACTGCCATAATTTCTCTGACGAGTGGTGCAGCAAAATAAGCTAACCGCAAAGAGTCTATTGCTTGCAACACTTCGATGGGTGTGTGAGCTAAAATTGACATTGCCCAATGGGGTAAGCGGTCAGCAAAAATTGGCACATTAACTACTATTAACTGTGAAATTAATTCTGGTTTTTCTTGTGCTAATGCTAAAGCAACTAAACCACCCAAAGACTCGGCAACTACAACCGCAGGTTCATCACATAATTCTTGAATAATCCGCTCTAATTCAATTACTTGATGACCGTCATGTTCTCGACGCAGAAAAGGTTTTTCAGAAAATCCAAAGCCTTTGGCATCAAAACAAATCACCCGAAAATATTTTGATAATGGTTCCACACTATAACGCCAGTTATAGCTCCAACTGCCCATACCGTGCATTAAAATTAAGGGTTTACCTGTACCTTTTTCTCCATAGGCAATCTGCACAGGATATCCTTGAGCATCAGTAATAATGAGGTTTTGCCGACCTTGCGGAAAAGTTTCTTGCCACCAATCTTTCATGCTTTTATACTAACCACCAGTTAATACTCGCCACAAAGTGCTAATTAATAATATTGGAATTGTGATTAAAACAATACCTAGCAATAATAAACCGACTAAAACAACTAACACAAACCCAGTATCGGCCTTTTTTGTACCGCCAGGAATTTTTAAATGTTCTTCTAACAGCTTGAGATTATATTCATTCGACTTCCATGCAAAATCAAATAAGTCTCCGGCTACAGGTAAACTGCCCACCAAACTATCAATGATGATATTCAAAATCATTCTGCCTAAAGTTGCTTTAGGCGCACCTAATCTGGCAGCTTCTAAAATGATGTAGCTGGAAAATATCAATCCCACAACATCACCACCGACAGGTAACAGTCCTAATAATGGATCTAAACCGACACTCACATCTGTACCAGGAATAGTGATGGCTTTATCCATTACGCGACTCAACTGGCGCAGTCGCCTCAAGGAAGGTGCTTTAGCGTCAGGATCAATATTAGAAAACCGTGGGGAAGAATCAGGCATTCAAGCGATCGCTTCTTTGAAGTTGGAACCGTTCAATATTTTACTGCTGCTTGGTAATTTGACAAGGGTTTGTCCTAATACTTAATTTTGAGTACTGAGTTGAAAGTGCTGAGTGCTGAGTTGAGAGGTAATATATTATTTTTCTGCTCCCCTGCTCCCCTGCTCCTCTACTCCTCTGCTTTCCTGTGCCTTTGCTTCCTGACTCCCTATCTTTTGATAGCGCATATCTTCGCCGACAATTACGTTGAGTTGGTTTCCAATGAGTAAAACAGCCGCACTCATCCACAACCACAGCATTAAAACGATGACAGTCCCGACTGCGCCATAAACTTTATTGTAGTTACCAAAATTAGTGACATAAAGCCGGAATAATGATGAGAGTATTGCCCAAAAAATCGCTGCTAAACTTGCCCCTGGCATAATTGGTGTGCCAGGATTCCACACACTAGGGCCATAGCGATACACAAAACTAAAAGCCGTAGCAACAATACTTAAACTCACAGGCCAGCGTAATAACTGCCAAAGGTGCTGCAAAAATAGTAAAGAACTATGCTCATAGACGGCTATTTTTAATAATAGGTCACTAACAAAGATTAAAAACGAAGCCAACATTAACAGTACTATTGTACCAACTGTTAAGCCCAACGAAATCAGTTTAGCTTGCCAAAAAGGACGGCTTTGTTGTGGCGGAGTTTGATGGATTTGATCAAATGCTGTCATAGCTGTACTGATAGCACCAGAAGCAGTCCAAAGGGCGATCGCAAAGCTGAGAGAAAACAAACTACTATTTTTAGAGTGGGCAATTTCCCTGCTGGCAAAGTCCCGAATCAAAATCATCGCTTCTTCTGGCGCAATTTGACTCAATAAAGCCGCCATCTGTTTAAAGGTATCTTGTAATGATTCTGCCAACAAACCAATCGCTGTCAGCACAGCCAAAATAGCCGGAAACAACGATAACATAGCATTGAAGGCAATTTCAGCAGCAAGTCCTAGTAGTCGTCGTTCGATTGTCCGAGCAAAGGTTTTTTTGAGAATGCGCCAATTCAGATGGCGAAAAAAACGGACAAAACGCGGCTTTGGCATAACTAGCTATTAAGTCTTCACAAGCACAATGCCACAATAACTTATCTAGTACAACAAGGCAAAAGTAAAAAGTCAAAAGGAAAAAGAAAGAATAGTGATACCACAAGCTTTGTAGTAATTCCAAATGGTCTGTTTATTTACGCCGACCTGTACTAGTGTCATCGGTAAATCTAAATGCTTTGGCTTGCAGAAGTCAGAGGTCAGAAGTCAGGAGTCAGAAGTCAGAAGTCAGAAACAAAATTTGATGCTTGGAAACAAAACAATTTAAGTGGGGACGAACAGATGTTCGTCCCCACCTTTGGGGAATATTTGGTGATGCTGATTTTATGTCATAAGCCACTGCAAAAGTAGCATTAAATAACCGCGTACTTTTAGCACTGTTATAAGAAACAATGCCTAACAACCCAACAGCACACCGCACTAAATCATGTAAAAAATTGGTAGGAAATAAACCAAATATATAACCAAATTCCGCAGCATAAGCGTTAGGAGATTCAGCTAAAGAAATGAAAGATTCATGGGTTCCTGGTTCAAGAATAATTGAGAAATGCCATTACTCAACTTGATTGAATACTTGTGCTGCAAGTAAAGCCAATAAAGCGCCTGTACCTATTTGAAAAAGTGGTAATTTGCCCAAAGCATCAGTAATGCTGGGAATGACTAAGTTTTGATAATCGCCATCAACTCTATCATCTGGAACAGGTTGATAAAAATTGTTGGGTGCGTCTTCCGATTTTAATTCGCCACTACTAAGTTGAAGATTAAAACCTAACAGTAATAACAACGAATCTACTAATGAAGGCGATATTTTCTGAGCTAAATCGAGTAATTTAGCTATATCTCCAACTAATAAATCCCGAATTGGATGTTCTGCTGCATAAACTATGGCATCAGCTACAATTTTGGGGTCGTAGTAAGGTGGTATTCCTGATGGTTTCACGCCTAATTTAGTTAAACCATTACTCCAAAATGGAGTGTTAATGACGGCTGGCTTAATACTTGTAACATTGATAGGCCATTTGTCATGAATCAATTCAATTCGCATCGCTTCGAGAAAGCCTTCAATGCCGTGTTTAGCACAAGAGTAAGCACTTTGATAAGGAAGCGATCGCCTACCTTCCATTGATGATACATGAATTAGTGCGCCTCGTCCTTCATGCTTGAGATGGGGTAACGCCGCCATTGCACCATACACTTGACCCATCAAACTTACATCAATGACATGCTTAAACTCTTCTGGAGTGGTTTGGTCAAAAGTGGCAAACATTCCAATCGCCGCAGCATGAACCCAAGTATCAAGTCTCCCGTATAACTCGACAGTTTTATCTGCGATCGCTTTTACTTGGTCAAATTCTTGCACATCAGCAACAATATAACTTGCCTCGCCACCAAAGCCACGAATTTCTTCCACCAGCGACTTTAACTTTAATTCACCACGCGCCGAAACAACTACTTTGGCTCCACGTTGAGCAAATTCCAGGGCGGCTTTACGTCCAATACCACTGGAAGCACCAACGACTGCAACGACTTGCTGATTTATGGGCTTTAACTGCATGGATAAGTTCTACACTTCTATGAGCGCAATTGAAAGATTAATGTATCTTTCCCGATGTTAAAAAATACATCCAACCGCTAACTCTTTCGTGGGTTATATTATTTTTAATAACTAAAGGTAGTGTCCCATACACAAAAAAATATTTATCTCACCCAGATGTGCATACTTCGACCTTTCGATAGGCTCAAGGCGGCGCTGCGCTCAGTAACTGGAGGCGCGAAGAAAAACTCAATAGGCAAAATTTGAGTTTAAACTTAAAGGCACTTGAGGGAATACTCAGAATTAGTAGTATGACCTTTCAACAATGTCACATTTACCATTAACTGTTCGTATATGGGCTGCAATTTGCCATCTTAACGCATTTATTTGGATACCTTTGTTGTTTTTCCAATACACATTGCATAATGCTTTACTTCAGCTTGCTCCACTTCCGCCAGGAGTCTCTATCTGTCTTGTGAGACCACACGCAATTTGTAATGCTGAAGTTAGGTTTATGCTTTTCGTCGTTATGTTAATTCAATTAACTTGTGTTTGTTGTCTTCCTTTTATTAGCGTGGCAATCACATTATTTTTATGGAAAATTAAGAAAAATACTGATTTTTTCATATATCAGCATGGTAAAGAAGCTCTAAATTTTCAACTAGAGTTAGCGTATATTATGATTATTTTGCATGTTATTGGTATATTAATATTGATGATGTTAAATTCATTAACAGCAGGAGGTTTACTGGTAATAATGATATTAGATATTTACGTATTTCCCATCTTAGTAATATTACAGTTATTAAAATCTGTTTTCTGCTCGTTTAAGGCACTGAAGGGAGGTTTCATTCGTTATAATGACATAATAAAATGAAAATAGTATATTAAATAGTAATTTGATTTTTTTGAGATTCTTATGAATGGGATAGATTGGTTAAGAACATTGCATACAAAGCAAATTCTTACAATTAAGAATGATTATTCTCAGTATTTTCTTTATTGTGGTTATGTTATCTATAACAATGGTGATTTTCCTCCAGACTCTGGAATTAGGATTACCTATGCAGAATTAAAACAGGTATTAAGTGAAAGACCTCACATACCAAATAAAGCTGAAACTAAGCGTATCAGACAGAAAGCAGCAAAGCAAAAAGTCAGATCATATCAATCTAGTAAGTAGGTGAACACAATTATTTAGCAGACACATTTTGACTCACTTCTCCTGCGGAGGTACTAATGCGAAGATACTCTCAGTAAACAAAGCTGCGAAGAAGAATGGGAGAGTGAGTTGAAAACTTGATTGCTATTAATTATTTTTTTTGAGATTTTTATGAACGGAATAGATTGGTTAAGAACATTGCATACAAAAGAACTTCTCGGTGTCAGAAATAATTGCTATGAGGTTTTCCGCTATCCAGATGATTATGTGATCTATAACAACGGGGACTTTCCTCCAGGTTCTGGAATTAAAATTACCTATGCAGAGTTAAAACAGGTATTAAGTGAAAGACCTCACGTACCAAATAAAGCCGAAACTAAACGTATCAGACAGAAAGCAGCAAAGCAAAAAGTCAGGTCATATCAATCTAGTAAATTCTGATATCAAACAATAACCGCCAATACTCACGAATCAACACAAATAATCTTCTTTAACTATCAGCATTCATCCGCGTTTATCGGCGGTTAAAAATTTAATTAACAGTAGACTTAGCAATTACTCCCAACTGCAACCCTGGCGGATAACTACCTTCTTCTTTAATCCGCTTAATTTCCACATCGGTGAATGGAATACTTAACTTTTGTGCAACTGCACTCACAATATCACCCCGGTCAATTACGCCAGCTACCGCACCAGCCGGAGAAAGTACAGTAATGCGTGGTAACTGTTCATTTTCTAGTTTGTTAATTACTTCTGCGATCGCAGTTGATTCGGTGACTGTTGGTATTTCTGTGAGAGGATGAACGATAGTTTGCAGAGTGCGAGTTTCCCATTCACTTCTTTCGACTAAGCGCAAGTCCTCAATCGCCACCAGACCGCGATAACGACCATCCGACGCAGCAAAATAAACTTGTGGTGCAGCACTTTCTAATAAATATGCGTCAGCAAAGGCGCGTAAACTCTGTTCAGCATCAACTACGCGAAAGTCCCGCGTCATCGCACTACTAGCTACCATCTTCAACAAAGTTTCTTGTAAGGTAGTCACACGGTCGTAGGTGTTGGCGTTACGAATCCCAAACCAACCAATCAGCGCAATCCACAAACCGAGTGCTAATTCTCTTGTAAAGAAATCTACCGCAAATCCTAATGCGATCGCTGCATAACCCAAAATTTGCCCTGATCTTGCGGCCCAGTGTACTGCTTGAAAGCGATCGCCTGTAACTTTCCACAGTGCTGCTTTTAACACCTGACCACCATCCAACGGTAAGCCTGGAATCAAGTTAAATAAGGCGACAACCAAGTTAATTCTCGCCAAATCCCCCACCATCATACTCAGAGGACTAGTCTCAGGGATGAAAATTGCTACCAGCCGCAATAAGAAAAACAACCCCACACTGACCAAAGGCCCAGCTATCGCTACTTGAAAGGCCTTCCCAGGAGTTTTCGATTCTTCTTCAATTGCGGCAATTCCACCAAACAAAAATAGGGTGATGGAATTAACTTTAATACCTTGCGATCGCGCTGCCAAACTGTGACCTAATTCGTGTAACAATACCGAAGCAAATAGCAGCAATGCCATGACTATCCCCGCACTCCAGGCGATGACAGACCCCCATTCTTGGTAAGCCACACCAAAATTCAGGGTTGCTAGTCCTAAAATGACAAACCACAAAGGGTCTAAAAATAACGGGATGCCAAATAAAGTCCCAATTTTCCAATTTGTTTGCATTACATTGTCCTAAATCTACAATCATCAGCAGTTCACTTTAGTCACCCATAAGAAATTTCTCAACTTCTCTAGGTGGGAACATGGTTTTATTTACACTAAATAATCTATGTATTAGAAGTTACATTAAAACAGCGATCGCCCACCATTAATATTTTACAAACATATCGGCGATCGCTTCTTATAAATAGCAAAAGGTAAGATTATAAATCGTATAGATTTTTAAACCATGTAAAAAATATTTGCGCGTTTGGATGTTGAGGATTGAGAACTTTATATTTTATAGCTTGATGTAGTTGTCTACCTGGTTCTTCTTGCCATGCCAACCAAGTGTAAATTTTGGCTTTATCAATATAAGAATCTTTAAATGGCGCTCCTTTATTTTTTGCTTCTTGTGCTACTTTCTGAGCATATTGCCAAATAAATTCACTTTCATCTCTAATTAGGTAAGCTAAAAAAGTTTCTAACATACCACTTATTTGATTATCTGGCATAATCCAGATACCAAACTTAATTCTATTTTTTGTCATGTGTATAAGTCCTGTCTCTGGCAGTTCTTCAGGAATATCAGGTATACTCGGCAAACACGCACTTCTTATACTTTGCCAACGAGCAGATAAATTTTCATCTGCATCTATCATCACGCCTAAATGAGTGAGTCCTGATGCTTGTAATTCTGTAGATATAAGGTTTGAGTCTATATTGGGATAACCGTCACAATCTTTTATGAATACAATTTCTTCTCCTTTTTTACCCCAATAAATTCCATTTTTTTCTATCAATTCTGGAATAACTCGTTCGTCATCTTTTCCTTCAACTAATAATTTCTTAGGATTATATTTTTTAACCATGACTAACGAACCTCAATGTCTCTTTCAGCCGCAATGACAATTTGAGGTTCTGTGAAAACTACACTTGTGTTTTTACCTCGCTCAATTCTGTGGATTCTAATACCATCTTCAGTTGTATCTCCCTGTTCTGCAATACTAGCTAAACTAGTCCAACAATCGCTGTTATGAGTAGTGGCAAAAACTTGTACGTTTAATCTTTTGGCAGTATCCCAAATCATTTTCCACATATCAGACATGGCTGTAAAATGGAGTCCAGTATCAATCTCATCAACAAATAAGTATCCATCTTTAGCACATACTGTAGCTAGTGCAAGCCCTAATATTCGCCAAATACCATCACCCATACTCCCAATTGGTACACGTTGACCGCTATCAAGAAGTACGAAAAAACCACCCCGTGAATCTAAGGAATACCTTAATTTTTGAGAACTCACTGGAGCAATCCGTTTAATTTTAGAATCTATGCTACGAAGTGCCTGCTCTACAAGTTTTTCTTCTGGTGTTAGTACTATCTGATCAAATAGTTCAACCATTTTCTCAGTTCCTAGCGAAGATGATGTAACGAATTGTATTTTTGGTACTGGATTTTTACTGTCTCTACGCACTCGTCGAATATATTCTGAATGAAGTCCAGTATTAGCTGACAAAGGTAATTCCAAAGCCTCTTCTTCTCGTCCATAATTCCACTGAATACTGAAATAAAGTTTCCTTAAGACATCTGGAACTTCTTCTTCATAAAGAAACAGAGGTTCATGGGATGAGCTAAGTATCTCTTTTGAAGAAATTTTGCTTAGTTCTATTGATACAAAAAGCCCCTGTTGAATATTGCTATTAGTACCTGTGATTGAGAACTTACTCCCTTGTTCAATCTCATGACCATAAAAAAGGTGACGAATATCAAACTCTTGAGCTGGTTTAAGCTCATCATCAACACAATATTCACTCCGTTTCATCATTGTCTGACGTAACGGTTCAAGATTATTTCGAGAACATAAAAGTTGAATAGCTTCTAATATTGATGTTTTACCACTATTATTTTTACCAACAAGCAGATTAACTCTACCAAGCTGCTGAAGCTCAAAAGATTGGAAACTACGGAAATTTTCTAGTTTTATCGTTTTCAACATAATTTTGTTGCCGAAGACAAGCAAGAGTTCATCACTTGTCTTAGTATAAGCAGTCTTAACATTCCTCAATCTAGGAAAAGAAACAATCATTAAATTTTATGATATGGTCGCTTATCCTTCCGTATCCTTCAGCGTATGTGATAGCTGCTGTGTACCTTGCAAAGCATATACTTCCTATTTTAACCTGTAACGCATCGCCAAAGATTTGTGGTGCGTTAGGAATATTTTCCATAACGCACCTTAACATTATTTCTGCTCTGAGGGATTGATTTTAGCTAACGATTTACTACTTGTTACCTGACGAATTGGTAGTTCAACTACAAACTCTGAACCTTTGCCGAGTTCCGAGTGGCAATATATCTTACCTTTATGTTTATCTGTAACGATTTGATAACTGATAGAAAGTCCTAGTCCTGTACCTTTACCAACAACTTTAGTTGTAAAAAATGGGTCGAACAATCGCGCCAGAATATTTTCTTCTACACCAAATCCGTTGTCAGCAATCCGAATCGAAATCCAGTCTTTATTCATCAGAGAAGTAGAAATCCGAATTTCGCTAGGTTGCACTGCTAGTAATTCAGGAGTAGATTGGACATTTCGCTCTTCTAAAGCATCAATAGCATTAGAGAGCAAATTCATAAATACTTGGTTTAATTGACCAGGATAGCATTCGATTAAAGGCAAGGAATCATAGTCTTTGATGACATGAATAGTAGGACTATCACCGGAAGGCTTTAAGCGGTGTTGCAAAATCATCAATGTACTGTCAATACCTTCGTGAATATTTGCTACTTTAAAATCAGCTTCATCTAAGCGAGAAAAATTGCGTAATGAGGCGACAATTTCACAAATTCGTTCACTTCCTACTTGCATCGACTGAAATAATTTTGGTAAATCATCAAAGAGAAATTCGATTTCTGTGTTACTAAAAAACTCTCGAATTTCAGGGGCAGCATCGGGATGATGTTGGCGATAAAGTTTGACGCAACGGAGTAAATCTTGAGTATATTGGTGCGCGTGTTGCAAGTTGCCGTAAATAAAATTAATTGGGTTGTTAATTTCATGGGCAACCCCCGCTACTAATTGCCCCAAACTCGCCATTTTTTCGGCGTGAATAATTTGCATTTGGGCAGTACGTAACTCGTTCAATGCTTGGGCGAGTTGATTTGCTTCTTCACGGGTTTGACCGAGTAAACTAGATTGTTGGAATAAGTTGGCTTGACGCAAAGCAACGCTGATTTGAGCAGCTACTTGAGTAACAAATTCGAGTTCTTCTTCTTCCCAATGACGTGCATGGGTGCATTGGTGAATGCACAACAAACCCCAGAGTTCATCGCCTTCCATGAGAGGGACAACAATTTGGGCTTTGACTTGGAAGCGTTCAATGACATCTAGATGGGGGACTTTGGAACCAATGCTGTTGACATCAGAGATTACTTGCACTTGGCCTTGACGATATTGCGGTGCGAAATGGTCGCCAAAGCAATAGTCTTGCACTTTTACAGACAAGGCAGAATCGAATTTTGGTAGTACGTCTTCAGCGATAAATTCGCCACTACAAAAACCCACATTCGGATCAAAGCGAAATATCCCGACTCGATCTGCTATGAGCGATCGCCTGATTTCCTGTACTGTAGTCTTGAGGATGGTCTCTAAATCCAATGATTCTCGGATTTTAACCACCAAATCAAATAAAATTCGGCGCTGTTCGGCGGATTTGTGCAGTTCATCAGCGCGAGTCTGCACTTGAGCCATCACTTGAGAACTTTGCAGTGCTACTCCTAGTTGGCTGGCTACCTGTCCCAAAAATTCTACTTCTACAGTATCCCAAGAGCGTGGTGCAGAATGTTGATAAGCTGCCAATAAGCCCCACAAATTTCTGCCGACAAAAATCGGAGTCAATGCGTAGGCACGAATTTTAAATTGCTCTAAAATATCCAGGTGACAGCGAGTGTGTCCAGCTTGGTAGATATCGTTGACAGCAAAATGTTCGTTGTTGCGATAACGTCCACCTTTGGTTTCTTGTAAGTAAGTATCTTGCCAAACGAGATTTTTGCCAAAGGGGTTGATGCTATCCCACTGTGCCTCAACCATACCAAAATGACTCACAAATTCGCCACTCCAATCTTGATTAAAGCGATAAACGCCAACTCTCTCGACTCGCAACAGCTTACATACTTCTTGGCAAGTTGTTTTCAAAATCAAATCAATATCTAGAGAGGAGCGAATTTTACCGACGACTTCTGTGAGTGCGCGTTGACGAGCGATCGCTTCTTGTAAGGCGGTTGCTTGTTGTTTCGATTGGTTCAAATTCTCGGTTTGTTGGATTGCAACACCTAATTGCGCTCCTACTTGTCCCAAAAACTCAACTTCGTAATTTACCCATTGGCGTGGCCCAGAATGCTGATAGGCTGCAATTAGTCCCCAAAGTTTCGGCCCAGTAAAGATTGGTGCTAAGGCATAAGCGCGAATTTTAAATTGCTCTAAAATGTCAATGTGACAACGTGAGTGACCAGCTTGGTAAATATCGTTGACCACAAAACTTTCGTTGTTGCGGTAGCGTCCCCCTTTGGTTTCTTGCATGTGGGTATCTTCCCACACCAAATTTTTGCCAAATGGGCTGATTCGATCCCACTGCGCTTCTACCATCCCGAATTGGCTGACAAATTCACCACTCCAGTCGTCATTAAAGCGATAAATTGCTGCCCTCTCTAGCTTGAGGAGTTTGCAGAGTTCTTGACAAGCAGTGTTGAGGATAATTTCGGTATTGACTGATGAGCGAATATTACCAACTACTTCTGTTAAAGCCCGTTGTCTGGCGATCGCATCTTGCAGTTCGGCGGTGCGTTGTTTGGTTTGCTCAATCATTTCGGCTTGCTGCATTGCTATCCCTAAATGACTGGCGGCTTGCGCTAAAAATTTAACTTCGTGGTTTTCCCATTGCCGAGCAGTCGAATGTTGATAAGCTGCCATTAAACCCCATAATTTAGCGCCCACAAAAATAGGTGCGATCGCATACGCCCGAATCTGAAACTGTTCTAAGACTTCAATATGGCAACGGGAGTGACCTGCATCGTAAATGTCAGCCACAGCAAACGGCTCATTTGTGCGATATCTTCCGCCCTGGGTTTCTTGTAAATGAGAATCTTGCCACACCAAGTCTTGACCAAAAGCAATCAGGGTATTCCAAGGCGGTTCAGCAAAGCCCAAACGATTAATAAAACTACCACTCCAGTCAGAATTGAACTGGTAAATTGCTACACGCTCAATTTTTAACTGCCGACAAATGTCTTGACAGGAAGTTGAACACAAAGATTCTAACGGTACTGATCCCCGAATTTTCGCTAAAATCCTCGCTAGGATTTTTTGATACTGCACATCAAGCTGTAATTGCTTTTGACATTCTTGTAAAGATGTTGTCGCATCATAATAGTTTGTTGTCATAAACTGTTGAAAACTTAAACACTTATTTACAGTGTTCCCGGTTTTAGTTTTTGACTCACAGATAGCAACAACAAGCTGTAGGAATCTGGGTTAATTTCGGAATTGACTTGTATAGTAAGGGAGTTGGGAGTAGGGAGTAGTAAAAAACCTTGTTGCAGTGTACATTCTTGATTTTTATGCAAGTTTCAATTTTTAAGTGGATTCGCTACTAGTTAATTCTTTCTGCTCATAGTAACGACAACCTTGACAGGGGCCACAGGGGTTAACAGCACAACGAATATAACCAGAACGGGCGTTAAATTTGCAACTAATGTCACCAATTAAATAGCCTACTCCTTCTAAGTAGTAGCGATCGCCCTCCATTCGTTGGATGTTGTGTCTACCCCTTGTCCCGGCAAAATTCATGGCTGCTTGTCTCAGCTGCGCCCTTGTTCTTAAATGGGTTTTCCTAATTAACCACAAAGAAAACAGGGACGGTAAAAAACCAACGATAATTACCAAAAGTGTCTTTATATTTAACACCTTCTTTTACCCCTTTTATGCGCTGATTGATTGATCGTCCCAGATATGACATTCTAGTGGTTGCCAGAATGCAACTAGGGCGTGGCATCTGGCAAAAACTACCAGTGCCACTTCAATCAGCATAACCGCTACAACCGATTGGGTGAACCACGGTTAATTTTTTATAACTTTAAGATTTGTTGATTAGCGCCCCCAAGGAAAAAGTTTTTGGTTCAATATCCGCTTTTTGTTGGTTTTTGTGGTGTCTTTGTGCGGCTAATCTGCGGTTTTTATTGTGCTGTCTCAGTTTTTGTGCGAGTGAGGCGGCTTCTCTTTCCGCACGGAATAAATCAACTTTTCTTGTTGTCAGAATTAAAGAATCATCTGACTTTTGTTTTACCCAAGGAATACTGACTGTAAAGTATTTAAAAACGTTTTTACGAGATTTACCATTTCCTGACCAATAATTTCTTTGACTGTTGATTGTAGCAGCGATCGCTTTTAATTCTAGAATCTCAGTTTCTAACTCTGCGGCCATTTGATTGATAGTTTGGGCTTGGGCTACTAAACGCTCCCAACCACTGATGATTTTTTCTTCTTGCGGTTGTAAGGGTGCGATCGCAGGCTGTGATGCGGGAGGTAAGATGGAACTTTTGTAACTATGTGCAATTTTTTTCATAGTTCCTCTGCTAATGCTACTGAGCTTGTTAGGCATTGTAGCAGCATTTTAATACAAATGTACTAATTAAGGAAATCCCACAAAGATACGATCATGAGTGTACTCCACCGAGAAACGCTGTATGTCTAGTCCACTAACTGAAAAAATTCTGTCTCAACTTCCGGGTGATGTCTTGCGTGGGTTACGTCGTACTGATGACATCCTGACAGCCATTCGAGAAAATACCGCACCCATACCAACGGTAGTTAAGGAAAATCAAGAAGATTTAGCTCATCTGGAGTGGGATGTAATTATTTGTGGTGGAACTTTAGGCATTTTAATTGGTTGTGCTTTAGCAGTTAGAGGATTGCGTGTAGCGTTAATGGAGCGTGGAATATTAAAAGGCAGAGAACAAGAATGGAATATTTCGCGCCAAGAATTAGAGGTATTTTTACAATTAAACTTGTTAACAAAAGCAGAATTAGAAAGTGCGATCGCCACTCAATATAATCCAGCTAGAGTTAGCTTTTATGGTGGTGTAGAAGTTTGGGTAGAAAACGTCCTCAATATTGGCGTAGATCCTGTTTATTTACTCGCTACATTAAAAAATAAATTTCTGGCGGCTGGTGGAAAATTATTAGAAAATACACCCTTTACTGAAGTTATCGTTCATCCCAATGGTGTGATTGTTAATCAGCAATTTGCTGCTAAATTACTCATCGATGCAATGGGACACCTTTCACCCATTACCAAACAAGCACGCCAAGGCAAAAAACCTGATGCTTTATGTTTAGTTGTGGGAAGTTGCGCTCAAGGTTTTCCGGAAAATCCATCAGGCGATTTGTTGTTATCCTTTACATCCTTGCAGAATCAGTGCCAATACTTCTGGGAAGCTTTTCCCGCTAAAGACGGCAGAACCACCTACTTATTTACCTACATGGATGCCCATCCACAACGCTTGAGTTTAGAAACTTTATTTGAAGAATATCTGCGCCTACTGCCCACATATCAAGGCGTAGAATTGTCAGATTTAAAATTTCAACGGGCGTTATTTGGTTTTTTCCCGACTTACCGCGATAGCCCACTCAAAACTCCTTGGAATCGGATTTTACCAGCCGGAGATAGCAGTGGTAGTCAATCGCCGTTAAGTTTTGGTGGTTTTGGTGCAATGGTGCGTCACCTCAAACGTTTAACTTTTGGGATTGAAGCAGCATTACAAACAAACCAATTATCTGCACCAGCATTGTCACTACTGCAACCATATCAACCAAATTTGAGCGTGACTTGGTTATTTCAAAAAGCTATGAGTGTGGGTGTAAATCAAAATATTCCCCCAGAGCAAATTAATCAATTGCTGGCGGCGGTATTTGAAGAAATGCAAAAGCTCGGTAATCCAGTCCTCAAGCCATTTTTGCAAGATGTGGTGCAGTTTTCGGCATTGACACAAACATTAATTAAAACTGGGTTATCTCATCCACAATTAATTGCCAAGATAATTCCCCAAGTTGGTTTAGTTAACTTACTTGATTGGTTGGTGCATTATGGAAATTTAGGTGTTTACACTGCCTTATTTAATCTGAGTCCAATGTTAGAAACATGGATTAAGAGCCTACCACATCCACAACAATATTACTGGCATCGCTTAATAGATGCTTGGAAGTATGGTTCTGGTGCTGATTACTGCGATGAAAGTTAAATAGTATGTTTGTGAGGATGACATAATGGAACGGAAAGCTGGCAGTATTAAATACTTTGCGGTGTTAATTGGTTTACTGCGCGATCGCCAAGGTTTTTTAGAAGAAGTCCGGCAAGGAATTAGAATCCCTAGTAAGATAATTTCTTTGCTGGTTTGTAGTTCTATTTTTATTGCCATCTACGGGGGAATTATTGGCTCTTCTCATAGTTGGATGCAGGCTATTTCTTCGGCGGTAAAACTACCAGCACTGTATTTAATTACTTTACTAATTTGTCTGCCCACACTGTTTTTCTCTAATATTATCTTTGGTTCCAAGCGGACTTTTGGGCAGCATTTTATTTTAGTCCTTACGGCAGTTTCCGTTACTAGTGTGCTGCTATTTAGTTTTGCACCTATAACTCTCTTTTTCTTGCTCACCACCAATAACTATCAATTTATCCTGGTATTAAATGTATTAATCTTTGCCATCACCGGATTTATTGGGATTTCCGCTTTATATCAAGCAGCGAATACAGTTATTGAACAAGAGGATGATGGTAGTAAAACTCGCAAGCGAATTTTACAATCTTGGTTGTTTCTTTATGCCTTTGTTGGTAGCCAATTAGGTTGGACTCTCAGACCTTTCTTTGGTTCCCCAATGCACCCCTTTCAGCTGTTCCGCGAAAGAGAAGGTAATTTTTATTTGGGTGTAATGAAAGCTATTGGTTATCTTTTGGGATTAAATTAATAGTTTACAGGATTTACGCACAAAGATTTTCTGTGGAGACTGGGTGTAAGGGTGCTGACAGGTGTAGGTTTTTTACGTTCTGCCCCAAAAATCTTGATTTAGGGTGTAGGGGTGTAAGGGTGTGAGGGTGATGAAACTCTGATTAAATCATGATTTTTAGAGTCGCTACTCATCACTCTGTTAAAAACCTACACTTGTGAGGTGTAAGGGTGTGGGGGTGAAGGGGTTTTAGATACATACACCCCTTCACCCTATCTCCAACACTTAATTTTTCGTTATATTTTTATTCTGCACTAGCGATCGCACTTTGGCATTCTTCCACAGAAGCACGTTGTTGCATAGCTTGGACTAAAGCTTGATAACTTGACCAATTTTCTTCTAACAGAGTTTTTGCTTGTAAAACATGAAACCGTTGTTTTTGCTGAAAGGCTGACTCAGAAAAACCCACAACTTTTAAGACTTCCGCCAACTTTGCTTTATCATCACCGCCACCTTCAGCACGTTCAAATACCAAAGCTTCCGCCGCAATACCAGCCATCCACATTGTGCAGTAACGGTCTAGCATTTGGGCGCTAATGGTACCTTTTTCTAATTGTGCAGCTAACTCAGCATCACTAAAAGCCACACCGCCTTGTCCTGGTTGTCCTTTTCGCCAAGCTTCCCAGGCGCTGAGGGTGTAGCCAGTGACGGGAATACCCAGCACCGAAGCTACCAAAAAATGTCCCGCTTCATGGTGGATAATGCGATCGCGGTGTTCACTCGAAAATCCCGCAATCCAATCTAGCAAGATAGTTCCACCCTTACCTTGCAAGCTAAAACTGTCTAAAGTAGCGATTCCCAAAATGGTGAACGTGGCGAGTGCTGGTACTGTCGGCGATAAGTTAATTAATGGCCCCAGCAATACCGAAAAAGTCATCAGAAAGACTGATATGGCTACTAAATTGAGGGCTGTTTGGCTCATTGTCAGTTTTTTAACTCAGGCTTAATCTTTCTTAATTATGGGGCGATCGCTCCATTTTTGAGTAGGATTTCTGATAGTCTGCATAGATATAGGAATACGGTTTGATTCCTGAATCTATTTGTTTACCCAGGGAGTAGGGAATGGGGAGTAGGGAGTAGGAAAGAAAAATGCCCATAATTCATCAATTAATCGAAATCGCCACCGAACCAGGAATTAATATTCACAACATCACTCCTCAAATCAAAGATTTAATCGCTCAAACCTCAATCAAAAACGGACAAGTTTTAGTCTTCTCCCGCCACACAACAACAGCTTTAGCCATCAATGAATATGAAGTCAGATTATTAGAAGATATCAAAGTATTCTTTGCTAAATTAGCACCAGCATCAGACCGTTACTTACACAATGATTTGCATTTACGAGATGTGCCAGAAGATGAACCGATGAATGCTCATTCTCATTTACTAGCAATGATGTTAAGTACCAGTGAAGTAATTCCCATTGTGGATGGAAAATTAGCTTTAGGAACTTGGCAATCTGTATTATTTTTTGAATTAGATGGGCCGCGTCAACGAACTATATCTGTGCAGATTTCCGGTGAGTGAAACCTATGACTATCATTCAAATTAAATACTTCACATTCGATGATGAAAAATATTTAATTCAAGCACTTACTCACCGTTCTTATGTGAATGAACACCCAGGAGAAGAACATAATGAACGTCTGGAATTTCTTGGTGATGCTATACTCAACTTTTTAAGTGGTGAGTATCTTTATCATGAATACGAGGACAAAGGAGAGGATGAATTAACACGGCGGCGTTCTGCATTAGTAGATGAAAAGCAATTAGAGAAATTTGCTATTGATATAGGGATAAAAAAGGAAATTCGTTTAGGACAAGGTGCAATTCGAGATGGTGGTCGTGACAATCCTAACTTACTTAGTAGTGCCTTTGAAGCTGTAGTTGGTGCTTATTATATAGATAAAAAATGTAATATTGATGAGGTTCGTAAGGTTATTAAACAAATATTTAAATCTGTACCTGAACAAATTTTTGTAATTCGCTCGAATGTAGACTCTAAAAATCGCTTGCAGGAATGGGTACACAGTCAACATATTCCCACTCCTCCCAAGTATGAAACATCTCCTGTACCTGGTCTTCCAGATCATGCACCAGAATTTACAGCTAAAGTATTTGTTGAAGGATACGAGGAACTACTTGATGAGATAAGAGGTAAAGGACGCAATAAAAAAGAAGCTGAAAAAGATGCTGCTGAAAAAGTATTGAAGTGGTTGGAAGAACAAGGTTGGAGATAAACTTCAACCTGTTCTAAGTGTGTGGAGAAGTTAGCCTTGGTTGTGGTTTATTGCTTTTAGGTTGTAGTTTCATCCATTGAAAAGACACAAGGTTTAATAACAAACCGATGAGTAATAAAATCACCATCAAGGTTATCTGATACCACAGAATTGGCTGCACAAATAAGTCTGCTACAAGATGAAGCAAGTTCATCACGCTATAAAACACAGTCAATGCAAAATGTAAGACGCGGTAGCTTTTAGATTCCGTAAAAGAAGTAGCAATTATCGCTAATATAGGTAGTGTGAAAAATCCCAACATTAGCCACAGAATTACAGAAATATCGCTGAGTTGTGAAGCGTGTTGTGATTCGGCTACAGATAAACCATGAAATAGCGGCATTAAACCTAGTTGTGTATGAAACAATGTTCCTAGGAGAAATGCTGTCCATAGAGTAATGATTCTTTCTCTATAATTCAGCATGATGAAACCTTCTCGATTTATAATCGCCCAGTTTTTAATTTAGGCAAAAAATCTGAGGAACTTGTGAAGGATGTAATTATTTCTATCAGATATTGATTTTTAAGGGGAAAGTGACAGTAAATGTGGAACCAACGCCTAGCTGAGATTCTACATTGATTTCGCCTTGAAGTAATTTGACTAACCGAGAAACGATCGCCAGCCCTAATCCTGTACTATCAGGTAGGTAAGTGCGATCGCCTTTACTCACACGATAATAGGGTTCAAATATCCGCGCTTGGTTTTCTGGCGCAATTCCAATTCCTGTGTCAGCAACCGTAAATGACCAATTTTTGTCGTCTAAAATTTGACATATAATCTTGACACTACCCAACTCTGTATAGCGAATGGCGTTACTGACAAGATTAGTAATCACTTGTTGTAATTGAAATTCATCTGTGAAAATTTCTTGTGGACAGCGATCGCAGTCTACAATAATTTGTAAATCTTTCTCTTCTGCTAACGGTTCCAACATTTTACACACATTAATTACCAATTCTTTGACATTGGTAGATGCGATTTGCAGTTGTACTTTACCCGCATCATATCTGGATAGTTCTAATACATCATTAATTAAACGCAGCAAGTGTCTGCCATTGCGTAATACTCGCTCAATATGTTCTAAATTTGTATAAGAGTCTTTAATATCAGAATTTCGTTTTTGTTGTCGTAAAAATAAATCAGAATAGCCAATAATTGATGTCAGAGGATGTTTCAATTCGTGGGCTAGTTGCGAAAATGTATCTTGATTAGCATTAATTAACCGTGTGAGTTCTTCGTTATGTAGAGTTAATGATAAATGTAGATGCTTTAATTCTCGCAAACGCTCTTCAACATAACTTTTAAAACAGCGTGCGATCGCTTCATCTATGACAGCATCAATTAAACGCATATAACGCACAATTTCCACTGGCGTTCCTTGCAATAAATCTGCTTCTAAAGTATCAAATATTACTATTCTTAATAAGCGATATTCTCTGGCAATTTCAGTAGGTTCAAAACCTTGTTCCGCCCGCAGTAACCCATGCTGCCAACTGGCTTTGAGTATCGACTTAATATCACTCTCTTGAGATGGGGCAAGTACACTAATCATGGCGCGAAACACATCAGGAATGTGATTTCTAATCGCTGTATAAGACAAGTCATCAGCACTTTCAATCTGCCTGTCTTGCCGAACTGCCATCACCCATTTCTCGATGATACTGTTAGTATTTTCAGCCAGTATGAGACTAAAATCCATTACGTTAATTTTTGTAAAGATTTAGTTAGGAAATTTTGGACTAGAACTAGTGTATCGAGAATGGTGATTTTTTGGTGCTGAATTAACGGAATTATTCAACTATAACAAGTAGGAAACTACGTACCTATAGAGATAGATTTTAGCTATTGAGATTGAACTTTTTGGCTTTTTGTTGGGTAATACTAACGAGGTAATAGTAGATATTTGTTACACATCATTGATAGCCCAAAAGATAAATAAATTAAGCAATATCAATCAATAGAATCTATCCCAAGAAGTTGTTTTTACTGGACAGCAATGTTATATTTCGCTATATTGTTTTCAATTCGAGTAAGTCAGCCTAATTCAGCGCGTCAAAGTGCGTAACGCTGAAACGGAGGAACCAAATTTTGGGGCGTATCTTAGTAGAAGTAAAAAGTAAAAAGTAAAAAGTAAAAAGTTAGTGATCATCTAACTCAGCACTCATTACTCAGCACTTTTAAAAAGAGGGGCATCTCTCAGCCCTAGCCCGTCAGCTAACTTCGTAGGCATTGAGAGGAGACTGAAGAGATAGCATTTTTATAATGTTTTGATCTCATCAGTGTCCAAGGCTGGTACTGCTCAGATTTTTGTACCCGTACTGAAACCTGTTGAGGTTATAGATGATATTGCAATTAAATTTAGCAGCGATCGCAGCGATCGCCGGTAAAGCTGTATGGCAGAAAAGCAAGCCCATTATTACTAAAGATGTCGTCTTTTTACCTATTCTGGGTTTTTTAGGCATTATTTTGCTGTGGTGGGCGGTTGCTTTAGTCAACCATGAATTAATGCCCACACCACCAGAGGCGTTAATTGCTAACTTAGACTACATATTAAATCCCTTTTATCAACGTGGGCCGGGTAACTTGGGCATTGGTTGGCTGTTACTAGCCAGTCTGCGCCGCGTCTTGATTGGTTTTTCGTTAGGTGCAGTCGTCGCCATTCCTTTGGGATTTCTCATTGGGATGTCCAGACCAGCAATGTTAGCCCTCAACCCCATTATTCAGATATTTAAACCAGTATCACCCTTGGCTTGGTTGCCCATTGCTTTAGCTATCTTTAACTTGGCAGATCCCTCAGCCATTTTTGTAATTTTCATCACTTCCTTGTGGCCGACCATTATTAACACAGCCCTGGGAGTTGCCAGTGTTCCTAAAGATTATATAGATGTGGCACAGGTGTTAGAAATGCCCCGTTGGCGCAGAATTACTAAAATTATTTGGCCTGCCAGTTTACCTTATATCTTCACAGGCTTGCGAATTAGTTTAGGCATTGCGTGGTTAGTTATTGTCGCCGTAGAAATGCTGACAGGCGGTATTGGTATTGGCTTTTTTGTTTGGGATGAATGGAGTCGGTTGAATCTCAGTTCTGTTTTTCTGGCTGTATTTGTGATTGGTTTGACTGGACTAATTCTCGATTTCGCCGTGGGTAAACTCCAAGAATTTGTGACTCATCGCCCAACAACTGCGAAATAACAGAATTTACCAGCATTCGCATTCCTCACAGGTGGTCAGATCCCCGACTTCTTAAAGAAGTCGGGGATCTCGCAGCCCATCAAAAACACGATATGGAGCTATAAAAATGGGCGATAATAACTGGACTAGAAGATATTTTTTATTAGGAATTGGCACAACAACAGCCGGAATTGCCTTGTCATCCTGTGGAATTTCGGGAGATAGGTCAGCAAAAGGACTGACAGAAGAAGCCTTAGCCATCAAACCCGTAGTCAGACCTCAAGACTTAGAAAAACCGGATATTACCGTTGGTTACGTTCCTGTTAATGATTGTGCGCCATTTGCGATCGCCTGGAAAAAAGGTTTCTTTCGCAAGTATGGTTTAAACGTCAAACTCAACCGCGAAGCCAGTTGGGCAACTTCCCGTGATGGTTTAATTTTTGGTCGTTTAGATGCTTCCCCTGTTGTATCGGGGGCTGTCACCAATGCCAGAATTGGGGCAGAAGGAGCACGTCACGCACCCTTGTGTGCAGCTATGACCATTCATCGCCACGGTAACGCCATGACGATGAACAAAGCTATGTGGGATTTTGGCTTACGTCCGTGGTACGAATATCAACAACAATATGGCGACGGCGCATTAGAAGCCTTTGGTAAAGATTTCCGCGCCTACTTTGATAAACAACCACCAGAAAATCGAGTTTGGGCAGTAGTTCTGAGTTCCGCGATTTACGAATACTTCGTGCGTTATATATCTGCGGCGGCTGGTGTTGATCCTCTCAAAGAATTTCGCGTCATCATCGTCCCGCCTCCCCAGATGGTGACGAACGTGCGAATTGGGGCAATGCAAGCTTACATGGTAGCTGAACCTTGGAATACTAGAGCAATTGCAGGTAATGAAGGTGTTGGCTTTACCTTCGCTCAAGGCAAAGAAGTTTGGTTAGGACACCCAGATAGATTATTAGGTGTGATGGAACCCTTCATCGACAAATATCCCAAAACTTATCGTTCTCTGGTGAAGGCGATGATTGAAGCTTGCCAATATTGCAGTAAACCAGAAAATCGCCAAGAAGTCGCCGAATTACTTACCGAACGTTCCTTTACAGGTGCGAGACCGAAAAAACAGGGCGCACCACTTACCAAATTTACAGCCCCAGGTATTTTAGGAAGTTACAACTATGGTGGCTTTGATGGCAAAGACCGCACCATCAAAGCTGCTGACACTACCATCTTTTACGATATTCCCGACAACTTGCCCAAACAGCCAAATGAACACTCAACATTTATGTGGTGTTCAAGAAGTATTTGGTTAATGACCCAAGCCGCCAGATGGGGACAAATTCATGAATTTCCTAAAAATGCTGAAGAATTAGCCGAAAAAGGTTGGAGAACAGATTTATATCGAGAAATAGCCGCAGAAATGGGTATTGAATGCCCTAAAGACGATTACAAAGTTGAAGCAGCAGAAGTATTTATTGACAAAAAACCCTTCGACCCTAGTGACCCTGTAGGCTATCTCAAAAGTTTTGAAATTCGGGCTAAATCTCCAGTACGTTTTTTTATGTCTTAGGTATTAATTCTCAACATTGACTAACAAATAGTTCAAATTTTAGCGGAGCCTGTGATGATGAAATATACACCCACTTCCATCGATACTGAACAGCAAGTTATGTCTCGTAATAACTTCTTAGAAATTGAAAATTTAGTCAAGTCATATCCGACACCAGATAAAGGTAATTTTGTGGTTTTGGATAGTGTCAATCTCAGCATTGGTGAAGATGAATTTATTTCGGTAATTGGTCATTCTGGTTGTGGTAAATCGACTTTGTTAAAAATTGTTGCCGGGTTAGAAACAGCAACTTCAGGGTCAGTGCGACTAGATGGCAAAGAAATCCGCAAGCCAGGTGCAGAAAGGATGATGGTCTTTCAAAACTACTCCTTATTACCTTGGTTAACTGTTAGAGAAAACATCCGTTTAGCCGTAGATGAAGTGTTAAAAAATGCAACTCGCGCTGAAAAAATTAGCATTGTTAACGAACACTTGGCAATGGTAAACTTAACCCCGGCAGCAGATAAGTATCCTGATGAAATCTCTGGAGGTATGAAACAAAGGGTAGGTATTGCCAGGGCTTTAGCAATTCGTCCGAAAATGTTGCTGATGGATGAACCTTTTGGGGCATTAGACGCATTAACTAGAGGAAAATTACAACGGCAGGTATTAGATATTTGGGAAAACAACCGCCAAGCCGTGATGATGATTACTCACGATGTTGATGAGGCTATTTATATGAGTGATCGCATCGTCTTAATGACTAATGGCCCAGCCGCTAATATTGGGGAAATTTTAGAAGTACCTTTCGATCATCCCCGCGATCGCGCTGCTATGCGGAATTCCCAAGAATATTTTGAATTGCGTAATTATGCCTTGAACTTTCTTGATAGATACTTCACCCAAAATGAGTAAATTAGTTTATTATTTCTTTTAGCGGGTCGCCTAATTCAAATCCATCCACAATCGTGATTTGAAACGGAGGAACCATATATATGGGGCTAATCTTTCAGAAAGACACCTTCCAGTCTTAGCCCGTCAGCTAACTCCGTCGGCAATGGAGGGAACTCCCAAAAATTTGGCTGTAATAACAGTTATTATTGGGGTTTCTTGAAATAAAGGATAAAAATGAATCCTGAAGAATCAAGTCTCAAGGATGAAATTACTACTGAAAATTTCATGCTTCACACTTCATACTTCATACTTCATTCACCCTGCTTCTCATTGTTAATTCATTTGCTTTAGGAGAAGTTAAACTGTGAACATTAAGCCAATGTTAGTGCGCTTGCAAAGCGCCATAGGTAGAGATGATTTAGTTGAGCAAATGGTGTTAATACCAGAGCCAAAAAGCAGTAATTTGACAAATTCTCCCATAGCTAAAGCCATCAATTTAATTGTTGGTTATGACGCTTCACCTCATAGTCACACAGCACTAGACATTGCTTTTTGGATTGCTCATCAAACACGTTTAGCCACAAATCAGCAAGTTATAGTCCAAGCTGTTTATGTAGTAGAACAAAATCAGAGTGAAAAGTCTTTAGATAAAGTGAATTGGGCAGATTATCTAACTCCCTGCGAATGTGGAGTTAGTAATATGTCCCAATCTGCAACCTCGGTCTTAACTCAACCAAAAATTAAAGGTATCGCCCAGCCTTTACAAGCACAAACTATTACTCATCTAGAACAAGCTGATAAAATTCTTTGGCAAGCACGTAGTTTAGCCGAAGAATGGCAGGGTTCTTTTAAATCGCATTTACGCTTTGGTAACGTTGCTACAGAATTGACAAAAGTTGTGAAAATAGAAGCGGCTGATGTTTTATTGCTGGGGTGTAAATCTATTAATCATAAGATGATTCAGGCGCTAGGTTTTAATTTTCCTTGTGCGATTTTAGGCGTACCTAATGGCATTGATGAATAAGTACTGTATGAAATAACAAACTAGAATTCAGGAGCCAGAATTCTGACTTCTGAATTCTTATTTAATGCAAGCCACTTATACTTTAAAGCTGATGAGCGATTTGGGAAACAATTTCGGCGTTTGAGTCAGGATTATGACTTGTACATCGAGTTAAGTGAAGCTATGATTTAGAACTCATTGATTCGTCTGATGAACAGGTAAATGGCATCTTCAGCTTTTGACTATTCACAATGATAGATTTTGTATTCATAGCCGTTAACTGCTGGTAAAGATTTAGTTTCAGCAAGACATTTTTCGGTTTCTGCTGCTATGGGTGCATGAAAATTTACTAACCATAAATCAAAAGGTTTAGGTAGAGATTTTAAAATATTATTGAGGGTGTTTGTAGATTTATTTGGGTCTTGGTCTTGATGAGCAAGAATAAATTGTAGTGATGGTGAGGGTTGATTTTGAAGTTTCCATTCTCTGGCAACACCCATCATTTCACCTATTTGGACATGAGTAATTTGAGTAGTGGCAATTACCACCGGAACTTGGGATGTTTGGCTGATGAGTTGTAAAAATAAATCAGGACGATAGTATTTTTGATATCCCAAATTACAAATTACCGTTACCGCGCTACAAAACCCCATGAGCCAAATTATCGCTATGGCTTGTTGACCTGTTATTTTATAATTGTTTTGCTGAGTTTGCCAACGCACTGCTAAACTTGCTCCGAGTAAAAGGATGACAGCCGGAAAATAAACAAAGTTATAACGTGCGCCTCTAGTTAAATCAATTCCTAGGAAATAAGTGAAAACAAAAAATAAAGCGATCGCAGCTAAAATAATCCCCCAAATAACTTGAGTTTCTGGTTGTTGTAATTGCACTTTGATTCCCCGAATCAATATTGGTAAAAACCAAATAAAGAAAATCAACATTACTAAACCAGAAATTAAAATAATTGCTAGTTGCGGTGATTCAATTGGCAATAAAAAAAGCATTGTCACCCAAGCAGCAAAGGCTTGAAAAAATGGGTTTAACCACTCCAAACCTTGGCGCGGTTGTTGTATCCAATCGGTTAATTTATCGCCATAGTTATTCTGCAAAAATATAGGTACCCAAACTATCCCGGAAACAGCAGTACCAGCAGCAACCGCATAAATTCGCCGCCAAGGTGGAGAGATAAAATTACGTTGTCGCCAACCGAGAAAAAGTAAGACTAAAGCTTCACTACCAAGGGTAAGAACAAAAAAGTAATGTGTCGCAATTCCGAAAGCATTAATTACTACCCAAGCTAGTGCTGTGGTGATGGGTAACGGTGTACGATTTTGAATGTGGCGTGTCGCAACAATTAAACAAGCCAAAGATGCAATTACCCACAAAATTGCTAAAGTGTAATGACGTGCTTCTTGGGCTAAAAAAATTGCGTAGGGTGATACCGCCATAATGGCAGCAGCGATATGTGCAATCAAGCGAGAGCGAAAAGTTAGCCATCCTAAACCATATATAGCGGGAATTGAGGCAGCACCAAAGATTGCCGCCAGCGATCGCGCCCCCCATAATGAAACTAGACCTTGTTGTGTCGGAAATAACTGCATCCACCAATGAGCCAAGAAAAAATATAGTGGCGGATGATTAGTTTCGTGGCTCAAGTGCGCCCAAACATCTTGTACAGTGTCACTTGCTTGGGGTTGTAATGGTTGTAATAAAATATCAGGTGCGATCGCTTGGTCTAAGGGTACTGGTAAAAAACTATTCCCCAAGCTAAACACTAAAGTCGAAAATTCATCAGTCCAAGGTGGTTTAGCTGTTAAATTAGTTAACCGCAAACCCAGACCAATCAAAAACCACAGCAGTAACAGCAACGGATGAAACCAGCGAGTATTAGTTACAAAATGCCAATGTCCCGACATGGTTTGTGGGGTAACGCGGCGGTTAGCAAAGGTAGATAACAACAGGATCGCATTTTTGTAAAACTTCGATGCACTCCAAAACAAAACTTTCATAGCCGCGCCATTTACAAGTCAACTCTTTGCTATTCTGACTTGATTTGTAAATTTAAGTTCATTTTAGATTTCTCCCTTGTCTTCCTTCCCAACAAACTCCCTCATTTCACATCAGTTACGCGCCAACTCAGTTTCAAGTTCACCCAAAAATTCCAAACAGTCGCAACTGCGATCGCAATCAAGTTTGCAATATAACGATTGGGTATCACAAAATTAAACACCAAATTTAACACCACAACGTTGATGAGCAATCCCGCCAAGCATACCAAATTAAATTTTAAAAATCTCTTTGCACGATGATGCCATTCTTGCTGCTGCATCGATACATCGGCAAATGTCCAAGCGTCATTCCACAAAAAATTGTTGAAAATCGCAATCTCACTAGCAATGATTTTACTCCGTGTCAACGGTAAAGCTAAAGTTGATGGGTCACTCAATAAATAAAGAATTGCCATATCCACAAATACACCACTTAGCCCCACCAAGCCAAAGCGGAGAAATCGACCAATGGGAAAAGCAGATTTTTGTCCTACCTGTTTTGTAGTCAACCTTAAGCGCAATAGATGGTGTAAGTATTCTACATACTGTTTCCAAGTTACTTTGCTCTCACCTTGTTTGCGCTCACAGAATACATAACCCACCTCAGCTATTTCTGCTACGTTTCCCCTCGCAATGACCTCTAAGAGAATTTTGTAGCCGACAGGATTCAGTTGTACCCCTGCAATACAACGGCGACGCACCATAAAATAACCACTCATGGGGTCAGAAACTCTTCCTAATACCCCTGGTAAGAAAATCAAACCCAAAACTTGAGCGCCACGAGATAAAAAACGTCTCACCGCACTCCAACGGCTTACCCCACCACCGTCTACATGACGACTAGCAACCGCCAAGTCTGCACCTTGTTCAATACTATGTAACAACTGTGCCAAAACTTCTGGCGGATGTTGCAAATCCCCATCAATCACTCCTAACACACTTCCCTTCGCAACTTGCCAACCCCGAATAACTGCTGAAGATAATCCCCGTTCTTGTTGGCGACGCATCACCCGCAAATTGGGATATTCTGCCATCATCGATTGTGCAACTTCCCAAGTGCGATCAGGACTATCATCATCTACCACAATTAACTCATAATCTTCTGGAATAACTTCCTCTAGCAGTTCACTCAGAATCTTGATGAGCCTAACGATGTTGTCACGTTCTTTATAAGTAGGAATGATCAGCGAAAAATAAAGGTTTGTTTTATCTGTTGTGAGATGGGGAGGTGGAAATTCTGGAATATGCAAACCACCAGATGGCACTGTTAATAATGTATTGCTTGGGCTGTTTCTCATAGAGCTAAATTACGGAGGGAAAGAGAAAATCAGATTGCTAACCTATTTTATATTTCTTTACATAGTTTATTTTTCCTCAAATGTACTGATAATCAGAAATTGGCTCAAGTCGCTAGATTAGCACATAGTTGATCCTGCTCTCTCCTTCCGAACATTACATAAGTCAGATTACTTATAAAACAAATGCACCTAACGAGTAGGTGCAATAATTAGGTAATTACAGAATTAGTACTACTATGTAAAAATAAGTAAGTAATAACTCAGGAGCTAATAGAGTTTATCTGAAGCATTAAAAAAATGTTTCCGTAAAAATACGGAATTTTATATTAAAAAACATCAAATATTTTTTGATAAGTATTTTTACGAATAGCAAATTTTCTTAAGTAATAAATCTTAGATTTCTGATGTATAAATAAAAATCTCCATACAAAGCCCTAGATTTTCGCTAGATAATGTCAATAAAAACAATACAGTTTTAGTTATTAATTGTGATCAACACTTCTGTTGCAAACATTCTTGAGCGTGCCTTAATGGGGTACGATTTATCTCCTGAAGAGGGAGTATTGTTGTTAAAGCAAACTGATTCGGAAGCGATCGCGGCAATTCGCCACACAGCCGATCAACTCCGCTACAATCAGGTAGGCGATACTATTACTTATGTAATTAACCGTAATATTAATTTTACTAACATTTGTGAACAGCATTGTAGTTTTTGTGCTTTCCGCCGCGATGCCGATGATGTTGGTGCTTATTGGTTAGATTGGGGGCAAATTTTAGAAAAGTCCCAAGATGCGGTTAAGCGGGGGGCAACGGAAATTTGTATGCAGGGTGGATTAAACCCCGAAGCGCAGATTAACGGTAAATCTTTGCCTTATTACCTGAAGTTAGTTGCAACGATTAAACAGGAATTTCCCCAAATTCATTTACACGCCTTTTCGCCCCAAGAGGTACAGTTTATTGCCAGAATTGATGGGCTGGATTATGCAACGGTGATTGCAGCTTTGCGGGATGCTGGCGTTGGTTCGATACCAGGAACGGCGGCTGAGGTGTTGGATGATGAAGTGCGAAAAGTGTTGTGTCCTGAAAAAATTAACACAGAGACTTGGTTAGAAATTATCTCCACAGCCCATAAATTGGGTTTATCTACCACGAGTACCATGTTATCGGGGCATATCGAAACCCCAGAACAACAAATTGGGCATTTAGAAAAATTGCGATCGCTCCAACAAACAGCCATCAATCACGGCTATCCAGCCCGCATCACAGAATTTATCTTATTACCCTTTGTTGGTCAAGAAGCACCAAAATCTTTACGCCGTCGGGTAGGACGTGATCAACCAGTTTTAGCGGATGCTTTATTATTAGGCGCAGTCGCCCGAATTTACTTGGGTAATTGGATTCCTAACCATCAGCCCAGTTGGGTAAAGTTGGGGTTAGCTGGGGCAAAAGCAGCCTTAGTTTGGGGTTGTAACGATATTGGTGGCACATTGATGGAAGAACATATCACCACAATGGCTGGTGCTGTGGGCGGTACTTGTATGGAAGTGGACACCTTACAAACTGCGATCGCATCTTTAGGAAGACCTTATCAACAAAGAGATACTTTGTATCAAAAAGTGTGAAAAAGAACTCAGAAGTCAGGAGTCAGGAGGAATGCGGAATACTGATTCCTGAATACTGTTTTGATAAAATTTGTTGCTGATTTTATCCTTCATGCTTCTCCTGATCCCCTAGATACCATTCCAAGATAGGATGGACGATGATTTATGTGTAGTTTCAAATAATGCTTATGAAACGCTATTGGTCGCGTCTGCTTGCTTTGGTGTTAGTTTTAGCTATTGGCTTAATCGGTTGTTCTAGCCCTGATACCTTAACTGGGGATTATCGCCAAGACACATTGGCTGTAGTCAGTACCCTGAGAAAAGCCCTAGAAGTAACTGACGATTCACCAGATAAAGCCGCACTTCAAGCAGATGCGCGGCAAAAAATTAACGATTTCTCAGCCCGCTATCAACGCGCTGGTTCAATTTCTGGTTTAAGTTCTTTTACAACCATGCGTACCGCCCTTAACTCTCTTGCGGGACACTACAGTTCTTACCCAAACCGTCCAGTTCCGCAAAAACTGAAAAATCGTCTAGAACAGGAGTTTCAGCAAGTAGAATCTGCACTCAAGCGTGGTGCTTAACTATTCCTCTAGTGATATTTTTTCAGATTCAAGAGTCCAGAGTTATGACTTTGGACTCTTGATTTATTTATTTTGACACAGGTATATCTGTTAGGGCTGACGCACAAAGATTGTTTGTGAAGAATGGGTGTAGGGTATGGGGTGTAAGGGTTTTGAACACTTACACCCTTGAATCCCTATACCTCCAAACTTTTAATTTTTCGTGTAATTGCGTAATTCCTAGATGCAATAGCTGTATTTAAATGAAAGAGGATTTTCCGAGCGTCAACGCTAGAAATACTAATACTTTCACCCTATACCTCTTGCTATAACAATTGATACACCTTAATCGTCAATGCCCGTGAATTTGTACATCTACCTTGTCGGTATATCTCACCGTTCTGCAAAATTATTATGGCAACGTTTGTGGGTTGTGGTTTTTAGTAGTAGTCTTTTGCTACCTAACTTGATCAGCCAACCAGCACAAGCACAAGTTAACCAAGATTGCAAGTTATCAAACACAGCCGCCCAAACAAAGGAAAAATTGCGTTTGTCGGCACTCAAAGGCGATCGCGATGCCCAAAGCCAGTATCAAAAGCTAGTACGCCAACACGCCCAAGATGTACAAAAATGCCGCAGTCGTACTTGGCCTAAAATTCAAGCTGTTTGGGTGCGTTTATATCCCTGCGACATTCAACCAGGGATAATTGACCAAATTATGGATCGGATGGTCAACCGTGGCTATAACCAAATTTATGTAGAAACCTTTTATGATGGGCAGGTATTATTACCAGCCGCCGATAATCCCACAGTTTGGCCTTCTGTAATACGGACTCCAGGGACGGAAAAGATTGATTTACTGGCTTTAGCAATTCAAAAAGGGCGAGAACGGGGTTTGAAGGTTTATTCGTGGATGTATACCGCGAATTTCGGCTATAACTACGCCAAAATACCAGATCGAGAACCTGCGATCGCTCGGAATGGCAAAGGGCAAACGAGTTTATATGTTGTAGATAACGGTTCCCAGGTATTTATCGACCCCTACAATATGCAAGCCAAGCGCGATTACTTCCAGATGGTACAGCAAGTACTACGCCGTCGCCCGGATGGTTTGCTGTTTGATTATGTGCGTTATCCCAGACAAGCCGGTACTGATTCCATCGCTACAAAAGTCACTGATTTATGGCTATTTACCCCAGCTACGCAAGAAGCTTTATTTAAGCGGGCGTTGAATACTAAAGGATTGGATTTGATGCGGCGGTTCTTGAGTAAGGGATATGTCACCGCCGGCGATATTGATGAAGTGGATAAACTGTATCCCCAAGAAGGGGAACCGATGTGGCAAGGGCGCGTTCCGCCACCACAAGACAAAGCCCTGTTACCAGCAACCAACAGACAGCCGACTTTGCAAGTTGAACTCTGGCAGTTAATGGTTGCCCATGCTATGCAAGGTATCTTAGATTTTGTTGCTTTAGCCAGTTACCCAGTACAGCAGCTAGGCATTCCCGCCGGAGTAGTGTTTTTCCCAGATGGCAACCAAATGGTGGGACAAGGCTATGATTCCCGCTTGCAACCTTGGGATAGATTTCCCAGTAACTTGCAATGGCACGCGATGGCTTATGCAACTTGTAGTGATGTTAGCTGTATTGCCGACCAAGTGCAACGGGTGATTAGTGCTGCTAAACCGGGGACAAAAATTATTCCCGCCTTAGCCGGTGCATGGGGACAATCAACCAGCACGCGCCCATCCCTAGAAGCCCAAATGCAAGCATTACGCAAATATGCACCGCAACTCGCAGGTGTGAGCCATTTTGCCTATTCTTGGCAATACCCAGAAAATGATAGCGATCGCAAATTCTGCCGCCTGCGTTAATCATATAGCAGAAGGCAGGAGGCAGGAGGAAAAGTCTTATACCAATTCACGAAATACTGTTACAAATCACTTCCTCTACATATCTGTTACTGTTCGCCGAGCGTTCGCGCAGCGTCTCCGTCAGGAGAAGTCGAGGCGCTGATTGCATATCTGTATCACCTTCCCCCTGCTTCTTCAGTCAATTCTTTTCTATCTTTGCCAGTCGCTCAACTGGGTAGCGAGAAAATAACGTACATGATCCACAAATGTTAGCCCTTGTTGTCTGGTTCCATGTCCCATTCCTGGAACCACATAATAAGCACCATCGGGAAATTTTTGAGCGCAAGCACGAGTATCTTTAATATTAACAATTGGATCATTCGCGCCAATTAAAAAACGCACTCTTCGGGGAAGTTCGACGTGTTGAACATAGTTCATCGGGTTACATTCCCAAGTATATTTATCTTGATATTTGAGATGTTTAGCTAATTGTAAAAGCTGCACTACAGGTTGTAAATCCGGCTGGAATTTTTTTAAGAATATTTCTGCTAAATTACCAAGGGGTGAAGCTGCTAAATCAGGTAAAAAACCATATCCCCAACTTTTAGCAAATGATGGCAGATCAGCATGACCAATAGTGCCTAGTAGTCTATCTCCCAAGCTATGTGCTGTAAAGGTATATGCAGATAGCAAGACTCCCATGCTAACTCCAAATAATGCCAATTTTGTCTGACTCAGATTATAGCGATCGCAGCAAAAATCTCGTATTCTAGTAATATCCTGGGCAGTACTGCGAAATATAGATAAAAGTAATGCTGTATCAAAGGCAATACCTCGGTCAATTAATGGCTTAATTTCGTTCTGCACTACAGCTGTAAATGTACGTACTAAGCTACGTTCACCCGCAAAAGGTGTATCAAATAAAGCCACAGCTATACCCATTTGTGTTAATGTCGGCACAATAAAAGCATTCCAACCATAAGGCGCACACATCCCCTGCAAACCAATTACTAAGGGTGTGTCTTGTGTAGGCTGGTGCTGTGGTAAAAAAACAGCGACAGGAAAACCACTTAATCGTTCATCAATGTCAGCCACACCAGTGTAAACATAAGGTTCATAAAACCAGTGGCGATGCCCATTTACACCATCAAAATTAATGGTATCCATTAGAAGTATGAAGTATGAAATAATCTATCATACTTGCTCTTGCATACAAAGTCTCAAAACATCGGATAGGCTAGGCTGGCTTTATTTGTGTAGTCTTATGGGAAGTTTACTTCGTCTCCATCCAATTATCCCCGGCGCGAACTTCTACCAGTAATGGCACAGTTAAAGTTACAGCATCTTCCATCACTGATTTAATTTGTGGTTGTAATTCTTCCCATTCGTGAGGCGGAACTTCAAACACTAATTCGTCGTGAACTTGCAATAATAAACGTGCTTGATATTGTTTTAAAATTTCATGCAATCTCACCATTGCAATTTTGATAATATCAGCACTAGAGCCTTGAATGGGTGCGTTGGCAGCAGAACGCAGCAAGCCAGCATCAAAAGCACCTATATTTTTTAATTTACTCAAATCAATATCTGCGGGATTAGTATTTTTTAACTTGCGTAAGCTGTTGGTTTGGAAATCAAAATAACGCCGCCTACCGAGGATAGTTTCAACATAACCTTGTGCGATCGCTTGTTTTTTCACGCTCTCTAAATATGCAAATACTTTAGCATAACGTTCGTTAAATCGCTTAATAAATTCATTGGCAACATTCTTATCTATTCCCGTAGAACGTGAGAATTTCAGCGAACCCATACCATAAATTACACCAAAGTTAATTGTCTTGGCTATTCGTCTTTCATCTGCGGAAACATCTTCTTTTTCAAATACCAATCGTGCTGTAACTGTGTGAATATCTTCATTTTGTTGATATGCTTTCACTAACAATGGTTCTTGACTCAAATGTGCTAAGATTCTCAACTCAATTTGTGAGTAGTCAGCAGCAACCATCAAGTAATTTTTTTCTGGTAAAAATGCTTTGCGAATTTGCCGACTAAAAGCAGTTCTAATGGGGATATTTTGTAAATTTGGGTTGGAAGAAGATAACCTACCAGTTGATGTGGCGGCTTGGTTAAAATCCGTATGCACACGTTGAGTATCTTGACGTACCAACGCAGGTAAAGCGTCTACATAAGTAGATTTTAATTTAGATAATGTGCGATACTCAATTATCGATTCTACAAAACCAGTGTTATCAACTTCTAATAGCTTTTCTAAAGTTGCAGCATCGGTAGAATAGCCAGTTTGAATTTTACGAGAATATTTAGTACTTAATCCTAACTTTTCAAATAATATTTGGCTCAACTGTTTTGGAGAACCTAAATTAAATTTTTCGCCAGCTATTTCTGTTGCTTGTGCTTCTAACTTAGCTAAATCGATTTCTAACTGTTGTGAAAGTTCTTGCAGATAAGCAGAATCAATGCTGACACCTGTGTATTCCATCTCTGCGAGAACGGCTTCTAATGGCTGTTCTACTTCTAGTAATAATTTTGATAAGGCTGGAAATTTATCTAGTTCTTCGCGCAATTTTTCTACTAATTGCCATGTAGCATAAACTTGGAAACAACAATAATTGGCGACAGCCGAAATACCTAAGTCAGCAATGGTTTTACCTTTAGGAACTAATTCGGCATAATTTTGAATAGATAAACCTAAATATCGTAAAGCCAAATCAGTTAAATTATGGCTAGTATCGGGATTTAAAACATAACTAGCCAGCATAGTGTCAAAGACAATGCCAGCTAAGTTAATTCCTTGACAGCGAAATACTAAGCGGTCAAATTTACCATTTTGGAATGTCTTCGGATAATTAGCACTTTCTAAAATTGGACGTAGTGCTGCAAGTGCTGTTTCTGGATGTAAATTTTCCCCGTTTTTATGCGCCAGGGGAATATATGCTGATTCATCTGGTTGCGTTCCCCAACAACAACCAATTCCGACTAAAGCTGCATCTCGTGGTTCTAAATCGCTGGTTTCTGTGTCCCAAGCTACTGGGTTTGTAGTGTCAGTAAATTGTTGCAATATATTTACTAACTCAGTCAGTTTAGCTTCACTATTAATTATCCGTGGCTGAATTTCTGAAACTGGTTGCTGTTGATATGCGGCTGTTTCAGCAGCAGTGAAAAATGATAAATCATCACCATCATCATCTATGCTGGATGCTTCTACATTGGCGGGAGTTTCTGTAACTTCACCACCAAATTTCTGTTGAATTTCGTTGATTTTCTTTAAAAAAGTATTGAACTCTAGTTTTTCTAAAATAGGAGTGAGATTACTTGTGTCAAATCCGGTTAATTGGCAGTTGTCTAAGTTAACTTCTAAAGGTACTTCGGTGACTATTTGTGCTAAATATTGCGACTTTTTAGCATCCTCTTGACCTTCAGTAAGTTTTTTTTGGGTTGCGCCTTTAATTTCCGCTATGGCTGCATAAATATTCTCCAAAGAACCATAGGTATTTAATAGCTGAACTGCCGTTTTTTCACCTATGCCTTTCACCCCAGGAATATTATCTGATTTATCACCACACAAAGCTTTATAATCGACAATTTGTGTAGGTAATACGCCTAATTTTTCTTTAACTTGTTCTACACTAAATTCTGTGATGCTATTTGTGGCGCGTTTGAGTGCATCAGGACTAAAGTTTAAAACGGTAATTTCTTTGTCTGGGTCAATGAGTTGAAATAAATCGCGATCGCCTGTTAGAATTTTCACCTTATAACCAGCCGCCGTGGCTTTTTGCGCTAAGGTTCCCAACACATCATCAGCTTCGTAACCAGGTGCAGTAAAAATCTTCAGGTTCAAGCCTGCGAGTAATTCGTGCAGATTTTTTAAATCAGGAACAAAGTCTTCTGGTGTCCCCGGACGGTCGGCTTTGTATGTGTCGTCAGCTTCGTGGCGGAAAGTCGGTAAACCCAAATCAAATGCGACAGCCATTGCTTGTGGCTGTTGTGTTGTCATCACTTCCAGCAAAGATTTGAGAAAGCCAAAGCACACACTCGTCGGTATCCCGGTTTTAGTTCGCAGTCCACCATCTCGTCCTTTGGCGAAAGCAAAATAAGAACGAAATGCTAAAGAATGTCCATCAACTAAGATGAATGTGGGGCGTGTTGTAGTTATGGCAGTAGAATTTTCAGACATATTTATATTGTAGCGAATAATGGGTAATTTAAGAAGTTTGTTAGTCAGGATTATGGGATAAATTTAACCGCAGATGAACGCGGATGGACGCAGATATTTCTGATTATTTTTTGACGTTTACTGTGTGATTGTAACACCATATTTTTTTAGTATTTCAATATTCATCCAACAGGATAATTTAATATAGATTTGAATAATCTAGCAGTCATAAATCATTTGTGAAATTGCTATATCTCTTTCTTCTTTCTTAGCTTTGCGTCCTTTGCGGTTCGTTTCCTTATCTATATTTTTCACGACTTATTTATGATTGCTATAACTCCTAACTACTCTAGTGATTTTTGCAGTCTTCTTCTAGATATAAATATTATTTATTCCCTTAGTCAGAAGAGTTTTTTGATTCTCCTCTCTAAAGTAAACCCAGATAGAGAGATTTTTGACAATAGCAATCATATCTTATTCGTGAATTGATTGATAGTGGTTGTATCTGCTGATAAAAAACATCGGCGGTTAATTATTTTCGTCTCATCACTGACCCCAAATTTTCTATCAACATCCAAATAATTGCAATTATTTTAAGTTAGGAAAACAATTATGACTACACAAGAAGAATTGCATCAATGGTATGAATTAGCCCAACAGTTGCGTGTTGATAGCATTCGCGCCACCACAATTGCGGGTTCTGGTCATCCGACATCATCTATGTCGGCCGCGGATTTGATGGCGGTTTTACTGAATAAATATTTGCACTACGATTTTGAACATCCCGAAAATCCGAATAACGATCGCCTGATTTTTTCTAAAGGTCACGCTGCACCATTGTTATATTCTATGTACAAAGCCGCAGGTGTGATTAACGATGAAGAATTGCGATCGCTGCGAAAATTGGGTAGTCGTTTAGAAGGTCATCCCACACCTATTTTACCTTGGGTGGATGTGGCAACGGGTTCTCTGGGGCAAGGCTTACCGATTTCTGTGGGGTTAGCGTTAGCTGGGAAATATCTTGACCAACTTCCCTATCATGTCTGGGTGTTACTGGGAGATAGTGAAACCGCCGAAGGTTCGGTTTGGGAAGCCTTTGACCATGCTGCACACTATACCTTAGATAATTTAATTGCCATTATTGATGTCAACCGCTTGGGTCAACGGGGGCAAACGGAATTAGGCTGGAATACACAAGCATACTCTCATCGTGCGAAAGCCTTTGGTTGGCAAGCCATAGAAATTGATGGTCATGATTTTACCCAAATAGATCATGCCATGAATACCGCGATCGCCGTTAATGATCGCCCGACCGTAATTATCGCCCGCACCAAGAAAGGTCAAGGCGTGGCTAGTTTGGCAGATTTAGGCGGTTGGCATGGCAAAGTTTTAAAACCTGAACAAGAACAGCAAGCAATTGCCGAATTAGGCGGTGAACGTCAGATGATTATCCAAGTTCATCGACCAGAAACCCAACAGCCAGTTCCTACGGGTAAACCCCAACCCCTGCAACTTCCTCGTTATGCAAAAGGCGCAAAAGTAGCCACACGTCGGGCTTATGGCGATGCTTTAAAAGCGTTAGGCAATGCTCAACCAGATGTAGTTGCCCTTGATGCTGAGGTCAGTAATTCCACGTATGTCGAAGACTTTGCCGAAGCTTTTCCCGAACGTTACTTTGAAATGTACATCGCCGAACAACAAATGATTGCGGCGGCGGTGGGTTTGCAAGTCAGAAAATATAAACCCTTTGCTTCTACCTTTGCCGCCTTTTTAACCCGCGCCTACGATTTTATTAGGATGGCGGCTGTGTCTCGTGCCAACATTAAATTAATGGGTTCCCACGCTGGTGTCTCTATCGGTCAAGATGGCGCTTCCCAAATGGGATTAGAAGATTTAGCGGCGTTTCGGGCTGTGTGGAGTAGCACTGTATTGTATCCCAGCGATGCAAATCAAACCGCCAAATTAGTAGCGCAAATGAGCGATCGCCAAGGTATTGTTTACTTACGTACAACCCGCGAAGCTACACCCGTCATTTACGATGCGGAAGCAGAATTTCCCATTGGTGGTAGCAAAGTTATCCGCAGTTCTGACCAAGACCAAGCCACCATCATCGGTGCGGGGATTACCTTACATGAAGCCCTCAAAGCTTATGAACAACTGAAAAACGACGGGATCACAGTCCGCATCATCGATGCTTACTCAGTCAAACCCGTTGATGTGCCAACCCTACATCAAGCCGCACAAGACACCGAAGGTAACTTAATCGTAGTCGAGGATCATTGGCTAGAAGGCGGATTAGGTGCGGTGGTGCTGGATGCTTTTGCGGGTGTTGGGGAAATGCCAACTTACGAAGGGCCACAACTACAACTGATCAAATTAGCCGTGAGTGAAATGCCCACATCAGGAACCCCAGAAGAACTACTCCACGCCGCCAAAATCGATGCTGATGCCATTATTGCCGCAGTGCGATCGCTAGTCAAACATCCAGTGAACGGAGTGCTGAGTGCTGAGAGGGGGGAGACAAGGTAGAGGGGGTAGATAAGGGAGAGGGGGGAGACAAGGGAGAGGGGGTAGACAAGGTAGAGGGGGGAGACAAGGTAGAGGGGGTAGACAAGGTAGAGGGGGTAGACAAGGTAGAAAGATTACTCCCTTCCCTTGTCCCCCTTGTCACCCTTGTCCCCCTGCCCCCCTGCACCCTGCCCCCTACCCTACCCCCTCCCACTCAAAGCTGCAACAACACCTACTAACTGCATAGGTTCAACAGGTTTAGCAAGGTGCATCTGGTAGCCTGCGGCTAAAGCTTCGGTATAATCTGCATCAGTAGCATAGGCGGTGAGGGCGACGGCGGGAATTTGCCCACCAAGTTCGGGGCTGAGTTCTCTGATTTGGCGTATCAGCATATAACCATCTTGTTCTGGTAAACCAATGTCAGACAAAAGGACATCATAACCGCCAGGATTTGCCACTAAAGTTGATAAAGCAGCACTAGCAGAGGCGACGGCTGTAACTTCAATTCCATATTCTTCCAGAATTATTTGAAATAATTGGCGGATGTCTGGTTCGTCGTCTACTATTAGTACCCGCACACCTGCTAAGGCGGGAAGGTCATCGGGTGGGATTTCCGGTAGGTTGTTTCTGGTGACGGATGGTAAGGGAGGAATCGGTACAGGAATTTCTGGCTGATTGGCTTGTAAAGGCAGTTTGACAATGAATGTTGCGCCTTGACCTTCTCCGGGGCTGTGGACTTCTATTGTCCCGCCGTGGAGTTCTACCAAGTGACGCACAATCGACAGCCCTAACCCTAAACCTGGATTAGAACGTGTTTTGCTGCCATCTGCTTGGCGGAAGCGTTCAAAAATATAAGGTAAAAATTCTGCACTGATGCCTTGACCTGTATCACTGACTTGTATTTGCGCTTGTAAATTTGTGTACTCTAAGGTGATATCAATTCTGCCGTTAGCTGGGGTAAATTTGATGGCATTTGAGAGTAAATTCCAGAGTACCTGCTGTAAGCGGACTGGATCTCCTATCATTGGTCGGCTGGTGGAGGCAAAATTCGGATTAATTTGAATATTTTTGGTGTCTGCGGCTAGACGTACCACCGCGATCGCTGCTTCAATAATTGGCACTAGTTCAATTTCTTGGGCATTCATTTGCAGCCTACCAGAACTAATGCGGGAGATATCCAACAAATCACTAATCAAATGGGCTTGGGTTTGGGCGCTATGTTCAATGGCTGCTAAACCTTGGTTGACTGTGGTTTCGTTCAGTTGCTGAGTGCGGAGTAAAGTTGCCCACCCCAGCATTGCATTTAACGGGTTTCGCAGTTCGTGAGACAGAATTGACAAAAATTCATCCTTGGCGCGGTTGGCGGTCTCGGCGGCTTCACGGGCTGATTGTTCTTGTGCTAATAGTTGAGTTCGTTCTGCTTCTAGCTGTGTTTGTTGGGTAATATCTTCAATCACCAACAAAATCATCGGTATATCATGAATGTGCGACAATTTCCGCGCATTTAACCGCATAACTTTCTTCCCAATTGGATGAAAGTCATGCTCAACTTCTAAATCTTGAAATTGACTTTGTTGTGGCAGAATATTTTCTAGGAGCGATCGCAATTGGGGAATATTCCATTGGCCATCGCCGATTTCATAAATCAAACGCTGTTCGGTTTCGGCTGGTAATACATTAAATTTTTCATAGAAAAACTGATTAGCGGTAATTACCCGCAAATCTGTATCTAATACCACCAAAGATTCTCGCACAGTGGCGACAATTGCTTCTGCATAATCTCTAGCAGCTGTAACCTGTCTGGCGCTGCGTTTGAGAGCATCAATATCAACCAATACCACAACAGCACCATCTATTTTGTTATCGATAGTGCGATAGGGGCGAATACGTAAATCATACCAATGACCTTCTTGGTCTTGGACTTCCTGAGTTTTAAAATTGAGTGTGTTGATCACCTCGATAATTTGCTGCTCTAAATCAGGAATATTTAAATTGTGATTAATATCACTGAATGGCCGCCCCACATCGGGAGGAATTAAGTTAAATATAGTTTCTGCAACCGGAGTAAACCGCCGAATGCGTAAATCACCACCTAACATCAAGATGGGAATATTAATACTGCTGAGGAGATTTTGTAAATCGTTGCTGACTTGGGTAGATTCTAGATTACGGCGTTGTAGTTCATCATTAATTGTGTTTAATTCTTCATTCGTAGCTTGAATTTCTTCTTTTGCAGTTTCTAGTTCTTCGTTAGTGCTTTGCAACTCTTCATTACTAGAGAGAATTTCTTCATTAGCCGCCCTTAAATCTTGATTGGTAGCTTGTTGTTCTTCAATAATTGACTGCAAATATTCTTTTGTAGTGGCTAGTTCTTGTTGCAGTTGGTTAATTTCTTCTTGTTTATGAGTTTGTTTGCTTTTACGGTTATCGCTAGATGAATCTAACAAAGAAGTGGTGTTTGTGAGAGTTTCAGAAAACATCACTAAAAAGTAACGCTCTGTAGTAGCTGGGACATTAAAAGGTGCAACTTCAATTTTTATCAGTTTAATTTGGTCGTTATCTCTAACTTGAATACCTTCTTTTTGTACCGTCCCACCACGCTTTTTAGCTTGATGAATTGCCGTGCGTAATTCTAGTTTTAATTCTTCTTTAGCAATTCTCAGCAAATTAAAACTTGGTCTACCTAATGGTAGTTGTAAATAAGGACTTGTTTGCCCACGAAACTGCAAAATTTCTAAATCACTATCAATAATTACACCAACCGGAGCATACCGCTCTAACACAATTCGGTCAGCCACTTTCTGGATTTCCACATCATTCCAGATTCTCTCACTGACTGGTAGTGGCTGATTCAAAGTTTCGCTGGGATAGTTACTGCTAATTAAATTAATTCCCAGGCGTGTCACAGCCATTTTACGCGAGTAAATTTTGTACTTGCGGTCAATCAAAGTAAACAAATTACTAAATTCGCCCACTGTCTCTGATGTACCTAACATCAAAAAGCCAGTTTGTTGCAAACCATAGTGAAAAAGGGGCAGCAGTTTCTTTTGGATAGTCGCACTCAAATAAATCAAGACATTGCGACAGGTAATTAAATCTAGATGGGAAAAGGGCGGATCACTAATCAAGTTTTGTCTGGCAAAAACACAAACCTCTCTGACTGGTTTGCTGATTTGGTAGCCACCTTCTACTGGCGTGAAAAAACGTTGCAGACGCTCAGGAGAAACATCAATTAATTGGTTATGTTGGTAAATCCCGATCCTGGCTTTTTCAATGGCGATTTCATTAATATCCGTAGCAAACAATTGAATCGGTTTATCAATGCCTTGATTCTGTAAATATTCCAATAAACAAATTGCAATTGAATAGGCTTCTTCTCCTGTGGAACATCCCACTACCCAAATCCGAATTGGGGTATTAAGGTTTTGCCCTTTGGTAATCTGGGGAAATATTTTGGTTTTTAAAGCTTCAAAAGCTTCTGGATCACGGAAAAAACTAGTAACAGTAATCAAGACATCGTAATACAATGCTTTAACTTCTGCGGGATGCTCCTGAAGATAATTGGTGTAATCTTCTAATCTCTCTAGTTTGTATAAAATCATGCGCCGCAGAATGCGCCGCTTGAGGGTGGTTTGCTTGTAAAAGTTAAAATCAACGCCTGTGGTAGCCTTTAACAGACTAAAGATTTGCGATAAAGCATTTTCTTCAGTTGCTCGAACTTCAATTGATTGTGCGGGATTTGAGGGACGAATGTAGGGATGAAGACTGAGATGAGCTAACTCTTGAGCGATCGCTTGTGGTGTTAATACAAAGTCTACCTGACCAGAAGCCACAGCCGTATTTGGCATACTACTCACCTGAGCCGATGTTTCACTTTGGGCAAAGGTAATACCTCCCGCTTCTTTAATTGCTTCTAACCCGCGTGCGCCATCAGAATCACCCCCAGACAACACCACGCCAATAGCTTTACTACCCCGTTCCTGAGCCAACGAAAAAAAGAATGTATCAACTGACATTACTTGTCCGCGAATTTTCTGGCGCGGACTCAAATTTAACTTGCCCTCAGAGATGGTCATCATCGCATTGGGGGGAATCACATAAACATGATTCGGTTCCACCTCCATACCATTTTCAACTTGTGTGACTGGCATCTCAGTGGTTTGGGACAAAATCTCAGCCAAGATACTTTTTTTGTCGGGACTCAAGTGTTGAATAAACACAAATCCCATCCCTGTATTTTTGGGCAAATGGCTGAGTAATTGGGTAAATGCTTCCAAACCTCCGGCAGATGCACCAATCCCGACAATGGGAAATAATTCATTTTGGTATGTTTGTTGCTGTTCGTTGGAATTAGAAGACTGAGATTTCTTTGTCCGCCTAGAGTTCATGATCTACAAAAAATTACAGGGCATTACATGAGCTGTACATAAAATACGATGTTGTTGCTTAGACTGTAGCCAGCCAGAGATAGATATTCAAGACTTACACACAAAAGTTGTCTGTTAAAAATGGGTGTAAAGGTAAGAGGGTGTGGGAGGTGTGGGAGGTGTGGGAGGTGTGGGAGGATGGTGAAGAAATCTTTCCCCCATACTCCCCACACTCCCCATACTCCCCGCTCTCCCCACACTCCCCTCTCTCCCCATACTCCCCACACCCCTCCCACACCCCTATACCCTCACACCCCTACACCCAATCTTCATAGATAATCTCTCCTATACCCCTTCACCCTCCTCAAACCCTTGATTTTTCGTCTGACTGCGTAAGTCCTCAGTTATTATTTTCTAAAAATCATCCCGGAGAATCTTTGATCCCCCCCTTATCAGAGGCTACATACAGTCATAAACTGAAAGTGAGAGTTGAAAGGCAGTCGGGAGAAATTTTGTGAAAAAAGTTTTAGCAATCATTCTCGGTGGTGGCGCAGGCACCCGCCTTTACCCTTTAACCAAACTCCGGGCAAAACCAGCAGTTCCCGTAGCGGGGAAATATCGCTTAATTGATATCCCTGTGAGTAACTGTATTAATTCGGAAATTTTTAAAATCTACGTCCTGACACAATTCAACTCAGCTTCTCTGAACCGTCACATTGCTCGTACTTACAACTTTAGCGGATTCAGTGAAGGGTTTGTGGAAGTGTTGGCTGCACAACAAACTCCAGAAAACCCCAACTGGTTCCAAGGTACAGCCGATGCAGTGCGACAGTACTTGTGGATGTTGGAGGAATGGGATGTAGATGAATTTTTGATTCTCTCAGGTGATCACCTTTACCGGATGGATTATCGTCAATTCATCCAGCGTCATCGAGAAACCAATGCTGATATTACCCTCTCGGTAATTCCCATTGATAACCGTCGGGCTTCTGACTTTGGCTTGATGAAAATCAATGATGCTGGGAGAGTGGTTGACTTTAGCGAAAAGCCCAAAGGTGAGGCTTTAGCAAAAATGCAGGTTGATACCACCATTTTGGGATTAACCAAAGAACAGGCCGAAGACCAGCCATATATCGCCTCAATGGGGATTTATGTCTTTAAGAAAGATGTTTTGATCAAGTTGCTGCGGGAAAAACTCGAACGGACTGATTTTGGCAAAGAAATTATCCCTGATGCAGCCCAAGACTATAACATTCAAGCTTATTTATTTGATGATTACTGGGAAGATATCGGGACAATTGAAGCATTTTATAATGCCAATTTAGCCTTAACCCAGCAGCCTCAACCACCTTTTAGCTTCTACGATGAAGAAGCACCAATTTACACTCGTCCGCGTTATCTACCGCCCACCAAATTATTAGATTGCCATGTCACCGAATCAATTATTGGTGAAGGCTGTATTTTGAAAAACTGCCGTATTCAACATTCAGTTTTAGGAGTGCGATCGCGGATTGAATCGGGCTGTATCATCGAAGAATCTTTGCTCATGGGCGCAGACTTTTATCAAGCTTCTGTTGAGCGTCAATGCAGCATCGACAAAGGTGATCTCCCCGTAGGCATTGGTACAGATACCATCATTCGCCGGGCAATTATTGATAAAAATGCCCGCATTGGTCACGATGTTAAAATCATCAACAAAGATAACGTCCAAGAAGCTGACCGAGAAAGTCAAGGCTTCTACATCCGTAGTGGGATTGTAGTTGTCCTCAAAGGTGCAGTCATCACCGATGGGACGATTATTTAAGGAACGCAGGAGTTGAAAGGCAGGGGGCAGGAGGGTAATAAGCTACCGTGTACACACAAGTTATGGAATTACCCCACCCTAACCCTCCTTTCAAGGGCAGGTTTTTAAACCTTCGATAAATAGTTGAGAATATTCTCAATTATGAAACGTAGTTTTAACTGTTCAGACAATAATTTTGGTTTTAAAAGCCCAAAAATTTGTCTAATAAAAAAAGCCTGCCCTTGAAAGCCCTAACCCTCCCCTTGGAAAGCTACCGTGTACACACAAGTGGTAGCTGCAAGGGTTTTAGACGTTATAGACTCTTTAAATTGTCATTACGAGCGCAGTGATAACGGAGCGAAGTAATCGCATAATCCAGTAGTTTTGGCGATTGCTTCGTCGTTCCTCCTCGCAATGACAGGGTTTCAAAGCGATCGCCAAACCGAAAGCTAGAATGACGAAACCAAACGATAGGTAGGATTTCAAGACTTGTGTGTACACCGTAACCTTGGAAAGGGGAGGGGACTAGATTTGCTTATTTCCCTCCTTTCCAAGGGAATAAGGGGACTAGATTTGCTTATTTCCCTCCTTTCCAAGGGGATAAGGGAACTAGATTTGCTTATTTCCCCCCTTTATAAGGGGGGATTAAGGGGGGTAATTCGACTTGTGTGTACACCGTAGTGGTAATACAAAGAGGGATTCAAACCCGCCTCTTGCTATCTGAGTTGAAAGTGCTGAGTTTGAAACTTTGAATTATGAGTACGACAAACTATTACTTTTCACTGTTTTCTCACTCAGCACTCAGCACTCCACACTCAGCACTCAGCACTCCACACTCAGCACTCCTCTTACTCATCGGTCTGCCGGGTAGCGGCAAGTCAACTTTAGCAAAACAATTAATAGCTAAATGCCCCCAGATGCAACTGATTTCTACAGATGCCATCCGGGGGCAATTGTTTGGCGATGAAATTATTCAAGGGCCGTGGTTTTTGATTTGGCAAGAATTAGAACAGCAACTTCAAAAAACAGTTATGGCTAATCAATCAGCAATTTTTGATGCTACCAATGTTCAAAGAAGCCATCGCCGCGACTTGATTACCTTTAGCCGTGACATAGGTTTTACGCAAGTGGTGGGAATTTGGCTCACTACACCAGTATGGCTGTGTTTGGCTCGCAATAAAAGACGCGATCGCCAAGTTCCCGAAGAAGTCATCTTCCGAATGCACCGCCAACTCCGAGACGCTCCACCCAGCATCGAAGAAGGATTAGACGACTTGATTAAAATAGGGTGTGGGGTATAAGGGTGTGGGGAGTGTGGGGAGTGTGGGAAGAGAGGGGAGTGTGGGGAGTGTGGGGAGAGAGGGGGGAAAGATTTCTTCACCATCCTCCCACCCCTCCCACACCTCCCACACCTCCCACACCTCCCACACCTCCCACACTTCCCACACCTCCCACACTTCCCAAAGTACGGGAATTGCGCTGACGCAGTGAGCAAGAACCCCACTTGCAATTGTGTTTTGTTTGTTAATTTAAAATCAGAATCTAATTGCTCGGCATTATACCTAGCAAAATATAAATCTGACATCTTACAAAAAAACTTAAAGTAAATTTTTACAGGAGGCTGGTAGATGGCTGCAACCGACTTCAAAGATTATTATTCAGTTTTGGGAGTTAGTAAGACTGCCAGTCCAGAGGAAGTTAAACAAGCTTTTCGGAAATTAGCCCGAAAGTATCACCCTGATGTAAATCCTGGCAATAAGCAAGCAGAAGCCAATTTTAAAGAAGTCAATGAAGCCTATGAAGTCTTATCTGACCCAGATAAGCGTCAAAAATATGACCAATTTGGTCAATATTGGAAACAAGTCGGTCAAGGCTTCCCCGGTGGCGGTGCTGGCGTTGATATGGGTGGTTTCGACTTCAGCCAATACGGCAGTTTTGATGAGTTTATTAATGAGTTATTAGGCCGCTTTGGTGGTGCGGCGGGTTCTCGTGCGCCTGGTGGTAGACAAAGTTACTCTTACCGTACTAACACAGGTAGACCTGGTGCCGGTTTTGGCAACTTTAACGATTTTGGCTTTCAAGATGCTGGTGCAGGTACAGCCCAAGATACGGAAGCCATAATTAACCTGACTTTTTTGGAAGCCTTTGCTGGTGTGCAGAAGCGGTTTAATTTGGGTAGTGAAACACTTGATGTTCGCATTCCGGCTGGTGCTAAACCCGGTAGTCGTTTGCGGGTGCGGGGTAAAGGTCAATTTAACCCCATGACTCAACAACGGGGCGATTTATATTTAAAGGTGGAACTGCAACCTCATTCATTCTTCCAAATTGAAGGTGATAATTTGGTCTGTGAAGTGCCAATTACACCAGATGAAGCAACTTTAGGCGCTTCGATTGATGTACCTACCCCTGATGGAAATGTGAATGTGAAATTGCCTGCGGGGGTGCGTTCTGGTCAATCTCTGCGTTTACGGGGCAAAGGCTGGCCTTTACCCAAAGGTGGACGTGGTGATCAATTGGTGAAAGTTGCGATCGCACCACCAAAAGACCTCAGCCCCCAAGAACGCGAATATTATGAAAAAATTCGGGCTATACGTACATATAATCCCCGCAGTCATTTAAACCAAGTTAAGTTGTAATTATGAGTCGGGAGTAGGGAGTGGGGAGTCGGGAAATGGGGAGTCGGGATACTATTTCTGACAGCAACTTAATCAGGACTTACGCACAAAGATTGTCTATGAAGATTGGGTGCAAGGGTGTAAGGGTGTGTGGCGTGAGGGTTTTAGATACATACACCCCTATACCCTGTACGCCTACACCCTCGCCAAAATCCTTGGTTTTTCGTTTTTATGCGTAAGTCCTATTAGTATAAAAAGTTGGGGAACAGAGAATTCCTCATCACCTGTTATCTTTTACCTGCCCCCTAGTCTACCCGTTCTGAAAAATATCGCCCTTTAATTTCTTGATTGAAAAACTCACCAACAGAGTCAGCATCGTGTAAATCTTCCCACGTTTCTGGCTCTACTTCCGCATATTGATAAACTGCACCGTTTTGAAATTCTACTTGTAAGATGCGATCGCTGTCACTATATCCCACTGCGATCGCCATTGATGAATTGACTGGTAGCATCGCAATCGGTTCTTCTAGCACAGGTAAGGTGAGTGTTTCTGCCACAATCTCATTTAGGTGTTGCAACCCTTCATAAGCTTGCACTGGTGCAGGAATTTCTAAAAATTCTAGTTCATCACCTCTATCTAGTAATAATTGCAAGTATCCGTCAGAATGAGCAATCCCTACTAAACTGCTTAAGTCTATTTTCGATAGCTTCATTAACTTGGCGCTCCTGCTGGTATGGTTGTGGAGTGTAATTTACTTGTGCCTGTGCGATCGGCAACTTATATTAGTATTTTTGTACTATAAAATAACTTCGTCGTCAAGTTTCCATAGCAAGAACGAAATAATAGATAGGTCTAGCAAAACAATCATCATATATCTGTGACGTAATATTCAGTAGTCTTAACAAAGAAGCAGTTTCTGCAACACGGTTTATTAGATAGGGGCGGGACTATGGATTAATCACTCTCGCAAATCACAATGCTAGTTGATGCCCATCCACCCCTATTTTCAAATTTTGTTGGTGCTTATTGATTTAGTGCTGTAGTGTCAAACTTGTTTTGTTGAGGTAGCAAAGCGATCGCGCCACACCCCAGCAAAAGTTTCCCAGAAATGCCGATGATTTGTGATTCCTTCACCTACCACACCTTGGGCGATGTTCATGTATTCTGCACTGTCACTGAAATCAAAATGTTTCACCTGGATTCGTAGAGGCTTATTTACCAGCAACTACGCATATCCAAGGCGATATCCATTATTCCCACTGTTCAGGGAGTGTTTATCACACCACCCCCAACTATTGGCAATGACACGCAATCAGCAATACAGCACAGAATCATTTGCAGAACAAGAACACGACACATCATCGTCAGCTTGTCTTCAGTGTAAATTACACTCTTCATCTACCACGTACAGACCAATCTATTAACTACAAGGGTCAACGTCTTCTACCAAACCATGAAATGAGTATGCCAAATTAGTTGAAGTGGCATTCGACTAATTTTGCCAAGTTCCGAGCAGAACTTTTTCGGCAGAAGCTATTGGTCTGGAGATGATCAAAATTACAGTCCCTAGTGTAATTAAAAAAGTTTTCATCGATATACGCCGCATTTTTGGGGGCAAATATGTAGGTGCATATTGATAGCCTAGCCTATAATTATCCGTCCTATTTATATCCGTGAAACAATAGACGGATACCCTGAACAGAGTTTTTGGTACTAAATATAATCCAACCTAGCAAATCTAGGATGAAAGCTAAAAAGAGGGTTTTATGTATCAACTAGATAACCTACGAAATGCCAAGCCAATTAATACAGAACAAGTTGAACAAATTATTAAAGCGATTATTGCAGGTAAATACTCTTGGGCATGTGTTTTAATGCTGAGGTTTTCTGGTTATAACCCCATAGATTACATTCCCTACCGTACCTATATTCGTCTCCTCAAAAATAACTACCTACTCCACGGCGCAAAGCCAAAAGAAACTAACGCTTCTGAACAGAAAATAGGCGTTTTTGACATCAAATCAAATTGGGTACGCTCTTAAAACCGCAGCAATTATCTATATAGCCTTATATTCCCGAAAAAACTCCTACATTAGTCGGATATTTCTGGCTGATGTTTATGTTTTGCATTGCAATTTATAGCAGATTTGATTGCTATAAATGCCAAATAACTCGTTGGAAAAATTTCTCATCAGCCTCATTTATTGTGCTGATGTGAATACTTCATGTTTTTAATTCATTTCACTTCCCAATTTTTGACAACTTATGATTTATCCGATGACTACTGTGAATCCTCATCTCCAGCCTATGTTAAGAGAAATTGTGTGGCAGAAAAAGCAAGAAGTAGCACAGATTCAACAACACATGTCTTTAGCTTCTTTGCAACGTCAGTTAACAGCTGCACCCACCATCCGAGATTTTTTCACAGCCTTACAACAAAACCCTTATAAACCTAGTTTAATTGCAGAAATTCAAAAAGCATCTCCTGGTTATGGGATGATTCGCGCAGACTTTGATGCTATTGCGATCGCCAAAGCTTACGAACGTGCTGGTGCAGCTTGTATTTCTGTCTTTACCGAACGGACATTTTTTCAAGGTAGTTTTGAAAGTTTGCGGATGATTCGCCACAAAGTATCAGTACCACTGCTTTGTAAAGAGTTTATTATTGATCCCTGCCAAATTTATTTAGCACGCGCCGCAGGTGCAGATGCAGTTCTACTCATAGCCGCAATTCTCACAGATAGACAACTGCAAGATTTTCAACGCATTATTCATTATTTGGGGATGAGTGCCTTAATAGAAGTGCATACCTTAGCTGAACTGGATCGAGTCTTGCAGCTAGATGATGTCCGCTTAATTGGCATTAACAACCAAAGTTTAGCAGACTTTACCGTTGATATCGGCACAACTCAGAGATTACTAGCTGCTAGGCGATCGCAAATTCAAAACTTGGGTGCGATCGTCGTCAGTGAATCAGGACTTTACACCCACGCTGACTTATCCCTGATGGCGGCGGCTGGTACCAACGCCGTTTTAATCGGTGAATCTTTAATCAAAGAAACAGATATAGAACAAGCTGTCCGCCGTTTACTTAACAGCGATGCTTCAACATTTCAATAGTTAGTCTTCTTTCCTATTCCCCACTCATTAACTTTCAAATCGTTGGGTTTTGTATTGCTTAACCCAACGATTTGAAATAAATATTTACATCAATTAATTAAATAATGACTATTGATACACAATTAAGTTACTCTTAAGAAAAATTAACATATAATTTCCGCCGATGCTAAGACTATTTACCGACTTCGACGGCCCCATTGTTGATGTTTCTGAACGGTACTATCGTGTTTATCAATATTGTTTAGAAAAAACCCAACGTCCAGGACAAGCAGTAAGACAATTAAGTAAAGCTGAATTTTGGCAACAAAAGCGAGCGAGAATTCCTGAAAAACAAATTGCCTTAACTTCTGGACTGGATGAAGCACAAGCACAAGAATTTTCCCAACTGCGGCGGAAAACAGTACATACAGAACCTTATTTTGACTATGACACCTTAGTACCGGGTGCTGTAGAAGCATTAGCCAAAATTCAAGCAGCCGGAGTTGACTTAGCAGTTATGACTATGCGGCGAGTTTGGGAATTAGACTTTGCCTTTCAAAAATTTGATTTAGGTAAATTTTTCCCCGAAAATCGCCGTTATTGTCTGAGCAACGACTATGTTAAAACCCGTGATATTGAAGATAAGCCATTGTTAATGGCCAAAGCCTTAAAAGAACTGTCTTTCGTTAGCGATACCTGGATGGTGGGAGACACAGAAGCCGATATCACTGCCGCTAAAACCCATAACATTAAAGTTATGGCTGTAGAATCTGGTATCCGCGATCGCGCTCAACTAGAACTATACCGCCCAGATTTGATTGTTCCTAATTTAAGTTCAGCAGTAGCTCTGATTTTAGAAAAGAGTACTTTAACCCTCAGATAATCAATTAGGACTCACGCACAAAGATTGTCTGTGGAGACTGGGTGTGGGGTGTAAGAGTTTTAGATACATACACCCCTGAACCCCCACACCCTTCCCAAAACCCTTGATTGTTAAGTCCTATAAATATGGGTAGCAGATGATTGATTCTGCTACCCATAATCAATAGTAAATTTTTTATATTACCGCAGAAAGCTACTAATTAACCACAATAATATAAATGTGAACACCGTAGAAAATTGCTCAGGATTTAACCCCACCAAACCGATTTGTGGTAAACCGCTTGCAATCAATCCGCCAATAATCAAGCCTAATATCAGACCAATCAGCGTTAACAAAACGGCTCTACCAAACTTACCTTCTTTACGATTAAGAAAGTAAACACTAACACCTACCCCAACCACCAACGCCAACTGTAAAACTTGATCACCAGAGGCGGGATAGAAAATACCAATAGCACTCAAACCTAAATACCAAGCACCTGGTAACAGTACATCTGCCGTTGTTGGCTGATCTAATAGCCTCTGTAGCCATGCAGGCGACTGTTCACGAGGAGTTGAAACTTCTTTAGGAGGAAATTGGACTCGTAGTTCTGGGAAACGGATTCGCTCAGGTACTTTGATTTTGCCTTCCTGACGCATCCGTAACCGATCCATTAAAATCGCATCATAAGACGCTTCAATGAGTTCCAGAGCCTTAGCATCGCCACTGTGTTGCTCCAATAGGCGATTGCGAGCATCCTGAATCTCATCAAAGCTAGCTTCTTCGGACACCCCAAGTTTGTCGTAGGGATTTTGATCGCTCATGGGAGTTTACACTTCAGCCTTAGTCAGCAGAGGTATTTTGCTGTTTGGAAAACAACTTTAGGTTTTGCCTAGATTTAAACAAATGTTGCAAGCAACTTATATGCTCTACCAGGATAGTAGCACGGGTAAGTTAAACTGACCCAGGAAATTTAACTATAGCAACTTTAACATATTGCTAGAACTCCGTGTATCCCCTCATGTCGTTGACCAGTGGTGGCTTTACTCTAGAATTTGAACTAAGACTTCTTAAAACTTATTTTTTTATGAAAAAATTAACTTTTATGTTTCAAATTTGGCAATTTACCGTGCCTTGAGGCAATTTAGATGAACCAGCTTCACAATCACTAGTGGTATCCACAAGCATATCGATATTAAAATTGAAAAGCTTTAAATTACCACGTAATTGGGAGTAGGAAATTTTCCAAAGTTACACAACTGCTGTGGCTCATGTTGAGACTATTTAATGATTTGACATCAAATTGCCATTACAATGGCTGCATCTCAAGTACGGGAACACCAGCAAAGTTTGTGTAACAGTCCCAAAGTACGCAATTCTCCTGTTAATCTTACGAATTTTTGTGCAAAGTGATGGTCATGGCTCCTGCCAAGATTCTTGTAGTTGATGACGACCCTGCGGTTCGCAACTTAATCCAACGCTTTTTGATTAAGCAGAACTATCAGGTGGAGGCGGCTGAGGATGGTAAAACAGCCTTGGCGCTATTCGAGCAATTTAACCCTGACTTGGTAATTTTAGACGTAAACTTACCAGACGTAATCGGGTTCAACCTCTGCCAAGAGATGCAAAGTCGTAATGGTGTGTTTGTTCTCATGCTCACTAGCCGTGCGGATGAAGCTGACAAGATTCGCGGCTTTGCTAAAGGTGCTGATGACTATCTCACCAAGCCATTTGGTCTAGGAGAGTTAGAAGTCAGAGTCGCCGCGATTTTACGGCGACAACGGGTTGTGACAACAGCAGAACAAAAACGCCTAGTTTTTGAAAAACTGATGATTGATCCCGTTCGGCGGGAAGTGACATTAAACAGCCTACCAGTACCTCTAACAGCATTAGAATTTGACTTACTGCATTTTTTAGCCAGTCATCCTGGACGAGTTTGGCGACGCGCCGAACTCATTCAAGAGGTTTGGGACTATGAATATGTTGGCGACCAACGGGTTGTCGATGTACACATCGGTCAAATTCGGAAGAAAATTGAAGCTGATGCCAGTCAACCAGCATTAATTCAAACTGTACGCGGCGTAGGTTATAAGTTTGAATGTCCTACTCATTCACCGCAATTGGAAACTAACCCTTGAATTAATTATTTCATACTTAACACTAAGTCAGGGCGAACATTTGTTCGCCCTGACTATTATGTATTCTTTTTTGCCTCAATCCTGATTGATCTAGCGATCGCCAAGACAGTTAACATCTCAGGAATGTCACCTATCACCCGTTACCTGTCACCTGTCCCCTACTACATAACTAGCAGTTGTGGAATAAAGTTTCTAAATAAACACGAGCCGCACGGCGATCGCTATCCCCATTTTGGAGTAAAAACAGTGACAAAGCTGCTGTTAACACACGGGTTTGATCCCAATCAGGGTGAGTTTCTAAATAAGTTTTGAGCGATTCATGGAGTGTTTCGGGAATTTCCGTAAAAATGCTCACCTTTGTGTTCATGAGATTTTCCTTCTCTGAGGTCGATCAAGCGAATTTACTGCCACTCTTGAAGCAAAAAATCAAAATTGTCGCTTCTGTTGCCTCCAAACATCTCAGGAATTTTTTATTTTCCCAGATAAATTCGGGTAGAAATAAAGTGCCAGTCGCATCATTGTGCTTCAAGAGGGGGTGGTTTTGTCAATGCTGCGAAATGTTAACAAAAGTGCTTAAGAAAAGAAAAACTCACGGAATAATCAGGGTTAAACCAGAGTTTTTGTTACATAAATTCACAAAAACTCAGTCACTGAAACCAGCTACAGCTATCACCCCAAAATCCCCAGTAACCCAGCAAGTGCTGATCATCTCGTAGTGTGTCTGTGGAAAACTACTAAAAACCCTGTGGAAACCCTGTGGAATCAGTGAGGAAAAGTTCAGCAAATGATAAGAATTACAAAAAGTTTGAAGGCAGGAGTCAGGAGTCAGGAAAATTACTTACATCCTCTATTTTCCACTCCCTAGCCCCTAGTAGTCTGCCAAGGAAACTTTGCGTTGTGGTCAGCAGAGGGGCAGAGAGGCAGAGGGGCAGGGGGGAAAGACTTACTGCAAGTTTCTCCCCTGCTCCCCTGCTCCCTTGCTCCCTTGCTTACCTCCACGTAGCAATTTTGGGTTGGTACACTACTAGTCCCTATTCCCTTAACGTCTCCGTTCTTGCAGTTTCCGATATACAGCCTTTAAATCAACTTGATGATGAGCCAAAGCAACCAAGGTGTGATAGAGCAAATCCGCAACCTCACCTGCAATGGCTTCGGGCTCATCATCCTTAAAAGCCATCACCACCTCAGCCGATTCTTCACCAATCTTTTTCAAAATCTTGTTATCACCGCCTGCGAATAACTTGCAGGTATAAGAACTTTCTGTGGGGTGGTCGCGGCGATCGCAAATCACCTGAAACACCTGAGATAATGTATCGGCTGGTGGTAGTTGAATTTTGCCATCTACTTGATGAAAACAACTGCGCTCACCTGTATGACAAGCAATATCTCCGATTTGCTCCACCCCAATTAACAAAGCATCACTATCACAGTCATAGCGAATGCTCTGTACTTTTTGAATATGTCCCGAAGTCCCGCCCTTATGCCATAACTCTTGACGCGAACGACTCCAAAACCAAGTTTCTCCAGTGTCCAAAGTCTTTTGTAACGATTCCCGATTCATCCAAGCCATCATCAAGACTGTGCCATCCAAATAGTCCTGCACAATGGCCGCTACCAAACCCCGTTCGTCGTAGCGAATCTCTTCAACGGGAATAGCGTGACGGAATGAATTTGGTTCGGTAGAAAACATACCAGCTTACTTGCTCTAACAACAATGATTCATGGATTCACGATACCATTCTCAATATGACAGCTGGAATGTTTTCTCAAAATGAAAATTTAATTATCTAGCCTGAAACAACAACATTTCTGTCCATTGCAGACTGCATCCTCACAGCACTTAGCGCCACTTGGTGAGCTTTCGATGCTTCACCATACCAATGGAGAGCCGAGTTAAACGCTGCACGGTAAAGTTCCTGGTATGCCTCAGATAACCGAGTTCGGATTTCTAAAGGCAAGTCTTCATTGGACTTATACAACATAGTTGTTATTTTCCTGGTTCAGCTATTTCTATAGGATAGAAATTACGCACAGTATTTAACCCTATCCTAAGATAGAGCTTTTTTCTTTCTCACTTTTAGGAGAGAACCTTGGTAAACACCACAATTAAAACCACAAAATCACAAGAAATTTTCGCCGCCGCCCAAAACCTCATGCCGGGAGGAGTGAGTTCTCCTGTCAGAGCATTTAAATCTGTCGGTGGTCAACCCATAGTTTTTGACCATGTTAAAGGCGCATACATCTGGGATGTTGATGGCAACCAATACATCGACTATGTAGGCACTTGGGGGCCTGCTATTTGCGGACACACTCATCCAGAAGTGATCGCAGCACTTCATGAAGCTTTAGAAAAAGGTACAAGTTTTGGTGCGCCATCAGTTCTGGAAAACGTACTCGCAGAAATGGTGATTGATGCTGTTCCAAGCATCGAAATGGTCAGATTTGTCAACTCTGGCACAGAAGCTTGTATGGCAGTTTTGCGGCTGATGCGGGCTTTTACCAATCGTGAGAAAATCATCAAATTTGAAGGCTGTTACCACGGACATGCTGATATGTTCTTGGTTAAAGCTGGTTCTGGTGTAGCCACCCTTGGTTTACCCGACTCCCCAGGAGTACCAAAATCAGCAACTAGCAGCACCCTAACAGCTCCTTTCAATGACCTGGAAGCCGTCAAAGCCTTGTTTGAAGAAAACCGCGACCAGATTGCTGGTGTCATTCTAGAGCCAGTGGTTGGGAATGCTGGGTTTATTCCTCCTGATGCTGGGTTTTTAGAAGGTCTACGGGAACTCACCCATGAGCATGGAGCTTTATTAGTATTTGATGAAGTCATGACGGGTTTCCGGATCGCTTATGGTGGCGCTCAAGAGAAATTTGGCATTACTCCCGATTTGACAACACTAGGTAAAGTTATCGGTGGTGGTTTACCAGTCGGAGCTTATGGAGGACGGCGGGATATTATGTCCATGATCGCTCCTGCTGGCCCTGTGTATCAGGCTGGTACTCTTTCCGGGAACCCATTGGCGATGACAGCTGGGATTAAAACCCTGGAATTGCTACAAAAACCTGGTACTTATGAGTATCTTGACCAAATTACGCAAAAATTAGCCGCCGGTTTACTGCAAATTGCTCAAGAAACTGGTCACGCTGCTTGTGGTGGTCAGATTAGCGCCATGTTTGGCTTATTCTTTACTTCTGGGCCTGTTCATAACTATGAAGATGCCAAAAAGTCAGATACTGCCAAATTTGGGCGTTTTCATCGCGGAATGTTAGAACGTGGTGTTTATTTAGCACCTTCTCAGTTTGAGGCTGGCTTTACCTCTTTGGCACATACTGAGGAAGATATTGAGCAGACTCTTGCTGTGGCACGGGAAGTATTGTCTAGTTTGTAAGTGCTGAGTGCTGAGTGCTGAGTAAATAGTTTGCAAAGCAAAAAACATAAGCGCCTACGGCGCTTTCTCAACTCAGCACTCTGCACTTTCCACTCAGCACTACTTAAGTGACTGTAAAAATACGTAGAATTTTGATTTGAAAACTAGTTATTACACAAATAGCTTGATAACTACTGACGATCGCGCGGTCAATCAGCTATCTTGTTGTGATGATCGCTTAGATCAAGCAGTCAAACTTTAGGAACTCTTCAAAGGATTTCCAGCATAAATTACCTGCTCAGAGTCAGTTTTGGTCTCAATAATTGAATTAGAGTGTAATGCTCCCAGCCATTTTCGCGCAGCGAGTTGACAGTGCATGAGCTACTGCTTAAATCCAACCTGTCCCAATCCAGAAAATGTGGTATATAGCCAAAGGTGTCAGTCTTGCGGCTCGCGCCTACTGCTGCGCGATCGCTATCGGGTGAGCAAACCGTTAGGTCAAGGAGGCTTTGGCGCAACCTTTCTGGCTCAAGATGAAGCTTTACCAGGAGAACCTAGTTGCGTCATCAAGCAACTACGACCATCAGGAAACGCACCCCATGTTTTGCAAATGGCGCGAGAACTCTTTGAGCGTGAAGCCAGAACATTAGGTAAAATTGGTAACCATCCTCAAGTCCCCAGATTACTGGACTATTTTGAAGAACAGGAACAATTCTATTTAGTTCAGGAATACATTAGCGGTGCTACCTTGCAACAGGAAGTCAAAGCTAATGGTGTATTGACTGAAGTTGGTGTGAAACAGTTTTTGAGTGAGATGTTACCTGTACTGCAATACATCCACGAGCAGAAGGTAATTCACCGTGATATCAAACCAGCCAACTTAATTCGTCGCACCCAAGATGCCAGAATGGTGCTAATTGACTTTGGTGCGGTGAAAAACCACGTCACTCAAGCTGCGCCGAGTCAATCAGGGCATACTGCCTTAACCGCCTACGCAATTGGTACCCCTGGCTTTGCACCTCCAGAACAAATGGCGATGCGTCCGGTTTACGCAAGTGATATCTATGCCCTCGGAGTAACTTGTATTTATTTGCTCACCAGCAAAACTCCTAAAGATTTAGATTACAATCCCACCACAGGGGAAATGATGTGGGAACATTTGGTGCATGTGAGTGATCACTTGACAGGTGTGTTGCGAAAAATGTTAGATGTTTCTGTCCGCAATCGCTACCAGTCAGCAGCAGAAGTTCTCCGAGCATTAGAAATGGAGCCTTACTTGGATAGTTTGGCTAAGAGCTTGCTAGTAAAATCTGAAAATAATTCTAAAGAAAAAACACCGCAGCGTGGAGAGAACTCGGCAATTTTATGCAGCAATCCTTCCGCAGTTGGGGGTAATGCGACAGGAGTAGCACAGGTAGCCGCCGCAATTCGCGCCCGCAGAGCAAAAATTGCCGAGGCTGCTGCTTCTGATCAAGGTGGAATGCGTGCAGCCTCTGTAGGTAAACCCGGAATGTTACCTAACAGTCATAGTAATAGTGCAAGTAATCAACAATCTAAAGCTGGACGCAGATTAGATAGCCAAACTTTATTAACAGCCTATCTCAAGGGAAGACGAGATTTTGCCTTACACAATTTAAACTTTCTCAATCTCCAAGGTAGTGAATTGTCAGAAACCAATTTTCATTCGGCTCAACTGCAAAGCACTAATCTTCAAGGCGCAAATCTTCACAACAGTGATTTTGGTAGGGCTAGTCTCACCCGCGCCAATCTCAGAGATGCAAATTTAAGCAAAGCTTATTTTAACCATGCTGATTTAGAAGGAGCAGATTTACGGGGTGCTGATCTCAGCTACGCCCATCTGAGTAATGCTAATCTCCGAGGCGCTAATTTATGTGGTGCTAATCTGACTGGTGCCAAAATTTTAGATGAACAACTGGCTCTAGCCAAAACTAATTGGATGACAGTACGCCCGAATGGTAAACGTGGTTTATTGTAAGTCCAGATAAACAGGAAATAGGAAAATCTTCATAAATAAATTTGAATAATTCAAATTAAGAATTAAGTATTGATACTCAATACTTAATTTTTGTTTTTGGGTGAATTACGAAATTAATCCTTTAGCTTTAATCTTTCTAATATTACTTAAGAAATACTTAAATTATTCTTAATAATTAGTATCTGTTAAAATAAGACTACAGTAATTTACAATATAAAACGAAATAAAACAATTTTTTTAAAAAACTAAAGTTGCATGATACTTATACTAAGTACCAAAATACAAGTAGGAATTCTTAGTCAAAATCATCCAACTCCATTGTCTGAAAGCAAAAACTCAAAAAGCCACTGTTCCTGATTTTAGGCTGAGAAAAAAGTCCATGACCGACATCAGCAAATCAAATCTATTCATACTAAAAGCTTCAGCTAAAATCGCTGACTTTCAAAGTAAAGAGATAGAAAGAAGACTAAGTTTATATCAAGTATTTGTCAAGTTGTACGAACACCATAGTGGACTTCTAGATGACATTCTTCAGATGGAAGGCCGTTCATTGCCTGGTGTGACAGGGTTAAATACAAGCTATGTGCAGGGTGTGGTAGATGATGAGAAGGTTTACTTGGTAACTAATTTGGCTGAAAATCAAACCCAGACTTTACTACAACCGCAGCGAATTTGGACAATTGGACGCGATCGCCACTGTGGTATCTGTATTAATGATAAATACCTATCTCGTCGTCATGCTGCCATCCAATATGACGAAGACGGGTTTTACCTAGTCGATTTTAAAAGTACGAATGGTTCCTTTGTGAATGGCGAACGTGTTTATGAAACAATGAAACTCAAAGAAGGCGATCGCATCCGTATCGGTAGTCTGAGTTTTTATTTTTTCTATAATCAGACTTCTCGCATTTTACCGACGGTAGCTGTTGAGTTACTGATGCAGCTTTCATCTCGCAAAAACTGCAACTTAGATGATACCTTAAGTCATGTTGCGCCCGGAAAATACCTACCTGAAATTACTGATAAAGCTGTTCCATTTACCAAAAACCTTGGTTTAGACTATCAACATAGCCATGATGGTTTTAGTACAGAACAGAAATCAGACATCTTAGATAGATTTTTCAGCCGAGTTACGCCTTCTTAGCTATGAACGGAGTTTAAGATTTTCCAATTTGATTTTTGCAATAGCATTCCTAAATCATTCGTGAACCAAAAGATCCCCGACTTCTTGAAGAAGTCGGGGATCTGATCCTCTCGATTTTCACAACTCATTTAGGATTGCTAAATTAGTGGCGTATTTCTGTTCGCCACTAATTGATTCACTGTTCAATAGTAAATACTATTCTTCCTCTTCGTATTCTTCTTCCTCATCTTCACTGGCTTTAGCTACAGAATTAGCAGAAACAACCGCGCCCATATCAAGTTTTTGGCGCACCTGTTGTTTAATTTGTTCGGCGAATTCTGGTTTTTCTTCTAAATATTTAATCGCGTTATCTCTACCTTGCGAAATGTTGTCGCCGTTGTAACTATACCAAGCACCTTTACGAGTTAAAACACCTGTTTCTTCGGCTATATCGACCAAACAACCTAAAATTGACACTCCCTTACCAAAAATAATGTCAAATTCTGCCACTCTAAAAGGTGGTGCAACTTTGTTTTTAGCAACTTTTACCTTAACGCGGTTCCCAAATTCATCAGTTCCTTTTTTCAAGGTTTGAATGCGACGAATATCTAAACGCACAGAAGCATAAAACTTCAACGCATTACCACCAGTTGTAGTTTCTGGGCTACCGTAGGTGACACCAATCTTTTGCCGTAATTGGTTGATGAAAATTACTGTACAACCAGATTTACCAATATTACCCGTGATTTTACGGAGGGCTTGGCTCATCAAACGTGCTTGTAAACCAACGTGTGCGTCTCCCATATCGCCTTCGATTTCAGCGCGGGGAACTAGTGCTGCTACTGAGTCAATAACTACAATGTCAACGGCAGATGAGCGCACCAGTTGATCAACAATTTCTAAAGCTGCTTCTCCAGTATCAGGTTGAGAAACCAGTAAATTCTCGATATCTACACCTAAAGCCGCCGCATAAGTAGGGTCTAAGGCGTGTTCCGCATCCACAAAGGCCGCAATTCCACCTTGTTTCTGCACTTCGGCGAGGGCATGTAGGGCGACTGTGGTTTTACCAGAACTTTCTGGGCCATAAATCTCAATTACCCGCCCTTTGGGTAAACCACCACCCAGGGCTAAATCTAAGGTGAGTGCGCCTGTGGAAATTGTCTCCACCCGCATCCGGGTTGCATCGCCCAGGCGCATAATAGCACCTTTACCGAAGCTGCGCTCAATCTGGTTGAGTACCATATTCAGGGCTTTTTGCTTACCGGAATTGTCAGTGTTGATAGCCATTACTGCCTCTATCTATATATATGGATTTATGGAGTGTTAGGTTTGGAGTTGAAGTAGAACAGATATACTATTTTAGCCAGAAAATGCGGAAATCGGATTTCTCTAAGAAACAAACGTCACAACTTTGATGAGTCTTTACCCCCCTCAACTATTATGGCTTTCGCCAGGTCTAGTGGTAAGTTATTCCCACCTCAGCAAAATTTTATCTGAGTGTTCAAGACTACCAATCTGAAAAATACACGGTTTTGTTAGGATTTGGATAGAAGTTTTGCTAGTTTATGAAGAAGAATTCAGAAATCAGGAGTCAGAATTCAGTATGAATTCTGTATGACACTTCAGCAAGCTCAGTGCATCGCTGGGTGATGAATATTGGTGGAAAACCTCGTCCCAACTGGGCGAAATCAAAATAAAAATTTCTTCTTAATTTAAACTCCATCCCTTTATGGTAGGAGTATTCACCAATTCTGAATTCTGTCTTCTGAGTCCTTTTTATTCGGCCCCCTTAATTGATGACTTCTGATTTTACTGACTCTGTAACTTTCAATACAGCACTTTCGGTAGCTGGGTTAACTGATTATATCCGGTTGCTGTTAGAGCAAGATGAGCAACTGCGACAAGTTTGGATCACAGGGGAGGTTTCCAGCGCCAATCATCATCGCAGTGGTTTATTTTTTACACTGCAAGACCCGGATGGGACAGCAGCGATTAAGTGCGTGGCGTGGAATAGTCAAGTAGCAAAACTTGTGCAGATTCCTGCGGTTGGTGAACAGATAATTATTTTGGGGAGTATACGCTTGTATCCCCAAAGAGGAGAGTATCAGTTAACGGTTTGGCAAGCTTTACCTGCGGGTGTGGGTTTACAAGCATTACGCTATCAACAATTACGTAATCGCTTGTTAGCGGAAGGGTTATTCGACCCCGAAAAAAAGCGGCCGCTACCACCCCATCCCCAAATGATCGCAGTTGTGACTTCACCCACGGCGGCGGCTTGGGGTGATATTCAAAAAACCCTTAAACATCGATATCCTGGCTTACAAGTATTATTTTCGCCAGCCACGGTACAAGGCGAACAAGCACCAGAATCAATAGTGAAAGCGATCGCCAGAGTTGAAAAAGATGGTCGGGCTGAGGTGCTAATTTTATCACGGGGTGGTGGGGCAGTTGAGGAATTAGCTTGCTTTAATGATGAGCGAGTCGTCAGGGCTGTGGCAGAATGTTCTATCCCGGTAATTACGGGGATTGGTCATCAACGAGATGAATCTTTAGTCGATTTAGCGGCTGATGTCTGCGTACATACACCGACCGCCGCCGCCGAATTAGTTGTACCATCACTATCAGAATTGTCTGCTCAACATCAGCAGCGAATTGATGCTTTGTATGATGCTGTGTATGAGGTGAGGACATCAGCCGTCAATCAACTGCAAATCTTACGTAATCGCTTGCAACGTGTAGGCTTAGATAGACAAGTCAAACAAGAAATGCAAAAGTTAGGCTGGAAACGTCAGCAACTTTTACAAGTTACTAGCCAGCGATCGCGACAAGCCACACAGCATTTAGAATTGTTGCGCCAGAAGTTAGCTACCCTTGACCCAAAGGCGGTGTTACAGCGAGGTTACGCCGTGGTACGCCAAGAAAATGGAGCGATCGCGCGTCATGCAAGTGAGTTAACTGTTGGTCAAGAATTGTTGGTTCAGTTGGGGCAGGGAGAAGTTAAAGTAAAAGTTACGGAAGTGACGACAAAAACCCTAAAAGATTAATGGTTAAACGTAAAAGTTCCTCGGATGCGGAAGCGATCGCAAATGTGAATTACGAGGCGAAGGTATCAGAAATTGAAAAAATTATTGCCCGCATTGAAGCGGGTGAATTGGAGTTGGAAGCCGTGTTTGAGCAGTTTGCCACTGCTGTTGAGTATTTACGTCAGTGTGAAAGCTTTTTGCAACAAAGACAAAAGCAAGTAGATTTATTGATTGAAACTTTAAATGATGATTGAAGAATTCCGAAGTCAGACTCACCACGGATTATAGACCGCTAAATCGAAATATCGACTCTCATTGGTACGATTTATTCATTTTCAATGATGGGGCAAATAGTAGAATGAGAATGATCAGGTTTGATTTCCCAACCAGAAAGTAAGCCTGATAATTCTTGTCGCAAAATCATTAATTGTTGAATTTGTTCATCAATAGCTTTTACCTTGTCTTCTAATTTCGCTTTGATATGTTCACAAGGTAATTTACCACTATCATGAACATTTAAAAACTCTTTAATTTCTGACAAACTTAAGCCTAAACTTTGAGCGCGTTTGATAAAGTGCAGTCGCGCTAAAACATCAGAGTTAAATAATCTAAATCCGCCTTCGGTTCTACCTGATGATTGAAGTAGTCCGAGTTCTTCGTAGTAGCGAATGGTTTTAATTGGTACGCCGCTTTCTTTGGCAACTACACCAATTTGTTTTGTTGCTGTTGGGGTGAACATAATTCGTAAACTTTTAGTCAGACATGATTACTGATCTTATCTTAAACTCTCCATTCTACTGGAGAGTCTCAAGAAAATATTGTTCCGGGCATCAACTAATTTACAATCCAAAGTGGTGTAAGCCAATGGTTCACCCGATTGGGTGAATGCGATCGCCCCATCAAGAATTAACCTGAAATAAGGCTATGTTTTGCTGCTGTTAGCACTGATGTTGACAACAGCGAAATTGTCGCCATAGTTACCATCTCTTGACAAATCATGTCAGTTGCTTGGGTATCAAAGGGTGAAATAGTGGATGAATCCTTAAAATTACTACGTAAACTTGAATTTCTGCCAGAGACTATCACTTTGTTGGACAAAATTGCTGCTATTTTACCAGGGATGATTTTTCAATTCCGACAACAGGCGGATGGTTCCCAGGTGGTTTTATACGTAAGTTCTGGTTGTCGAGACTTGTCAGAATTAGAACCAGAACTAATTCAAGCAGACTGGCAAATTTTATACCAGCTAATTCATCCCGAAGATAGAACCAAGTTTAAGAAATCTCTGGCTGTAGCTTTTAGTACACTTAAACCTTGGCATTGGGAAGGCAGAATTATGACTCCTAGTGGTAAACTCAAGTATATTCAAGGAGCTTGCCAACTAGAAGCAGAAGCAAACGGTGATATTCTCTGTAATGGTTTAGTGATAGATATTACTCCTAGAAAACAAACCGAAGAAGAGTTACGCACCAGTGAGGCGAGGTACCAAGCAATTTTGGCAGCAATTCCAGATTTGATGTTTCGGATGAGTCGTGATGGTGAATATCTTGATTTGAAAGGTGATGGTATCAGTCTCACTTTAACGAAAGAAGAGATAGTTGGTAAAAATATGCGAGATTTATTACCAAATGATCTAGCCTTAATTGGACAAGAAACCATTGCGAAAACTTTGGATGCTGGCAGTTTGCAAACTTGCGAATATCAATTACCAACACCAAAGGGTATTCGTGATTATGAGGCGCGGTTAGTAGTTAGCGGCGCTGATGAAGTATTAGCGATTGTTCGGGATATTACAGAGCGGAAACAAGTAGAAACTTCACTACAAAATTTGGCACAAAAGTTTTCTAAAGCTTTTAATTGTAGTCCCGATCCAATTAGTATTAGTACATTGAAAGAAGGACGCTTCATCGAAGTTAATGATAGTTTTATGCAGCTATCAGGCTATGAGCAGAATGAAGTAATTGGTCATACAGCTTTTGATTTAAAAATCTGGGTAAATGAAAGCGATCGCACTCAATTAGTAGCAGATTTACAAACCAAGGGAGCCATCAGCAACTTAGAATTTACCTTTCGGCGCAAGTCCGGCGAAATTCGCACCACCTTACTGTCTGCCGATGTGATTGATTTAGATGGTGTACCCTGTATTTTAGCGATTAATCATGATATTACCGCCCGTAAGCAAGCAGAAGCCCAAATGCGGTTGACAGCACAGCGCGATCGCTTGTTGACGGAAACGCTGGTTAGGATTCGCTCTTCCCTGAATTTAGAGCAAATTCTCCAAACCACCGTGTCAGAAGTCAGGCAATTTCTACAAGCTGATCGGGTTTTTATTGGGCTGAATAATTATGAGGTAAAAGTCAAAAAAATCGCAGAATCAGTAGACCCCAAATATCCTTCTATATTGGGTTGGACACCAGAAGATAAAAGTTATTTGCAAGAATTGAAAACTATTTTTGCAACTCATCGCGTGCGTGTAGTGGAAGATGTCAGCAAAATCACAGTATCGCCAAAATTACAAGCCAATTATCAACAATTTCAGACAAGGGCAAGTTTAGCTGTACCAATTATGTTAGGGGAAGAATTAATTGGTGCTTTAGTTGCTAATCAATGTTCTGCCCCCCGTCAATGGCAACCGATAGAAATCGACTTACTCCAACAATTATCAGAACAATTAGCGATCGCTATTCAGCAAGCGCAACTTTACCAAGAACTCGCCGAACTCAACACCAACCTCGAACGCCAAGTAGAAGAACGCACCGCCCAACTGCAACAAAAAATGCAGGAATTAGAAAAACTGCAACAAGTCAAAGATGTGGTGCTGCATACAGTCGCCCATGATTTACGCACCACAGTTATGGGCAATTTGATGGTACTGAAGAATTTGCTAGAAAATGGGGGAGTCGGGAGTCGGGATTTGGGAGTTGGGGAACAATCACCACCTGTCCTCCTCTGTTCCCATACACCACCAGCAGAAACTTCTTACCCTGCTGTTTCTCAGTCAATTCCTGTACCTAGTTCAGTAATTGAACGGATGATTCAAGGGAACGATCGCCAACTCACAATGATTAACTCTTTGTTAGAAATTCATTGTTGTATGGAGCAAGGTGTTATTATAAATCTCCAGCAGGTAAATTTAAACACACTCCTCGAAAAAATTCTGCCCGACTTACAACCACTGTTGTGGCAAAATCAGGCAACACTCGAAAACTTAATTAACGAAGATTTGCCATTAATCAAGACAGATCCCACACAGTTACAAACAGTGTTGCTGACCTTGTTAATTTATAGTTTGCAACAAAATCCCCCAGGGTTGAAATTGGCGCTGACAGCCACCGTTGTGGAAAGTATGGTCAAAATTCAAATTGAACATAACGGTGTCACCATGAGTAAAACAGAAGGCGATCGCCTGTTTGATTTATATGTGCGAGAACCCCAAGCACCTTGTTCCACAATTCTAGGGTTGAAAATGTATTTATGTCGCCAAATTATTCAAGCACATGGCGGCGAAATTGGTGTAATTAGTAACCGCAAACGAGGATTAACATTTTGGTTCACATTGTCTGTAGCCGATTAGTCGTCAAAATGTAGCCATAACTGATCATAATAAATACGAGGGAGAAAATGGAACAACACCTGCGATGGTATGGTCAAAGTTGGTAAGACACTAATGGCTAAATTATTGCAAAAATTTGGAATTTGGTGGCAACAAGTTTTTTCAGCACCAAAAATTGATGTAATTACTGGTGAATATCACTCTTGGCGTAATCATTTTTTTTGGCAGAGATTACGTCTGTGGTTATGGTTGGCATTTATTTGTTTATTGACTTTTACTGTCCGCGATATTTATGACTTATTCTTTTCTCTACAAGAATTGGTACAGATACCAAGAATAGTCAGGATTCAAGGACTGGCGATTAACGTTTCCATGTTACTGAGTTTATTGATTTGTTTTAGTTTACATAAAACTCGCTTTGGTCATCGTCACCCAGGTAGATTATTTTTAGGTACATCTTGGTCAGTTGGTTTTGCGTCGCAATTGTTCGCCACAATTAAAGGTTTTGCCTTACCAGATATTGTTGGTTGGTCGTTGCTATTTCTTAGTCAAGCTATATTTATGCCAGTGCGCTGGCCGCTCCATTTTATATCTCAGGTAAGTATTTTAGGTTACTATTTTATTGTGAATACTGCCTTGGGATTAAAAACACTTAAACCAGAACATCCAGAAATATATAATGTGACATTTGTTTTATATATATTCTGGTTTTGTGTTATCTGTGATTTGGGAGTTTATTTATACGATCGCCTACAACGTTCGGAATTTTACGCCCGCAAAGAATTAGAATCAGCTAATCGCAAATTAGTCGTCGCCGAAGCCAAATATCGCAGTATTTTTGAAAACGCCATTGAAGGGATTTTTCAAAGTAGTCCTGATGGTCGATATATTACAGCTAATCCGGCATTAGCTAAAATTTATGGCTATTCTTCACCAGAAGAAGTTACAGCTAATTTTACAGATATTGAAAATCAGTTGTATGTTGACCCCAAGCGTCGGGCTGAGTTTGTGCGCTTAATTGAAAAGTATGGCATTATCTCCGAATTTGAATCACAAATTTATCGCCAAGATGGCAGTATAGTTTGGATTTCGGAAAAAGCCTATGCTGTGCGTGATGCAGCCGGAAAATTACTTTATTATGAAGGGTTAATTGAGGATATTACCCAACGCAAACAAGCCGAAGAAGCCTTACAAGAACAAATCGATTTCTTACAAGTTTTAATCGATACAATTCCCACTCCTGTTTTTTATAAGAATACTCAAGGTTTATACCTTGGTTGCAACACAGCGTTTGAAGCGGTTCTGGGTTTACGCAAAGAACAAATTCTTGGTAAATCTGATTATGACTTAGCACCCAGAGAATTGGCTGACCAATATTATCACGCAGATATGACCTTGTTGGAACAACAACAAGTGCAAACTTACGAAAGTTTTTTGGTGTTTGCTGATCAAACCAAACATGATGTCATATTTTACAAAGCCAGCTTTTCTAAAGTCGATGGTTCCTTGGGCGGCTTAGTGGGGATAATTTTAGATATTAGCGAACTTCAGGCAGCATTGCGCGATCGCCAGCGTACCGAAGAAGCACTGCGAGTCTTTTTCCATGCAGTATCTCATGACTTACGTAACCCAGTTTTGGGTAGTTTGATGGTGCTGAAGAATTTGCTAGAAAATGCAGGAGAGGAGAGTAATGTAATTTCTTTACCCCGTACCACTTTAGAACGGATGGTGCAGAGTAGCGATCGCCAATTAAACTTAATTAATTCCTTGATGGAAGCCCATGTCAATGATATGCAAGGGTTAGTTTTACAGCGTCAACCTGTGCAGTTAGATATGATTATCGCCGATGCGATCGCAGATTTAGAACCAATGCTGCGAAAAAATCAAACTCATCTCATCAATCTTGTCACCGCAGATTTACCCTCAATCAACGCCGATGCAACACAACTATGGCGAGTATTTTCTAACTTAATTGGCAATGCCATCAAACATAATTTACCAGGATTGCAAATTATAATTAATGCCATAGTTGAAGGTGAAAAAATTTATTGTACCGTCAGCGATAACGGTGTTGGTATTAGCCCAGAACAAAGCCAAAGATTATTTGATTTATATTTTCGGGGCAAGAATAATCCTTATTCTTTAGGTTTAGGTTTGGGCTTATATTTGTGTAAACAAATTGTTCAAGCACATGGTGGTGAAATTGGTGTCCAAAGTGGATTAGAAACAGGCGTAACATTTTGGTTCACCCTACCAATTAGCTGATACCAAGTTGCAATCAAAGATAGTAATTTGGGCTGGGAGTAGGGAGTAGAGAGTGGGGAGTAGGAATACTATTTCTGAAAGCAACTTAGTATGAATAAGTAATTCGGTGGGAAAAAACAAAACTAAGTTAAGAAAGGTAAACAAAGCTATAACCCTCTTCTCTCCTGCCTTCTGCTATGATTATTCAGGAAAACAGCAACTAATAGAACAACAAAATCCTGGTAAAAGTGGCGAAGTTATTTCATCATCACCTATCAAAGTTGCAACTAAAATTAACTGGGCTTTTTCTCGGCGATAAACTTCCACTTGTTTAGTAAAGCGATTCAAAATCCAATACTCACGCACACCATGAATTGAATAAAGTTTCAGTTTTGCTTCCTTATCTCGACGTTCGTTTTGTGTACCGGGAGATAATACTTCGATTACCAATTCTGGCGCGGCTGTTAAATGTCCTGCTTCATCTTCAATTTGGGCTAATCTTTCTTGGCTAACCCAAACTACATCGGGGATAACACTATCTGCCTCCGAAAAAATCAACCCAGGAGATATAATTGTCACGCCCAAACCACTAGACTCTGACCAAATATCAAGCTGGCGAAAAGTTTTACCACATATTTGTTGATGACGATAGTGAGGCGTGCGAGTCACAAACAGTTCTCCATTAATAATTTCGTAGCGTGTCCACTCATTTTCAGGTAGAACCTCTATATCGTGGATTGTCCAGCGTACTCCTTCAATAGCTTGACTCATAATAGTTTCCGTTTAGCTGGTTGCCTGTCTTTGTTTCATTTTATCTGCTAGAACCGAGTCAGAATTATACATACGATCGCCATCCTACATCTTACTGATGAGCGATCGCATTAATTCTAGTAGTGTACCAACCCAAAATTGCTACGTGGAGGTAAGCAAGGGAGCAGGGGAGCAGGGGAGAAACTTGCAGTAAGTCTTTCCCCCCTGCCCCTCTGCCCCTCTGCTCCTCTGCTGACCACAACGCAAAGTTTCCTTGGCAGACTACTAGTTCTTAGCTTTACTAAACACGCGATAATACAGCCATGTACTAGTCTCCTTGAAAGGAAATAGCAAATAAGTCAGGGGATTAATTGTCACGATAATATTGCGAAAGTCTCGGACTGCTAAAAATACAATGAATTTTGCCACTTGGGTAGCTGACATCACCCCATAGGGATTAAGTTGACTTTTAAACGGGCCGAGGATTAATTTGCGAATGATGCAATTACCTTCTAAACGTTTGAGGGTAATAATATTTCCCAGGGTGCGTTTACTCAGTTCATAAAGTGGACTGAGGGCTGGTGATACCTCTGCTTCCGAAGTATTAACCCAAATTTCTTTGGTGGCTTTGTCTTGTGGCCCCGTCACCGTTGTCATGAAGATATCCATCAACCGCAATGCTGAAAAAGTATTCACCTCATAAGATGAATTGATGGCTTGGGGTGTGCGATCGCCATAAACATTCACACCATGATTGATAATCAAAATATCGACTTTTTCTAACCTATCTCGCAGTTGTACCTCATTCCCCAACTCCCAAGGAAGTACCATTACCCCGGTTTGAGTGACTAACTTATCTGGATTTGTAGTAATCGCTACAACCTTGGCATTGTGTTGAATCAGTTCTGCTGTTAACGCTTGTCCCAGAGTTCCCGATGCACCGGTTATGGCGATGGTTTTACCTTTAAGAGAAAGTGCTGTACCTAAAATTTTATCCACCAACGGAAACACACCACTGTAATAAGCGTTCACATCATCAAAATGGTGTCGCCAATGGTAAGCACGATTTACCCAAAAACTCGAAGGAATAATTTCTAAAGGGCCGGGTAAGTGATTATAGTCCGTCTCTATTTTCCCTTGAAAATATCGCACCGATGCCCCATACAAAAAGGTGCAAGCATATAATACCCCGAACCACAACCCCCATTGGTTCACCAATAAGGCAACTATTGTTAAAACAAAGACTAAAAGCACCGACTCTACAATGTCATGGTAAAGCTGAGACTCTTGGTACATTTTCAGAGAAACTACCGATAAGTCGCGGCGATAGGCTGCATGATGCTTGTTGTGCCATTTAGCTAACCAACTTACTTTGTGACATAAAGCATGGTAAGTATCCCTGAGTACCTCCGCCAGCAACAGGGAAAAAACTCCCCAAGCCGCAAACTGCAAACAGTTATTTACCAGCAGCCAGTTAATCTGTAAATTTGCTTCAATCACAGTCCAGTTTTCAGCTAACATCTTAATCATATTTTTCAGTACGCCATTAATCTTAATCAATCTTTATATTCAATCTAAAAATTTTTACTGGTGTCACGGCGAGAGCAGACAAGAGTTGCGTCTTGGACACAGACAAAACCCGCACTTCGACAAGCCCTTCGGCTATGCTCAGGACAAGCTTATACCATTTTGGATTTTAGATTTTAAATTTTGGATTGAGACAGGCTTTACTGGTAAGCTTTTGGGCAATTCATTTGTCGCAATCATTCTTCAATTTGGTATTAGTGACCTCCTGTGTGGGTTCAAAACCCTTGATTTTGCATTAGTCTGCGTAGGCGGACTACCCTGCGGGAAGCCGCTTGCGCGTCTACGTTTTTATAGCCGCGAATTCCATTCGTTGGGGCTATGTGCAAGATATGTGTTCCCCAATATCCCCGACTTCTTGAAGAAGTCGGGGATCTAAACCTCCAGAATTATCCCAACCCAAATAGTTTAGAAATGACAGGTAATAAATTATTTGCTGCTTCTACCAATGTAGCGACGGCGGGTAAGCCAGAAAATAAACCTTTTAACATGGTGATGGCTGTCTTGGCAGTTTTTTGCTTGGCAGGTTCTTGGGGATTTTGACCTGCTTCGGCTAAAGTTTTCACTTGTTCTAAAGCCTCGGCTTTATCTTCATCAGATAATTCTGAAGATTGGGAAATTGCCTGTTGTAATTGTGTGAGTAATTCTTTAATTCCTGGTTGCTCACTATTGGGGGAATCGGGTAACTCATTAATGGCAATATTTACATTGCCGCTAATTATTCCTAAGTTGGCAACAGAACCACCACCCGCAATACCACTAACATTACTGCTGCCTTGAATACTAATGCCGCTAATATCAGACACTTTATTATCTCCTTCTATATAATATTTGGGCTGCTGGAGAGCAGTTGTCAGCATAGTTTCTAAACTACGAATGCGATCGTCTTTTTCTATAAGTAATGATTGTTGACTTTGAGATAAAGCTTTGAGTTGATTATAATCTGCAAAATATTCGGCACTCAGTTGCGATTTATTAACGTCTACCGCAGTTTTGGCGCGGATTAATAATTTATCATCGCCGCGTTTCTCTATTGCGACAATTTCTAACTCGTCTTCGGGGTGATTTTCTGCTAATTTTTTGAACGCAATAGCAATGGCGCGGGGGTCAACGCCTTGATTGTGATAAAGGTCGAGGGTGTCAAAAATTGGTTGGATAAATTCGGCAAAGTCACCGTCTTGAAATACTTCTTGGTGATTATCTGGTTTGCGGAGGGGGTCGGGATTTTCTTTCGTGGGTAAGCGCATGAAGATATATTCACACCTCACTCCATACAGTTTAGTTTCTCTGGTAATGCCCCAATCTTCAATGAATGCACCTGTGAGAATTGCGCCTGTTAAATCGGTTGCGTCGAGTTGGGTTTGTTTAAGTTTGGCTCTGGATAAATCAGCATCTTGCAAGTTAGCTTCACTGAGGTCAGTGCTGATAAAGCTGGCATCTGCTAGGTTAGCTGATTGTAAGTTTATACCCCGCAGGTTTTGGCGATCGAAGTTTTTGTCTTGTCCTTGTCCAGTAACTAGCAGTTGGCGTACTTGTGAGTTTTGCAGATAGGTTTTACCAGGGCGCACACGGTCAAGCATTTTGGCTTGATGCCAATGAGTACGAGTAAGAGTAGCGTTGCGGAAATCGCTGCTTTTGAGTGTGGCTTCGGCGAATTTGGCATTGGTTAAATTGGCGTTACGAAAGCTTGTACCGCCTGTAGCTGCAAAGGCGATCGCCATATTACGAACTAGAGAATATTTTTCATTTCCTTTCATCGCTGAGGAAGCGATGTAAATACTTAGTAACATTCCTGCGAAGGTGAAGGCGACGGCTCCGGTCAATGCAACAACCACGGCTCTAGCTTCAACAACAGATATACCTCCGGCAATGAATCCGGTGAAGGCTCCGGTAAAGGCGACGGTTCTAGATCCGGCAATCGCTCCAGTGAAGGCTCCAGTAAAAGCGACGGCGAAGACTCCGGCAAAGGCGCTCGCAACAGATCCAGCAAAGGCTCTGGCGAAGGCTCCAGCAAAGGCGAAGGTAAAGGCTCCGGTAAAGGCGACGGCGACGGCGACGGCGACTGCTCCTAAAGCATCTGTGAATCCTTGACGGATTGTGATGAAGTAGAAAGCAATCAATATGATTAGAGTCACCCATCCCGAAATTTGGTTTTCTATAGATGATTCAAATATCAGTGACACCAAGTAACCATTAACAGCCCAGAGATATCCTGACAATGCTGACAATAAGAACGAGACAAGAACTAAACCAATTACCCAACGTTTTTGTAGTCCAGCTTTGGCGTGACTGAAATTTGCCTCTGTCAAGTTAGCACCGCTAAAGTTTGCGCCTCGAATATCGGCATAGCTAAAGTTTGCACCTGCAAGGTTTTGTCCTTTGAAGTTGCGTCCTCGGAGATTTTGACCGGAGAAGTCTAAAGCCATCTGTAGTTTTACGCACTTAGGCAAATTTTACTACACGCTTCAGCCTGTTAATTCCAATATTTCTCGGTTTAGCTTTATTAGTCTTCACAGATCCCTACAACCTCCATTAAAAAGGGTAAGGTATACACACAAATATTCGTTTAGTGCATCTGTCCCGCCTCGGAATGAATTCCGAGTCTAATAGCGCAAGTCATCTAAAGATGACTCAACTAAAAATGTCTTCCAGTCCACTTGAGTGGACTTTAGCTATTAGCCTGGAACTTTAGTTCTAGGCGGGATGTGGTTGAACATAAAAATTTTTGACTTGTGTGTACACAGTAGCCTTTCCCTTGGAAAGGTTAGGGAGAGGTAAAACTGATTCACGAGTATCAAAGGCTCTCGCATGAGTATTAAAGACTCGTGAGCGAGTATAAAAGGCTCTCGCATGAGTATCCAAGACTCTCGCATGAGTATCAAAGACTCATTCACGAGTATTCAAAACTCTCGCGTGAGTATCAAAGACTCGCTCACGAGTATTCAAGACTCTCGCGTGAGTATCAAAGACTCATTCACGAGTATTCAAGACTCGCGCACGAGTATAAAAGACTCTCGCGTGAGTATCAAAGACTCATTAATGAGTATCAGAACTTCATTAACGAGAATTTAATCTTGGCACAGAACTGCGAACATTAGACTGTCTCACTTGATATCGAGGAATTTCCACAACGGCGCTTGTTCCTTGCACACCATAACGAGTCACCGCCGACACAGCGACATCTTCAACTTGATGATTATTTAACAAAGTTGAATTCTGCCCAGCCGGTAAAATATTGGTATTCCATTCATTACCTGTTTTGGTCTGCACAACCCATAACCAAACTGCTTGTTTACCTGTAGCTTGCCATCTCAGAACTGTTTTAGTTCCAGTGACATCTTTTGCTAAACTGACTTGTGGTTTTTCGGGTGGTGTATTATCTAACCAAGGTGATGCCGGGACTAATGCGGGATGGTGATAAACATCTTGTGGTAATAAATCTGCAATGCCGCCGCGATTTTGTAGCAGAGGTTTCATACTAAAGTGAATATTGCCATCAGAACCAACATGACCTTGAGTTGTTTTAATTTGATAGACAATTTCTTTAGCAGGCCAAGCTGTGCGGCTGTTTTGTCCGATGCGGCTAGTATAAATTCCTGGCCAAATATGTCGAGATTGAGTGTTTTGTGATGTCCACCAATTCAACAATACAGGATAGCTTTCTTGGGGCTGTGCAATTTTCCAATAAAGTTGGGGTGAGAGATAATCTAACCAACCATTCATTAACCATTTGCGAGAATCTGCATATAGTTCTTGATAAGCATTAAACGCTTTTTCATTGCCTATTTGTTTGGGAAATCCTGGTTGCCAAATGCCAAAAGGACTAATACCAAATTTCACCCAAGGTTTAGCTGTTTTAATGCTTTGATAAAGTCGTTGAATTAAGGTGTTGACGTTTTCTCGCCGCCAATCATCACGGGTTGCTGTCCCTCCTGATTGTTGATATTTTTGCCAACTAATTTGGTCAGGAAAATCAATTTTTTTATTTCTTCTATCTTTTTCGGGATAGGGATAAAAGTAATCATCAATATGCACACCATCGATATCATATCGATTCACAACATCCATAATGACTTGCACGGTGTAATCCTGCACGGCTTTTTCACCGGGGTCTAACCAGAGATATTTGCCGTAACGTTTGACTAATTGTGGATGAGTTTTGCTGATATGATTCGGTGCAACTGTTGATTTGCCCTGGGGATGACTGGCGCGATAAGGATTAAACCAAGCGTGTAATTCCAGTCCGCGTTTATGGGCTTCTGCCACTGCAAAAGCTAAGGGGTCATAATAAGGTGCGGGTGGTTTACCCATTTGTCCTGTTAAAAATTCTGACCAAGGTTCTAATGTAGATTGGTATAAGGCATCACAATCAGGACGGACTTGTAAAATCACGGCATTGAGTTTTAATTTGGCCGCGCGATCGAGTATTGTAATTAACTCGGCTTGTTGTTGACTGGTGGTTAAACCCGGTTTAGAAGGCCAGTCAATATTAGCCACACTTGCAACCCACACCCCCCGAAATTCTCGGCTGGGTGATGGGGGAATGATAGCGGCTGGCTGGGGTGAGGAGTCAGCCATTTGGACTGGGATGAGACAGGAGACAGGAGACAGGAGACAGGCGGTAAGAATTAAATTCCTGTGCTGCTTTCCTAGACGTAAAAATCCACTAAGAAAAATGTCTTTGATGTTCACAAAAGTTTTGGAGGAGCGTTGAACAGATTAAACTATAACGTTATGAAAAATTCCTCTACACCCTCTACGCGCCTCGTTTCCCTGGATGTATTTCGGGGAATTGCGATCGCCTCTATGATTTTAGTGAATAATCCCGGTAATTGGGATTATGTCTATCCCCCTCTCGACCATGCAAAATGGCATGGTTGCACACCGACAGACTTGGTTTTTCCATTCTTTTTATTTATTGTCGGTGTCGCAATGCCGTTTTCTTTCGCCAAGTACACCCCAGAAAATCGCCCGACGGCTACTGTCTATCAGCGTATTTTCCGCCGTGGTCTGATATTATTTGCCCTGGGCTTGTTCCTGGCGCTGGTGTCTTTAACCCTTGATTGGTTAATTAAAGGCATACCACCCAATTTCGGCACACTGCGAATTATGGGAGTCTTGCAGCGCATCAGCCTTGCTTATGTACTTGCAGCCTTAGCAGTTCTCAATCTTTCCCGCCGTTGGTTATGGATACTAACAGCTGTTATCCTCATCGGTTACTGGCTGGCGATGCAATTTATCCCCGTCCCTGGCTTTGGCGCTGGAAATCTCACCCCAGAAGGAAATTTCAGTGGTTACATTGACCGCATAATTCTAGGTAAACATATTTATCGCGCTGGTTCCTTTGACCCAGAAGGCTTATTTAGTACTTTGCCATCTGTTGTTACCGTCTTTTTGGGATATTTTACAGGCGACTGGTTACGCATTCAGCCAATTAAAAGCCGCACAAGTATAAATTTAGTAATTTTTGGTTTAATTGCCTTAGTAATTGGATTATTGTGGGGATTTTTATTTCCCATTAATAAACAACTGTGGACAAGTTCTTATGTTGTGTTTACCGCAGGTTGGGCATTACTCACTTTAGCTTTGTGTTATGAACTCATCGAAGTCCGCAATTTGAGAAACTGGGGACTACCATTAGAAGTGATGGGATTAAATGCCATCTTTTTGTTTGTTGGTTCTGGCATACTCACCCGAATTTTACTCAAAACTAACATTGGCAGCAGCACAACCTACAACTGGATTTATGACAACCTATTTCGCTCTTGGGCGGGGACATTCAATGGTTCACTTGCATTTGCCATAGTCATGGTTTTATTGTGGTGGACAATTCTGTATGGAATGTATCGTCGGCGTTGGTTTTTCAAAATTTAGTAGGGGCTTTCCAACCATTGCCCCTACATTGGAAACATATCATGAAAAACAATATGGACAATCACAAAATTGAAGTCACTGGAATTAGTGAACCTCTACTCAGGTTGATTGATGAACGAGTGAGAAACTTTGGCGGTGATAGAGCATTACAGCCAGAGGCTTTTACCCGTGAAAGTATTTATGAGAATCATGACTAATGCTTTTCATGGCAGACACTTTATTTTTCTGTAGATTTGATCAACTTATTCAGTTCCTCTGTGGCGATATAGAAATCTTTCGTGTTAAATCTGTAGCCTGTGTTAAAAGCATCTTCTTCTCTCACTTCATCAATCCCAAAACCATTTGTAGGAGAATAATCCAAGACAAACAGCTTGTTATTTAGGCGAATGTCAAGCATGGCAGAACATGAAGAAAAGATTTCTAGGGTCGTTATTGCTCCTGGAAAAGACAATTTTATTTGTTTAGCAAGGACAGAAATCTTATCGAGTATTGTTGACTCAGATGCTTGGTCTCCTGAATCGTTAAAATCTTCTTTCTTGTAAATCATTGTCCAGATCCAGGTTTACTGAATTCTACTTGTCCTGATTTCCTGTTTGTGATTGTCATACTACCATCCGCATCTATCTTAATGCGATGACCTCGTGACTTTGCCGTAATACTACCGTCGGGATGTCGAGTTATATAGTCATCAAGTGGCGGATACATTCTTCCGTCAGGCATATTGGATGGAGGTGGGAGGTTTTGCATTGGAATTCCACTAAGATCCAAACTGTAGATCCGGCTGAATAATTTCTGACAAGCGATCGCGTAGCGTCTCGCTCCAGAGGAATGACGTAGACACGAAGTGGCTTCCCGTTCGCGTAGCGTCTCCCTTTGGGAGAAGAGTAGCAATCTCATGAACTCGCTCAGAATGGTAAGATTTTGCGATTGCTTCGTTCCTCGTAATGACATATAGCGGTTCTCGGTTGGATGAGGTACATTTCAACCCCACCCCCCTGTCAAACACATGGATAAAGGCGCAACGCGCATTTTTGCTTCGATGATTCATGAGTTTGCCCAAAGTATTGGTAAAGAAAGATTCTTTTTGGTTGGTGAAATTACTGGCGGAAGAAGGAGAGCATTTGAAACTTTAGAGGAGACAGGTTTAGATGCTGCTTTAGGTGTTGATGAGATTCCTGACAAACTGGAATATTTGGTGAAAGGATATCGTAACCCTAGAGATTACTTTAGTTTGTTCCGTAATTCTTTACTGGTACAGAAAGAATCTCACATTTGGTTTAGAGATAAGGTCGTGACGATGTTCGACGACCATGACCAAGTACGTAAGGGACAAAACAAAGCCAGATTTTGTGCAGATAAAGATGCGACAAAAGTAGTACTGAACGCTTTAGCACTCAACGCTTTAACGCTGGGTATCCCTTGTATTTATTATGGTACAGAACAAGGTTTTGATGGACATGGAGATAGCGATCGCTATTTGCGCGAGTCTATGTTTGGCGGTGAATTTGGCGCATTTGCTACTAAAGGCGTTCACTTCTTTAACGAAGACAATTACATTTATCAAGAAATTTCCCAAATTCTCAAAATTAGAAGCACGAAGAAAGCTTTAAGTCGTGGTCGTCAATATCTCCGTCCGATTTCTGGTGATGGCGTAAACTTTGGTTTACCCCAAATCATCGGTAATGAAATTCGTTCTGTTGTCCCTTGGTCTCGCATTCTCAGCGACCAAGAAATAGTCGCAGCTATCAATACCGACTATGATCAACCTCGTGAAGCTTGGGTGACGATTGATAACGAATTACACAATGAAGGTGATTTCCTAACTTGCATTTACTCTACCGATAAACAACAAGTCGGTCAAACAGTGAAAGTTGCAGCCAGGAATGGGAAAGCGGTGAAAATTACTGTCCCTGCGGCTGGGTTTGTTATTTACGAATAAGTTTCTCTTTACTGCCAATTTTCTCTCCTCGTAGAGCGTATATATATATGTATATACGCTCTTTTATTATTGGCATTGGGGGAGCGATCGCAATTACCAAACTTTTGCCACTAAGATATTTTTGGGATAAATGTTATATGCAAAAATAACTAACTTGATCATACAATTTTTCACGGAAACACAAAATTCATCTCGTTCCCAACATTTCCTCATTCCATCTCTGGCTAAATACAGTGTAAACTGAAAACACTTGGTATAAAATGTCTTTTTTGCTCATCAAATTCTCTCGAAAAAATAAAATATTACAATTTCAAAATGACCGATTTTGATACGATGACTGTCATTGACTGCGATCAGGAACCAATCAACATTCCTGGTTATATTCAACCATTTGGTGTCCTGTTAGCTTTGGAATTACCACATCTCAAGATTCTACAAGCTAGTGAAAATACAAGTGAATTTTTTGGGATTTCCGCAGCCGATTTAATTGGAAATAATTTAACATTACTTTTCGCTTCAAAACAAGTACAATCGATTATTGATGCTCTGCAACAAGAAGTTTTACCATTTGTGCATTTGTTGGAATTAAAATCTGAACTATCGCAATTTCTTGGAGAAAATGCGCCCAATTTTTTTCTTGCAACCATCCAGCGATCGCAAAATATTTTGGCTCTCCGAGAGTAGATATGTTAAGTTAACAACAGAAATACCAATTTAGTAAAACCCTTCTTCTAAAACTATTAAAGTTAGTTAAGCCATAAGCTCTGCGTTTAATGAGCTT